>NZ_LFLT01000051.1 GCF_001189955.1 Herbaspirillum chlorophenolicum | reverse complement strand
CCGAGACCGTGAACAGGTCCTAAGCGCCATGCATGAGTAGTCTTGAGCCGTCGGACTTGATGCCGGCGCGGAGGGAACCAAACGGTTCTTTCTGCGCCGGCTTTTTTTATTTGCCGAGCAGCAGGTAGTAGGTGGGGTTGTCTTCGCAGGCGCCGGCGCCGCATTCGAGCACCGTCGAGGCCAGGTTGCCGGCCACCAGCAGCAGGAAGAGAATGCAGGCCAATTTGCCGCCGGCCGATTTCCACGCCGGGAAGCGGGTCGGCATTTCCCAGCTCTTGAGCATCAGCAGCGCCGCGATACCGGCCACTGCCGCCAATGAAGCCAGCGCGGCCAGCGTATAGAAATGCAGGCCCATGAAGGTAGAACCGTAGCCGGCGTCGCCCGGCGCGATGTGCAGCAATACCTGGCGCAGCGCGACGATGCCGGTGACCAGTGCGCCGGCCAGCGCGACGCCGTAGTGCGCGCTCCTGACGCCGAAGCGCACGTTCATCATCAGGCCGATGCCGGTCAGGATCAGGCCGGCGCGCTGCAGCAGGCACAGGGGGCAGGGGAGTTCTTTCAGGGACAGCTGATAATAAAAGGCGATGCCCAGCGAGGCACAAACAGCCAGCAGCCCCAGCACGTTCAGTATGTTGCCGCCGGAAGTGGCGCGGTCGCGTGAAGACGACAGGATGGGTTGGTTCATGGCGGCCGGCCTCAGAAGGAAAGGTTGAGCGGGCTGGTCGCGTGGAAGCTGAACCAATACAGCGTCACACACAGTGCGCATAGCCACATTGCGAAACTGAACGTCCTCCAGCCGATCACGATGCCGATCACGGCCAGCAGCGCCAGCAGGAAGGGAAGGTACATGAACATGGGGAATGCCTTTGTTTTGATTGTTGTCTATGGGGCGGTTTGTTTGTGCGCGATGATAGCGTAAAGATGGCCGTTGGCAGGTGATAAGCTGCAGTCTTTTCAGGGCGGGACCTGATTTTTCCGGGAGAAGAAGGCGTCTTCTTGTCATACCGATAATCAAACCGGCCGGCCTGGAACGAGCCGGCGACATGGGCGCACCTATGTGTTCGCCGTGTCCTGAACCATCAAATAGAAACGAGAAGAGGAGAGGCAAATGCAGCAAACAGGCGGCACACGAGGCACAGGTGGGATCAAGCGGATTGCCGTGGTCGGCACCGGCGTGATCGGCGCCAGTTGGGTCGCGTATTTCCTGGCTCAGGGCCTGGACGTATCGGCCACCGACCCCATGCCCGACGCCGAACAGAAATTGCGCGAGGCCGTCGCGCGCCATTGGCCCAGCCTGGAAACGCTGGGCCTGGCGCCGGGCGCATCGGTTTCCCGCCTGCGTTTTTTCGAGAAGCTGGAAGATGCGCTGCAAGGCGCCGATTTCGTGCAGGAAAACGGGCCCGAGCGCGAAGACCTGAAGACCGACCTGTTCCGGCGCATGGATGCCGCCCTGCCGGCGCAGGTGATCCTGGCGTCGAGCTCATCGGGCCTGCTGATGAGCAAGGTGCAGGCGGCTTGCCGCCATCCCGAGCGCGTGGTGCTGGGCCATCCCTTCAACCCGCCGCACCTGATCCCGCTGGTGGAAGTCATCGGCGGCCAACTGACCTCGCCGGAAGCGGTGCAAGGCGCTATCGATTTCTACGCCGCCATCGGCAAGAAGCCGATCCATGTACGCAAGGAGGTCAAGGGCCATATCGCCAATCGCCTGCAGGCGGCATTGTGGCGCGAAGCCTTCCACCTGGTGGAGCAGGGCGTGGCCAGCACCGAGGATATCGACACCGCGATTGCCTATGGCCCGGGATTGCGCTGGGCGCTGATGGGGCCTTACCTGAACCTGCACATGTCCGGCGGCGAGGGCGGCATCAAGCACATGCTGGACCATCTGGGGCCGCCGATCGAGAGCTGGTGGGCGGACCTGGGGACGCCGGCGATCACCGACGGGCTGAAGGAAATCCTGCGCGCGGGCGTGGAACAGCAGATGCAGGGGATGACGTCGGCGGAGGTAGCGGCGGAGCGGGACCGGCTGCTGGTGAAATTGCTGGCGTCCAAGGCGGAGTCCAAAGTGCTGCCTTGATGGGGCCACAGGTTTCAATCCAAACGCCGTTGTCCTGACGAAAGTCAGGACAACGGCGTTCGGCAACCCGCCATCCTCATTTCCCCTTGCGCCTGCTCGGCGCCATCTCCCGCATCAATGCGATGAAGCGCTGCGCCCCCAGCCCCAGCGGCTTGTCCTTGTTCCACACCACGTCCACCCACAGCCGCAACTGATTGCTGATGTTGTCGAAATCGATGGCGATCAGCGCGCCCGAGTCGATTTGCGCCTGCACCAGGCTGTGCGGCAGGTAGGCCCAGCCAAGCCCCTCGCGCACCAGCGACAGCGTAGCCAGGTGGTTGTCGGTGCGCCAGATCTGGCGCGCGAGGAAAAAGCGCGGGTCGGAGACGCTGGCGTCGCGGCTGGCCACGGCGATCTGGCGGATATCGTACAGGTCTTCGTAGCGCAGCTTGCGTTTCTTGGTCTTCAATGCCGGATGCTGCGGCGAGATCACCGCCACCAGCATTTCGCTGCTGAATTCCTGGAAAGCTTCGCGGTCGTTGCCGGCGTGGCGCTCGAATACCACTGCCAGTTGCGCGCAGTCTTCATACAGCATGCGCATGGCATCGGCTTGCGGCGAAGACAGGACTTCCACTTCCAGCGAGGGAAACTCCTCGGCCAGCACCGCCAGCGGCTTGGCCCAGGGTACCGACAACAGTTCGGGAGCGACGGCCAGCGTCAGCTTGCGTTCCAGCCCCTGGTGCATGGCCAGCGCATGGGCGTCGAGCTGGCGCAGGGTGCTGGCCAGCAGGCGCGCGTCCGGCTCCAGCGCGCGCGCCATGTCGGTGGGACGGGCGTCGCGCGCGGTGCGGTCGAACAGCACTAGGTCCAGTTCGGCCTCCAGTTGGCTGATGGCCATGCTGACTGCCGAAGGCACGCGCCCCAGCATGCGCGCCGCGGCCGAGAAGGAGCCGCCGTCGAGCACCGCCAGGAAGACTTTCACATTGTCGCTGGAGAAGGCCATGTTGTCTCTTTATCTATCAATAAAATTGAAAGAAGCTGACTTCTTCTATCAGTAATTAAACCATAGAATTCTTCTTGTACCCAAGGCCGTTCCATATGTCGTGGCTGGCGGCCTGCAATCCAATCAGGAGAATTACCATGCAAGGTTTCAAACGCAAATTCGTCTACGCTTGTACGTTCGAGCTGCTGGCGATCGGTTTCACCACCTTCGGCCTGGCGGTGATCGCCGGCCATGACGGCGCCCATTCGACCGCGGCGGCAGTGGCTTCGTCGACCGTCGCCTTCATCTGGAACTTCATCTTCAACGGCATCTTCGAGCGCTGGGAAGCGCGCCAGGCCAAGCGCGGCCGCAGCGTCGGCCGCCGTATCGCGCATGCCCTCGGGTTCGAGGGCGGGCTGGTGCTGATGCTGGTGCCGTTGTTCGCCTGGTGGCTGGGTATCGGCCTGTGGGATGCCTTCGTGCTGGATCTGGGCCTGATCGTATTCTTCATGGTCTACACCTACCTGTTCAACCTCGCTTTCGACAAGGTGTTCGGCTTGCCGAGCTCGGCCATGCCGGTTCCCCAGAACTGATCCGAAGCCTGCTCCGGAAGATAACGCAGCACGCGGTTGAATGCGGGAGCCCCTGCTGGCGGCAGGGATAAGTCTTCCGCATTTCCCTCTAGAATTGAATCTTTTAGTCCTTTGGGCTGAGCCCAAAAGCGTCCATCGCCACCCACCCGGCAGCCTCCGAACCCGGCCAACTCCACGGCCGGGACATTCAATATCACGGAGCAATGCCATGCCTTATACCCTGCCAGCCCTTCCCTATGCCTACGATGCGCTTGAGCCGCACATCGATGCGCAGACCATGGAAATCCACTACACCAAGCATCACCAGACCTACGTCAACAACCTCAACGCCGCCGTGGCCGGCACCGAATGGGAAAGGCTGACGGTGGAGGAACTGGTCTCGCGCGTCAAGGAGGTGCCGGACAACATCCGTGCCGCCGTGGTCAACCAGGGTGGCGGCCATGCCAACCATGCGCTGTTCTGGACGGTGATGGCGCCGGGCGGCGGCGGCAAGCCGGACGGCAGATTGGCCGCCGCCATCGATGCCGAGCTGGGTGGTTTCGACGCCTTCAAGGAAGCCTTCACCAAGGCCGCGGTGTCGCGTTTCGGCAGCGGCTGGGCCTGGCTGTCGGTGACGCCGCAAAAGAACCTGGTGGTCGAAAGCAGCGGCAACCAGGACAGCCCGCTGATGGGCGGCAACACTCCCATCCTCGGCCTGGACGTGTGGGAACATGCCTACTACCTGCGCTACCAGAACCGCCGGCCGGAATATATCGGCGCTTTCTACAACGTCGTCAACTGGCCGGAAGTGGCACGCCGTTATGCGGCTGCTATCGGTTAACATGATCCCGATCCAATGAAATTGGCGAAAACGGGATTTGGCATTGAATTCATCCCGTTTGACGCCGCCATCCCTGCCATCCCCACTACCCAGCCAAGCTGCCAGGAGCCGCCATGTACGTACCCGCCCACTTCGACGAACCGCGCACCGAAGTCCTGCACCAGATGATCGCCAGTTCTCCGTTCGGCGTGCTGGTCTCGCATGGCGCCGGCGGGCTGGACGCCAACCATCTGCCGTTCCACCTCGACCCGGCGCAGGGCGCGCTGGGTACGCTGCATGCCCACGTGGCGCGCGCCAATCCACTGTGGCGCGAATTGGCCGACGGCGACGAGGTGATGGTGATCTTTTCAGGCGGCGACGCCTATGTCTCGCCAAGCTGGTATCCCAGCAAGCATGAGGCGCACAAGCAGGTGCCGACCTGGAACTATATGGTGGTGCATGCCCACGGCCGCATCGTCATCCGCGACGACGAGCGCTATGTGCGCGGCGTGGTGGCGCGGCTGACGCGTACCCACGAGGCGGCGCAGCCGGCGTCGTGGAAGATGTCGGACGCGCCGGCCGATTTCATCGACACGATGCTCAAGGCCATCGTCGGCATCGAAATCGAAATCACCCGCCTGGCCGGCAAGCGCAAGCTCAGCCAGAACAAGGAAGTGCGCGATATCCGCGGCGCCGGCGAGGCGCTCAAGGCCAATGGCAGCCACGTCGTGGGCGATGCGATGCTGGCCGAAGCAGTGGCCAAGGAAAAATAAATCCGTTGACGCCCCCTTCGCCATGCAACGTGGCGAACAGTACCGGGTTCGGGGGGGCGGTAACGCCGCCGGCCCGGCGTCCTCTTGCCTTGGATGGACAGGGGCAATGCTGCGATGTTGATTCCATTTCCGCACAAACTGATGACGATTAATCGTTTGCCAACACCCCCCGGCGAACACAATAATTTTTCATCAATGGAAACGGAAGCCACATTCCCGAGGAGACAGCATGGCGCAGCGCTATCAGCTTTTTATCAACAACGAATGGGTCGATCCCCTGTCGGGCCAGTGGTTCGATTCGCTCGACCCGTTCAGCGGCGAAGCCTGGGCGCAGATCCCGCGCGCCAACAAGGATGACGTCGAGCGCGCCGTGGAGGCGGCCACAGCCGCCATGCAGGGGCCGTGGGGCAAGATGTCGGCCACCGACCGCGGCCTCTTGCTGCACAAGCTGGGCCAACTGATCGAGCAGCACGCCGAGACGCTGACGCTGGCCGAGAGCCGCGACAACGGCAAGCTGAAGAGCGAAGTCGGCGGCCAGGTCAGGTACATGGCCAAGTACTTCTACTACTACGGCGGCCTGGCCGATAAGGTACAGGGAGCGGTGATCCCGATGGACAAGCCCAAGGTGTTCAACTACACCAAGTACGAGCCGGTCGGCGTCGTCGCCACCATCACGCCGTGGAACTCCTCGCTGCTGCTGACGGCATGGAAGGTGGCGCCGGCGCTGGCGGCCGGCAACACGGTGGTGGCCAAGCCGTCGGAACATACTTCGGTATCGCTGTTTGAGCTGGCCAGGTTGTTCGTCGAAGCCGGTTTCCCGCCGGGCGTGTTCAACGTGCTGACCGGCTTCGGCCATGAAGTGGGCGAGCCGCTGGTGACGCACCCCAAGGTGCCGCGCATCGCCTTCACCGGCGGCGACGAGGGCGGGCGCAAGGTCAACGTGCTGGGCGCGCAGCATTTCAAGCGCGTTTCGCTGGAGCTGGGCGGCAAGTCGCCGCACATCATCTTCGACGACGCCGACCTGGCGCGCGCGGCCAACGGCGTGATCACAGGCATCTTCTCGGCCGGCGGCCAGACCTGCATGGCCGGTTCGCGCCTGCTGCTGCAGGAGAGCATCCACGACGAATTCGTCGAGCGCCTGGTGGCCATCGCCAGCAAGGCCAAGCTCGGCGACCCCACCCGTTCCGATGTGCAGGTCGGCCCGGTGGCCACGCGACCGCAGTTCGAGAAAATCATGGATTACATCGGCATCGCCAAGAACGAAGGCGCGCGCTGCGTGTTCGGCGGCAACGCGCGTACCGGCGAAGGCTTCGGCTGCGGCCAGTTCGTCGAGCCGACCATCTTCGTGGATGTGGACAACGGCATGCGCATTGCGCAGGAAGAAGTGTTCGGCCCGGTGCTGTCCATCATCCGCTTCAAGGACGAGGAAGACGCCATCCGCATCGCCAACGACATCCGCTTCGGCCTGGCGGCCGGCGTATGGACCAGGAGCCTGCATCGCGCCATGCTCATGTCCGATAAGATCAAGGCCGGGACGGTGTGGGTCAACAACTATCGCTCCACCAGTTTCACGACGCCCTTCGGCGGCTACAAGGACAGCGGCATGGGACGCGAGGGAGGCATGGAGGCCATCAAGGAATATCTTGAGACCAAGAGCGTATGGATCTCCACCGACCTCGACATGCCGGACCCTTTCATTCGCAAGTATTGACCCGGCGGCGGATGCCGCGCCTATCGACAAGATCACGCCGGCTAATTGCCAGGCGTACGGAGACTGAGGAGACAAGATGAATGCGCAGACGGATACGCTGCCTGCCTGTGATGTGCTGGTCATCGGCTGCGGCATCTCGGGTTTGTCGGCGGCGGTGTCGGCCCGCGCCGCCGGCGCCCGCGTACTGGTGCTGGAACGCGCGGTGAAGGAAAAATTCGGCGGCAACACGCGCTGGACCGAATCCTATTTCCGCATGAAGAACGAGCACGAGGTCAGCGATGACTTCGAAGAGCGCCTGATCGCCAACGCCGGCTACAACCTCGACCCGCACATCATCGGCGAGGTCGGCGCGGACTACGAGAACTGGCCCTCCTACGTCAGGGCGCACGGCATGACCGATCCCGAGCTGGTGTCGACGCTGGCGCAGCAGGCCGGGCCCACGGTGCAATGGCTCAAGACCTTCGGCATTCGCTTCAGCAACATGCCGACCTATTTCCTGACTGCCGCGGCGCCGCGCATGATGCCGGCCGGCGGCGGCCTGGCGATGATCGAGGCGCTGCGTGCGCACGCCGAGAAGATCGGCGTGCATATCAGCTACCAGACCACCGCCAACGCCATGCGGCGCGAGGATGATGGTTTTGCCGTCGACGTGGTGTGCGAGGCCGGCCGCCGGCAGGCCATCCGTACGCGCAACGTGGTGATCGCCTCCGGCGGTTTCGAGGGCAATGCCGAGATGCTCACCCGCTACTTGGGCAGCAGCGCCAGATACGTGCGGCCGGTGGCGCCGGGCGGTTACTTCAATCGCGGCGAAGGCATTCGCATGGCGCTGGAAAACGGTGCCGCGCCGGCCGGCGACTTCGGCTCCTACCACGCCGAACCGCTCGATCCGCGTTCGACGGCGGCCGAGGCGCTGGTGATGAATTTCCCTTACGGCATCCTGGTCAACAAGCGCGGCAAGCGCTTCACCGATGAGGCGCCCGGTCCGGTCGACATCCACTACGACCACATCTCGCGCGACATTGGCGACCAGCCTGAAGGCATCGCCTACGTGCTGTTCGACCGCAAGATGGATGACGTGCCGAACTGGAAGAAGAGCATCCGCACCGACCAGCCGCCGCTGCAGGCTGCCACGCTGGAAGAGCTGGCAGCGCTGTGCGGCATCGATGCGGCGCCGCTGTTGCGCACCGTCAATGAATACAACGCCGCCTGCGGCAAGGCCGGGGGTAAATTTTCCGCGCTGGACGTGGATGGCCTGGCCGCCGAAGGCCTGGACATCCGCAAGTCGAACTGGGCGCGCGCCATCGACCAGGGGCCGTTCTTCGCCTACCCGATCGTGCCGGGCATCTGCTTTACCTATGGCGGCATCAAGACCAACAAGTCGGCCCAGGTGGTGGACCAGGACGGGCGCGCCATTCCCGGCCTGTATGCCGCAGGCGAAGCGGCAGGGTTGTACCACCAGGTGTACACCGGCGCCACCTCGGTGATGCGCGGCGCGGTGTTCGGACGCATCGCCGGCGAGCACGCCGCCGCGCGCCAGCGCTGAACCAGGACCTGCCGGCGAGGCCGGCAGGCGGATATGCACGGAAAAACAGGCGGCATGCCGCCATTGCCACGGTCGCGTCCGCGTGCCGGGGAGGCGGCTTGCCGCCGGATAACAAGACCATCGAAGTGAGGAGACCGGAATGAAAACGAATCACGCAGGGAAGAAGCGTTTGCAGCAGGCCGCGGCCATCGCGTTGGCAGCGGCGGCAGTAGCGGGCAATGCCATGGCCCAGGATCCGAAAATGTCCGACGGCGTGGTGCGCATCGGTGTGCTGACCGACCTTTCCGGAACCTTCTCGGATTTCGCCGGCAAGGGGGCGGTGGAGGCAGTCAAGATGGCGGTGGAGGACTTCGGCGGCAAGGTCAATGGCGTGCCGATCGACGTGATCGCGGCCGACCACCTGAACAAGGCCGACATCGCCGCCTCCACCGCGCGCGAATGGATCGACCAGCGCAAGGTTGACATGATCACCGACATCTCCGGTTCGGCGACGGCGCTGGCAGTCATCAAGGTGGCCGGGGAGAAGAAGCGCATCTCCATCGTCACCGGCGGCGGCACCACGCGCGTGACCAACGAGGACTGCACGCCCTACAGCCTGCATTACAACCACGATACCGCCTCGCTGGCCAACGTCGCCGGCAAGTACATCGTCAAGCAGGGTGGCAATAGCTGGTACTTCATTACGGCCGACTATTCCTTCGGCTACTCGCTGCAGGCCGACACCACGGCCATCATCGAAGCCGCCGGCGGCAAGGTGGTGGGATCGGTCAAGCATCCCTTCAATACCTCGGATTTTTCTTCCTACCTGTTGCAGGCGCAAAGCAGCGGAGCCAAGATCATCGGCCTGGCCAATGGCGGTGCGGACACCATCAACGCCATCAAGACCGCCGCCGAGTTCGGCATGCTCAGCCCGGCCAGCAAGCAGAAATTCGCCGGCCTGCTGATGTTCATCAACGATGTTCATGCGCTGGGCTTGAAGACGGCGCAGGGCCTGTTCATCACCGAAGGTTTCTATTGGGATCTCAACGACGAGACCCGCAAGTGGTCGCAGCGTTTTTACAAACGCATGGGCAAGATGCCATCGGCCATCCAGGCCGCAGACTATTCCTCGACCATGCATTACCTCAACGCCGTCAAGGCCGCCGGCACCGACGACCCGGATGCGGTGATCAAGAAAATGAAGGAAACGCCGGTCAACGATTTTTACACCAAGAACGGCAAGATCCGCGCCGACGGCCTGCTGGTGCACGACATGTACCTGATGCAGGTGAAGACGCCGGCCGAATCGAAGGGGCCCTGGGATTACTACAACCTGCGCGCTACCGTTCCCGGCGACGATGCCTACCCGCCGCTGTCGGCCAGTACTTGCCCGTTACTGAAAAAATGACGGTTCGCAGGTAAGGTACTGGGAGGATCAGAATTTCACGCGTGCGGCTGATGCATTGTCGCTTGCCGGAAGCACCGCCAGCCGCCGGATCGCCGGGTTGGCGGTGTGTCGGCGGGTGCTAGAATAAACCGCGCTGCGTGGCCCGCAATCCGCGGGCTTCAGTTGATTCTGGATGAGCGATGAGAAGAAAAATTCCCGGCACCAGTATGCTGGAGGCGTTCGAATCGGCGGCGCGCCATCTGAGCTTCACGCGCGCCGCAGAGGAGCTGTCCTATACCGAGGGGGCGATCAGCCGCAAGATCGCCATGCTGGAAGATTACCTCGGCGTGAAGCTGTTCAGCCGCGTCAAGAAGCGCCTGCTGCTTACCGAAGCCGGCAGCAACTACAGCCTGACGGTGCGCGCCACGCTCGACCGGCTGGAAATGGAAACGACCCTGGCCATGGCGCACGACGATGGCCGCGTGGCGCTGGAACTGGCGGTGCTGCCGACCTTTGGCCTCAAGTGGCTGATGCCGCGGCTGGAGCAATTCCGCCTGCAGCATCCGCTGATCACCCTGAACGTCACCGCGCGCGAAGATCCCTTCCTGTTCTCCGAAGAAAGCTTCGATGCCGCCATTCACTTCGACCATCCGGTCTGGACCAATGCGATCAGTACCTACCTGTTTACCGAGGAGCTGGTGCCGGTGTGCAGTCCTGCACTGATCGGCGCTTTGCAATGCGCACGCCCGATGGACCTGCTTTCGCATGTGCTGTTGCACAAATCGGGACGCCCCGAGGCCTGGTCGCGCTGGTTCGAGCTGGCTGGCGTGGCCGACGTGCGGACCCTCAAGGGGCCTCGCTACAACATGCACGCAATGCTGATCGAAGCCGCGCGCGCCGGCGCCGGCATCGCCCTGGTGCCGCGCACCTATGTCGCCGACGAGATCGCCGGCGGCCAGCTCACCATCCCCTGGGAGATGCGGGTGCCGGGCGCCAAGGACTACTATTTCATCGTGCCCGAGAACAAGCACGGCAACCCCGGTGTGCAGGCGTTGCGCGACTGGCTGCGCGCCGTGTCCGAGCAATACCGCAAGGAACACGACGGCAGTTGAACCGGACCGAACGTACGTTCACCGTCAGCATGTGCGCAGTGCATCCGGCGCCGGTACAAGCCTTAAAACATTCATCGGTTTCTCTCATTGAGTGAGACTTTGTTGCTGGTGGATCGCTAGCCTAACCCCCATAATGGGTACCACCAGTTCCTAACAACAAGGAGTACGACGTGGCCAGAAAATCCATTCCCCAGGAAAGCAGGCAGGACCCCGGCTTCATTCGTGATCCAGACGGTTTCATTAACGTGCCGGTCAGCAAGGAAACCCGGGAACAGCTTCATGCGCTGAAGGTCAGCATGCAAGTCGCCAGCCAGGCCGAAGTGATCGAAAAGGCCATCGCCATCGTGAGCGCAATCGACGCCGCGGTACGCAAATGAACGCCATCCGCCTTTGCCGGCGAGATCCCGGACAGGTTCTAAAGAAGCAGGGCCGCTGAGGCGGCCTTTTCTGTAATATTCTGCGCGAATTAAAAAGCACTGAATAATATATTGGACAACTGGAGCCGCCCACGGCACCCTAGTGCTCCTTTTCGTTCGCAGCTCTGAGGAGACACCCAACATGCCTACCTACCGTTCCTATACCACCACCCAAGGCCGCAACATGGCGGGCGCCCGCGCATTGTGGCGCGCTACCGGCATGAAGGATGGCGATTTCTCCAAGCCCATCATCGCCGTGGTCAACTCGTTCACCCAGTTCGTGCCGGGCCACGTGCACCTGAAAGACCTGGGCCAGCTGGTGGCGCGCGAGATCGAGGCGGCAGGTGGCGTAGCCAAAGAATTCAACACCATCGCCGTCGATGACGGTATCGCCATGGGCCACGACGGCATGCTGTATTCGCTGCCCTCGCGCGACCTGATCGCCGACTCGGTCGAATACATGGTCAACGCCCACTGTGCGGATGCCATGGTATGCATCTCGAACTGCGACAAGATCACCCCGGGCATGCTGATGGCCGCCATGCGCATCAACATCCCCGTGATCTTCGTCTCCGGCGGCCCGATGGAAGCCGGCAAGGTCATCAAGACCGTCAATGCCGACAAGAAGGTCATCAAGCTGGACCTGGTCGACGCCATGATCCAGGCCGGCGACAAGAACATCTCCGACGCCGACGTGGCCGAAGTGGAGCGCTCGGCCTGCCCGACCTGCGGCTCCTGCTCGGGCATGTTCACCGCCAACTCGATGAACTGCCTGACCGAAGTGCTGGGCCTGTCGCTGCCGGGCAACGGCACCATCCTGGCCACCCACGCCGACCGCAAGGAGCTGTTCCTGCGCGCCGGCCGGGAGATCGTGGCGCTGGCCAAGCGCCACTACGAGCAGGACGACTACTCCATCCTGCCGCGCAACATCGCCACCAAGGAAACCTGGGAAAACGCGATGACCCTGGACGTGTCCATGGGCGGCTCGACCAACACCGTGCTGCACCTGCTGGCCGCCGCGCATGAAGCCAAGGTGGAGTTCACCATGGCCGACATCGACCGCATCTCGCGCAACGTGCCCTGCCTGTGCAAGGTCGCGCCGATGACCAACAAGTACCACATCGAAGACGTGCACCGCGCCGGCGGCATCATCGCCATCCTGGGCGAGCTGGCCCGCGCCGGCCTGCTCGACACTTCGCGCCCGACCGTGCACAGCAAGACCCTGGGCGAGGCGATCGAGAAATACGATATCCGCGTCTCCAGCGACCCGGCCGTGCACAAGCTGTTCCGCGCGGCGCCCGGCGGCGTGCCCACGCAAACCGCGTTCTCGCAGGAAGAGCGTTTCGAGACCAGCGACCTGGACCGCGCCAACGGCTGCATCCGCGACCTCGAGCACGCCTACTCCAAGGACGGCGGTCTGGCGGTCCTGTACGGCAACATCGCCGAGAAGGGCTGCATCGTGAAGACTGCCGGCGTCGATGAAAGCATCCTGAAGTTCTCCGGCACCGCACGCGTGTTCGAGAGCCAGGACGCCGCAGTGGAAGGCATCCTGGGCGACAAGGTCAAGGCCGGCGACGTGGTGATCGTGCGTTACGAAGGCCCCAAGGGCGGCCCCGGCATGCAGGAAATGCTGTACCCGACCTCGTACATCAAGTCCAAGGGCCTGGGCAAGGCATGCGCGCTGTTCACCGACGGCCGCTTCTCCGGCGGCTCCTCGGGCCTGGTGATCGGCCACGCTTCGCCGGAAGCGGCCGAAGGCGGCGCCATCGGCCTGGTGGAAGAGGGCGACATGATCGACATCGATATCCCCAACCGCACCATCAACCTGCGCATCTCCGGCGACGACCTGGCCAAGCGCCGCGCCGCCATGGAAGCGCTGGGCGACAAGGCATGGCAACCGGGCAACCGCGAACGCGTGGTGTCGCAGGCATTGCAAGCGTATGCCGCGCTGACCACTTCGGCCGACCGCGGCGCGGTGCGCGACCTGTCGCAGCTCAAGCGCTGATCGGGGAAAGCCCGATGAAAAAACCGCCAGGCTAGACTGGCGGTTTTTTTTCGCCGCTACGTCCTCGTCGGGTGCTCTTCAGCCTGCATCGCCAAGGCCATCCGGCCAGGGATATTCCAGTTGGAGCGCGACCAGGTCGGCCGTGCTGTCGCCGTAGCGGGAGGAGATGGCCGACAGCGCCCGGTCGAGATGCTTGGCGGAAGGCATGCCTGCATCAAGCCGGATGAGCCAGTCCGGCTTGTGTCGATCAGCAAGGCGCAAGCGCAAGCCGTCACGGGTGATGACCGACGATCCCGTTCCGACGGCGATGGCTTGCGAGCGATAGGTGCGCGACCACGGGTCGGCGGTCAGGGCCAGTGCGATGCCATCGGCGCCGTCATCGACCGGTATGCCCACCGTTTCGTGCCTCCATAAGGCGGCGCCGTTGGAAACCACGCGCCAGATGCGGCTGGCGTTCAAACGGTAACGGTCGCTGCGATGGGCGTCCCCATAGTCGGCGATGCCCATGCGGCCGGCCAGTTCCCGTGCCGGCCGGGAGCCTCCAATGGCTTCCACCAAGGCAAGAGAGACGGGCAGGGAAGCGGTTACTCCGGTGGTCGTCACAATGCCGCCGTCGATGACGTAGCGGCGGTGCGGCGTCCAGCGCATCGTGGGGTAGGCCAAGCGCAAGGAGTCGGCGGCGTACCAGTGTGTAGTGGCCTTCCTGCCATCCAGCAATCCCGCGCGGCCGAGGACTTTGGCGCCTTCGCAGATTCCCACGACGACCGCATGCGAACCGGCCTGGCGTTTGAGCCAATCGATCACCGGGCCGCTACTTTCGTCGTGATGGAAGGCAGGTACAATCACATAGTCCGCGCCATCGGGATGGGCGCGGTCGAAGGCGTCGAGCGTTTGCTGGGTGGCGATTGTCAATGCGGGCATCAATGCAATGTCTCCGGACTCCGGCGCCACCACGACTACGTCAACCAGGCCCGAGCGCGTCAGGACTGCTTGAGGAATCATGAGGTCGGTGGTTTCCGTCCCGCGGTTGTCGGCGACAATCGCGACCAGCGGCCGTACGCGCTTCGGCGGACGTGGCATGGAAGGGGAGGGCGCATCGCCCTTCCCATGCGCCGCCGCTGCCGCTGTTGTACATCGGCCGGCCGGTATCACGGCAACGGCTGCCATCCCCAACAAAAAACGCCTTCTTTCCATGTCGTCCCTGTTAAACAATTGCGATAGCCGTATCGTAGGCTGGCGAGGCATCGATCACCATGACAGAGAAGCCTGATTTTCTGCCATCCGCATCTCGCCGCAACCCGCCCCGCCAAATTGTCTTCATTGCCTTTGACGGGGCCGAGCCGCTGGACTTGGCCGGCCCGATCGGAGTCTTCTCGCGCGCCGAGGAGCAGGTTCCCGGCACCTATGACATCCGTGTGGCATCCATCGACGGCGCCCCCATCAAGACGCGTTCGCCACTGACATTGGGCGGCATCGAGCCCTTGTCGGGCATTGCCGGAAATATCGATACGCTGCTGGTCGCCGGTGGGAACGAACAGGCCATCCGCCGCGCCGCGACGGATCCGGCACTGGTTGCCTGGCTGGCTACGCATGCCAAGTCCGCGCGCCGCGTCGGCAGTATCTGTACCGGCGCTTTTGTGCTTGGCGCTGCCGGTTTGCTGGATGGGCGCGCAGTCACGACGCATTGGGCGGCAATTTCCGCGCTCAAGGAATACTTTCCGCAGGCGCGGGTGGAGCCGGACGCGATCTATCGCATCGATGGGCGGATTTGTACTTCGGCAGGCGTGACGGCCGGTATCGACCTGGCCTTGGCGCTGGTGAAGGCCGACCTCGGCCACGCGGTCGCCGCGGCTATCGCACGCGATCTCGTCCTGTTCCTGCATCGGCCGGGAGGACAGCGGCAATTCAGTTCGACCTTGGAAGCACAGGCTGCCGAAAGCGATCTGTTCTCCGAATTGCTGGTGTGGATGCTGGAGCATCCACAAGCCGACCTGAGCGTTCCCGCGCTTGCCGACCGCGCCGCCATGAGCCCGCGCAATTTCGCGCGCCGGTTCTTGCAAGAGGTCGGCAAGACTCCGGCGCGCCATGTGCTGCAGATACGCCTCGACCATGCCTGCCGCCATTTGGAAAAGACCGCATGGACGATTGATCGTGTGGCAGAGAGAAGCGGATTGAAAACGGCGGACACGATGCACCGCGTCTTCCGCCAGGAGCTGGGATTGACGCCCTCGGAATATCGGTCGCGTTTCGCTGCGGGTTCTTAGCGCTTTGGCGATATGGAGCGGTACGCAATGGGAAAATGAAAAGCGGCCGCAGGCCTCATCTCCCAAGCGGCGATTTAAAATGGGTCATCCTTTTCGGACCATCGAAAAACAGAAATATCAATATAATAATGATTATCATTTATAATTTCGAAGTTTTTCACGTCATCCGCCAGGTACCCCTCTTGCAGCGCGATCCTTCTCCAGGGCTGATTTCCGCACTGGTTCATCACTACGATGAACTGGTCGATCATTTGCGCCGCCGCTTCGGCGACAAGGGGTTTGCGCGCGACGTGATGCAGGATGTCTGCGTGCAATTGCTGGAACAGCCGCCGCAAACCGCGGTGCACACCCCGTTTGCTTTCTTGCGCCGCGTTTCCACTCACCTTGCGATCGACCGGTATCGTGTCGAAGAAGGCCGCCGCGCATTGGTCGAGCCGGTAGCCGACCTTCCCGATTGCGCCGCCGATGCCCCCAGCCACGAAGATCGCCTGGAAACGCATCAGAACCTTGACGTGCTGATCAATGTTATCGAGAATCTTCCGCCACGATGCCGGGAGGTTTTTATCATGCACAAGATCCACCAGATACCGCAGGCGCAGGTTGCCGGGCACCTGAACATTTCCCGGCAAATGGTGGAGAAGCATTTGCGCGTCGGTATGGCTGCATGCCGTGCAAGACTGCAAGCGGACGAAAGAAACTGATGCGCATCGAGCAGGATCAATCGGGAGATTTTCAGCCCGCCGAGCAAGCCATCGCCCGGCATCGCGATGTGCTGATGGAGCGTTTTCCCTTGCCGCCGGCCTCCGCCGCCAAGCCGCGCCGGCGTGGCAAGCTGGCGCTTGCGGCCGTGGTCGCGGCCGCAGCCGGTGTTGCCGTGCTGTGGGCCGATCCCGCCTATCGCACCGACTATCTGTCGACGCCGGTGGGGCACCAGCTGACGGCCGAGCTGGCCGACGGCAGCCGTATCGTCCTCAATACCGATACCCGCCTCGATATCGCCTGGCACTTGCGGTCGCGCCGCGTGCAGCTGCATACCGGGCAGGCCTTGTTCGATGTCGAACACAAGACGTATCGTCCTTTCACGGTGGAGGCGGGCGATACCCGCGTCACGGTGGTGGGCACCATGTTCGATGTCTGGCGCAAGCCGGAGTCGGTGCAGGTCACGGTGCTCAGGGGGCGGGTCAAGGTGCAGAGTGGCGGCGAGCCGGTCTACCTGACCGAGAACCAGCAGGTGCAGGCCGTCGGGCAGCAGGTCTCAGCCGTGGCGGCGGTCGATGCCGCCACGCAGACCGTCTGGAAAGACGGCAAGCTGATGTTCGACCGTACGCCGCTGCGCGACGCCTTGCAGGAAATGCAGCGCTACATCAGCACGCGCATTGCGCCGGTGGATGATGAGTTGGGAAGCCTGCGGGTGTCGGGTGTGTTCGATACCGCACGGGCTGACGCCATGCTCGATCTCCTGCCGGCCATCCTGCCGGTGGCCGTGGCGCGCGATGGCAGCAACGGCGTTGTCCGGATCAAGGCGCGCTAAGGATCTGTTCACGATCTCGCTCGGGGGCCGTTGTCATCTCAATTGTAAAGATAAATAAAAATATTTCTCAATACGGGTTGGGTAACCCCAGGGCTGGTTCGGCTATCTCCATGAGAGCCATTTTCAAGGAGACTACCCGTGCACCGCTTTACCCCTTCGGCATCACCGCGCCGTTCCACTTTGCTGCGCCTGAACGTCCTGGCTGCCGCCATCCTGCTGGCCGCGTCATCGTATGCCCAGACCGCCAAGGTCAATGTCGATATCCCGGCTGAGCCGCTGGACCGGGCGCTCAATGCCCTGGCGCGGCAAACCGGTATCCAGATCTTCTTCGCCAGCGGATTGGCCAAGGACCGCACCGCACCCGCGCTCAAGGGCAGCTACACCGCACGCGAGGCGCTCGACAGGCTGTTGTCCGGCAGTGGCCTGGAAGTGCGCGAACAAGCCGACAAGACCTTCACGGTGCAAGCCGCCGGCCTCTCCAAAAACGAGACCCAGCTGCCCGCTGTGACCGTCAGCGGTGAACGGGAAGAAAGCGCCTACGGCCCGGTCCAGGGGTATGTCGCCACGCGCAGCGCCACGGCGACCAAGACCGACAGCTCGATCCTGGAAACGCCGCAGTCGATCAGCGTCATCACCCGCGACCGCTACGAAGCCCAGGGCGCGCAAAGCGTGAACGAGGCCCTGCGCTATAGCGCCGCCGTCTCATCCTACGGCGCGGGGACGCGCTCGGACTGGTACACCGTGGTGCGCGGTTTCGTGCCCAGCGTTTACCTCGACGGCCTGCAACTGCCGACCACGATCAACCTCGCCAGCTGGCGCGTCGACCCTTACCAGCTGGAGCGCATCGAATTGCTGCGGGGGCCGGCTTCGGTGCTGTACGGCCAGGGCGATCCGGGCGGTACCGTCAACATGGTGTCGAAGCTGCCGACGGCGCAGCCGCTGCATGAACTCGAAATGCAGGTCGGCACCAACTCGCGCCGCCAGCTGGCGGGCGACTTCAGCGGCAAGCTGGATGAGGACGGCAAGCTGCTGTACCGCTTCACCGGCCTGGCGCGCGACAGCAACCTGCCGCTCGGCCCCTTCAAGGACCAGCGCCTGATGCTGGCGCCGTCGCTGACCTGGATGCCCGATACCGACACCACGCTGACCTTGCAACTCACCTACCTGCGCGACCGCACCAATGCGTCGGACAGTTTCCTGCCCGCATCGGGAACTATCCTGCCCAATCCCAACGGCAAGATTTCCAGCACCCTGTTCACCGGTTCGCCGGATTGGGACCACTATGTCAAAGAGCAGTACTCGGTGGGTTACCTGTTCGAACATCGCTTCAACGACACCTGGACCGTGCGCCAGAACCTGCGCTGGAGCAAAGTCAAACTGGACGACCAGATGACCTACGGCGTCGGCCTCGATCCGGCGGACGCCACGCAAAGCACCATGCTGCGCGATGCTTACCTGGCCAAGTTCGATTATTACCGGCTGGCGCTCGACAACCAGGCGCAAGCCAAATTCTCCACCGGCGCCATCGCGCATACTGCACTGGCGGGTGTGGACTTCCAGCGCCAGCGCAAAAACAGCCTGGAATACGACGTGCTGATTCCGGGATCCTTCAATCTTTATCATCCTGTCTATCCTCGCTTCGACACGTCGATCTTTGACGGCGCCACGCCGGGCAGTTCGATCGCCACGCAAGAACAGGTCGGCGTGTACCTGCAAGACCAGATCAAGTTCGACAAGCACTGGATCCTGACCGTGGGCGGCCGCAAGGACTGGACCAAGAGCGTGGTCGACGACCTGGTGGCGAACACCTCGCAATCGCAAAAGGACAGCGCCTACACCGGCCGCATCGGCTTGGTGTATCTGGACGAATCGGGGCTGGCGCCTTACGTCAGCTATTCGACATCGTTCATGCCCGAGCTTGGCCGCGATTCGTCCAACAACATGTTCAAGCCGACCACCGGCAAGCAGCTGGAAGCCGGCGTCAAATACCAGCCCGGCAGCAGCAAGACCTCGATCACCGCGTCCGTGTTCGAAATCAAGCAGCAGAACGTGACGACCGTCGACCTCAACGATCCCAGCGGCAACAGCTATGTGCAGACCGGCGAGGTCCGCTCGCGCGGTTTTGAACTGGAAGCGGTGGCGGAGATCAACCGCAACCTGAATGTGATCGCCAGCTATACCTACCAGGATGTCAAGAACACCAAGACCAACGACCCAACCACCCTGAACAAATGGCCGATCGATATTCCGCGCCCGCGCCAGATGGCGTCGCTGTGGCTGGACTACACGCTGCGCGGCGGTGCGTTATCGGGGCTGGGATTCGGAGGCGGGGTGCGTTATGTCAGCAGCAACGCCGGCTCACCGGACAACTCGCTGAGCATTCCGGGCTACGCCTTGTTCGATGCTGCGCTCCATTACGACTTGCCAAGCTGGCGCTTGTCGCTGACCGGCAGCAACCTGTTCAACCGTGACTATGTCACCGGCTGCTATTACGATGCGCGCTGCATCTATGGCAACGGCCGGCAGGTGCTGGCGACGGCGCGTTACCGCTGGTGAGGCGATGGCTTGACCTGAATGAGGCGGCTACGGCAATTGCGTAGCCGCCCCATTTAATTCATGCGTTTTAAGCCGGCAGTCCTTGCCTTCTGCGAAGCTCCAGGATGATGCCGCTATGGTCCAGTTCCCCATCACCATGTTCGACCATGTCGCCAAACAACTGGTCGGCCTGGTTGAGCATCGGCAAGGACAAGCCCACGCTGTGCGCGAAGGCGATTGCAGTGCGGGTGTCCTTGAGCTGGTATTTGGCCGGACCGCCGGGCGTGAAGTCCGAGGCGATCATGCGCAGCGCATGCTGGCGCAGGATGGTCGAGTCGGCGAAGCCGCCCAGCAGCGCCTCGCGTACCTTGGCGACGTCGGCGCCGCCATGTTCGGCCAGCAGCATGGCTTCGGAGACGCTGGCGATGTTGGCCGCCACCATCATCTGGTTCACCAGTTTGGCGAGCTGCCCGCATCCTGCCGGGCCGACATGCGTAGGCCGGCCCATCACGGCCAGCAGCGGTTGCGCGGCTTCCCAGGCCGGCGCCGCGCCGCCTGCCATGATGGCCAGCGTGGCTTCCTTCGCACCCTTTTCCCCGCCCGAGACTGGCGCATCCACATAGAGGATGCCATGTTCACCGGCAATGGCGGCTTGCCGCCGCGCCGTCTCCACCGGGATGGAACTCATCACCACCAGCAAGGTGCCGGGTTTCATCGCGGCGATGACGCCCCGTTCGCCCAGCAGCAGTTCGTCGCAGGCCGGGCCGGAACTGAGCATGCAGACCAGCGCGTCGACATCCCTGGCCGCCTCTGCCGCCGACGGCACGATGCGCGCGCCCAGCTCCGCCAGCGGCGAGGCCTTGGCCGGCGTGCGGTTCCATGCCTTCACCGCCAGCCCGGCGCGCAGCAGGTGGCCGGCCATGGGCAAGCCCATGATGCCGGTGCCGATGAAGCCGATGGTCTTCATGCGGGGCTTCCTTCCCAGTGCCGGTTCATCTGGCCGAAACGCACCGGCAACTCGCGCACCACCAGTGCCGGGAAGCCGGCCTGGAAGCGTTTGAGGTGAGGCGTTTCGAGATGGCGGTCGAAGGCGCGCCGGTCGTCGTACAGTTCGTAGAACAGCACATGGTTGGAGCCGTCGAGCCGCACCACGTCGAACCGTTGGCAGCCCGGTTCGCTGTTGACGGAATGATGGGCATCGTCATGCGCCAGCGCGAGAAAAGCCGCCATGCAGGCCGGCTTTACCTCGAACTCCGCGATGACGGCAAATGCATCTGCGTTTGCCATGCGTGCTCCTAGCGGATGTTGCCGCGCGCCTGGTTTTCCATCTCGCGGCGCAGGGCCACTACATCCAGGTCGTTGAGCAGTTCCACATCCTCGAAGCGGACCACGGTGTCCTTGGCAACGGCGCGCTTGAGTTTGACGTTATGCGCCAGGCCGATCGGCAAGGCGCCGTGGGCCAGGCTCTTGGTCGCGGGAATGGCGTTGGCCCAGACTGCGTAGCCGCCTTCGCCGTCGAGGAATTCGCCCGGCTTCAGGTCGCGCTTGGCGGTGGCCACGGCATCGCCGCGGAACTCCTTGGAGCAGCCGGTCGATTCGCCGCGCAGCACGGCCGACAGCACACTGATGCTGGTTTCCAGGCCGATCATATGGAACGGGCGCCACATCGAGCCGTACCAGCCCGACTTGTCCACCAGCAGGCCGTATTGCTTGAAGCAGGCGCGTGCATATTCGGTCGGCGCCTTGAAGGTGACGAACACGCCGTAGCGGATATTGTTGAACACTTCGCGGCCATCGGGCTCCTGGCTGGCAGCGATGTCGACCAGGCCCGAACGCGGCAGGCGGCCGCCTTCGGAAGCAGGCTTGAAGACGCCGGCCAGGTCATGCAGGCCGGTCGGCGGAAACGCCAGGCCATCGTCCGGGCAATCCAGGCCGGTGCCGTTGGCCACCGCCGCCATTTCGATCGCGGCCTTGGTGCCGTCGGTGAAGGAGTTGTACATCTTGGGGTTGAAGTCGCCCTTGGCCACTTCTTCATCGGTCCAGCCGAAATAGCCCCAGACGGTATCCGGCGTCGAGTAGCGGTAGCGCGGCTCGAAGTTCATGCCCTTGCCGGCCGAGACCAGCTCGAAGCCGCACGAGCGCACCCAGTCCACCAGTTCGCAGATGATGGCCGGCTGGTCGCCGTAGGCCATGCTGTAGACCAGTCCCTTGGCCTTGGCGCGTGCCGCCAGCAGCGGGCCGCACATGGCGTCGGCTTCGACGTTGACCATCACCACATGCTTGCCGCCATCGATGGCGGAGAGCGCATGGCGCACGCCGGCGATCGGATGGCCGGTGGCTTCGATGATGCATTCGATCTCTTCGCAGTCGGCCAGCGCAGCGGCGTTTTCCAGCACGCAGGTGGTGCCGTTCTTGACGGCTTCGCCCAGGCTCTTGGCAGCGTAGCGTTCCTTGGGCCAGCCCACGCGGTTGAGCGAGGCATGCGCCTTCTCGACATTGAGGTCGGCCACGCCGACCACGTGCATGCCTTCGATATGCTGCGCCTGGGCCAACACCATGGAGCCGAACTTACCGGCGCCGATCAGGCCGACGCGCACAGGGCGGCCGGCGGCCGCGCGCTCGCGCAGCAAGCTATACAAATTCATGTCCATTCCTTCTCGTAATGTGCGGCAGCCCGATGCGTAGAGGGGCGCCGGATGCGACTGACTCGTCAAAGCGGCAGGGATGGGATCCTTGCCGTGTCTCCTTTTTTGCGGGGCGTCTGCGGTGTGAATCGACGACACAGCCAACCCGTGCAAAAAAGTTTAATCAGCGCATCTTGTTAAAACAATTAACATTTACGATGGAAATGCTTAGTTTTTCTAATTATTTGGCGCCGGGCATGCCGGGCGGGATGAATTGCTGCGCTTGCCACTGCTTCACTTCTTCCTTGAGCCAGTCCAGGAACAGGCTGACTTTTTTCTTGCGCAGGCTGTCGACCGGGCAGACCACCCATTGCGTAGTTTGCGCCACGCGCGGAGGATGGCGTAATGGGCAAACCAGCGCGCCGTCGCGCAGCTCGCGCCACATCATGAGCGAACTTTCCAGCGCCAGGCCGATGCCGTCCGCCGCTGCATCGATGGCCATGTGGCTGCGGTCGAACAGCACGCGCCGCATCTGGTTCGGCGGGTTGAGCTTGGTGAGCGAAAACCAGTAGGGCCATTGCACCTGCGACTTCACCGACTGGATCAGGCGGTGGTGCATCAGGTCTTCCGCGGTCAGGCTGCCGGGTGCGGCGTAGTCGGGGCGGCACACCGGGAAGAACAGTTCCTCCGTCAGCCCTTCGGTGTAGAGCCCCGGCCATTGGCCGCGGCCGTGGCGGATTTCCACATCCACCGTTTCACGCGTGAAATCGGTGACCTCGTTGGTGCCGTTGAGGCGCACTTCGAGGTCGGGATTGGCATCCAGGAAACCCTTGAGCCGCGGCAGCAGCCACTTGCTCGAGAGCGTGGGCGTGGCGCGCACCGTCAGCAGGGTGACCGGCCGCAGGCCGCGGATGCTCTGGGTGGCTTCGGAGATGCGGTCGATCTCTTCGGCGATCATGGAGAAGTAGCGTTCCCCCGCCTCGGTGAGCGCCACGCCGCGCCCCACTTTCACCATCAGGGACGTGCCCAGGTGGGTCTCCAGCGCCTGGATCTGCTGGCTGACGGCCGAGGGCGTCACATTGAGCTCATCGGCAGCCGCCGAAATGCTGCCGGAGCGGGCGGCGGCGTGGAACACACTGATGGCGCGGAGGGGCAGATACATACGCTAACCCTTTAAATTTTCTAAAGATTAATGAAAAATAAATTAATTGTACTTCACCAACAAACCTTTTAAATTCAAGCTCGAACTCACCGCGGCAGCCACAGGAAGGCCTCCCGTCAGAGTTGCAGAACCTGTTTGCGGTCCCCCCGGGATTGTTCAAATG
>NZ_LFLT01000050.1 GCF_001189955.1 Herbaspirillum chlorophenolicum | reverse complement strand
TGCAGGACTTTTTTCTTGATTCTGTTCAGTCGGGATGGGCCGCGAACGGCAGGAAACGCGTGCTGCCAACAGGTTTAAGCGCCGCTAGCAAAACGTCGCTGGCAAGGAGGCGACGCGGCCAGTGGCGCTTTGTTAGCGGCTCCAGTCTACGCCAAGTGCAGTTCGCTGACGATGGGCGCGTGGTCGGACAGGCGCGTCCACGGTCCTTCTCTCAACACCTGTGCAGCCTCGACCTTGAAGCCGCGCAGGTAGATCCGGTCCAGCCGCAGCCACGGCAGCATCGCCGGGAAGGTGCGCGCCGGACGGATCGGCGCCGACAACCCGCCCATCCTGCGCAGGCCGTGCATCAGGCCCTTGGTGATCGGCTGGTCGAACACTTCCATCACACCCAGGCGCTGATACAGCAGCTTGCTCAACTGGTTGGTCCAGTCGTTGAAGTCGCCGGCGATGATCAACGGCGCATCGGGCGGCGAGGAAGAGCGCACTGCCTCGATCAGCGCCGCAGTCTGGCGACGGCGGCTGCCGGCGAACAAACCGAGGTGGATCACATAGCAATGCACTTCCACGCCATCCACCGGCACCACGCAATGCAGGATGCCACGCGACTCATAGGCATGGTCGGAAACATCCTGGTTGCGGATCGAAGCGATGGCGAAGCGCGAAATCAGCGCATTGCCGTGATGACCGTGATCGTACACGGCGTTCATGCCATACGCCGAATGATGGGTTTCACCGGCCAGGTATTCATGCTGGCCCTGCTGCGGCCAGTTGGATTCGTGGCGCAGGGCGTTCAGGTCGTGCCGGCCCTGCACTTCCTGCAGGAACAGGATATCGGCATC
This sequence comes from Herbaspirillum chlorophenolicum, assembly GCF_001189955.1. GTDB lineage: Bacteria > Pseudomonadota > Gammaproteobacteria > Burkholderiales > Burkholderiaceae_D > Herbaspirillum > Herbaspirillum chlorophenolicum. The sequence continues at coordinate 23,734 of NZ_LFLT01000050.1, read as the reverse complement.
AAGCTGGGCCAGCGCCTGCTTGAGCGCCAGGATGCGCGGCCGGCCGCCGAACGAAGTCACGCCTTTGTGGATGTTGTACGTCGCGACACGCAACTTCATGAGAACAACCTTTCTTCTTCTGCCCGCTACGCTGCCCGGCTCAGCCTTGCATATAACTCGGCAACTGCAGGATCGCTTCCGCATTGGAAGGCGAGAAACAACGATCGGCCGCTTCACGGTATGGCAGCCACTGGTAGCGCGTGTGCTCGCGCGGGGCCAGCGTCACCGGAATATCGCGCGGCACCAGCAGCCCGAAAACGTGCTCGGTGTTCTTCGTCACGCCGGGCGCATAACGGTGCCGCCAGACCGGATAGATTTCATAGATATTGGAAAGTTGCCAGTCGCGCAAATTAGCCACCGGCAAGGCGTTCCCGATCGCCTCACTCGATTCTACCCCTGCGGCTGCCACCACGATGCCGGTTTCTTCCTGCACTTCGCGTCGGGCAGTTTCCGACAGGTCTTCTTCCGGCGTGTCCTTGGAGCCGGTCACCGACTGCCAGAAGCCGGCCTTATCGGCACGTTCGATCAGCAGCACTTCGCGTTCGGCGGTGTGGATCACCACCAGCACCGACTCAGGAATCTTGTAGGGACGTTCGTTCATTGCGCTCGCAAAAAGAAAAAGGCGCCGGGGAAACCGGCGCCTTTCATTATGCCCAAAACAGCAAGCTTAAGCCTTGACTGCCGGCTCGGTATTACGCAGGCGAATATGCAGCTCGCGCAATTGCTTCTCGTCGACCGCCGACGGTGCCTGGGTCAACAGGCACTGCGCACGCTGGGTCTTCGGGAAAGCGATCACGTCGCGGATCGATTCTGCACCGGCCATCATGGTCACCAGACGGTCCAGGCCGAAGGCGATGCCGCCATGCGGAGGCGCGCCGTATTGCAGCGCGTCCAGCAGGAAGCCGAACTTCAGGCGTGCTTCCTCGTCGTCGATCTTCAGCGCGCGGAACACCTTGCTCTGCACTTCGGCGCGGTGGATACGCACCGAACCGCCGCCCAGTTCCCAGCCGTTCAGCACCAGGTCATAGGCCTTGGCGATGGCGGCGCCCGGGTTGGTCGAGATGAAGTCCTCGTGGCCATCCTTGGGCGAGGTGAATGGGTGGTGCAGCGCGACCCAGCGCTGGTTGTCTTCGTCGTATTCGAACATCGGGAAGTCGACCACCCACAGCGGACGCCATGCCTCGTCGAACAGGCCGTTCTTCTTGCCGAAGTCGCTGTGGCCGATCTTCACGCGCAGCGCGCCGATGGCGTCGTTGACGACCTTGGCGCGGTCGGCGCCGAAGAAGATCAGGTCGCCGTCTTGCGCGCCGGTCTTCTCGATGATCGCGGCCAGGGCGGCGTCATGGATGTTCTTGACGATCGGCGATTGCAGGCCGTCGCGGCCCTTGGCCTTTTCGTTGACCTTGATGTAGGCCAGGCCCTTGGCGCCGTAGATGGCGACGAACTGGGTGTAGGCATCGATTTCCGAACGCGGCATGTCGGCGCCGCCCGGCACGCGCAGGCCGACCACGCGGCCGCCTTCGCTGTTGGCGGCACCTGAGAACACCTTGAAGTCAACATCCTTCATGACGTCGGTCAGTTCGGTGAATTCCAGTTTCACACGCATATCCGGCTTGTCCGAACCGTACATGCCCATGGCGGTGGCGAAGTCCATGACCGGGAACGGGTTCGGCAGGTCGATGTCGAGCGCGTTCTTGAACACCAGGCGGATCATGCCTTCGAACAGGTCACGGATCTCTTGTTCGTTGAGGAACGAGGTTTCACAGTCGATCTGGGTGAATTCAGGCTGGCGGTCGGCACGCAGGTCTTCGTCGCGGAAGCACTTGGTGATCTGGTAGTAGCGGTCGAAGTTGGCCACCATCAGCAACTGCTTGAACAGCTGCGGCGACTGCGGCAGCGCGAAGAATTCGCCGGCGTTCACGCGCGAGGGCACCAGGTAGTCGCGCGCGCCTTCCGGGGTCGACTTGGTCAGCATCGGGGTTTCGATGTCGATGAAGCCTTGCGCGTCCAGGAACTTGCGCACTTCCATCGCCACCTTGTAGCGCAGGCGCAAGTTGTTTTGCATCTGCGGACGGCGCAGATCCAGCACCCGGTGTGTCAGGCGGGTGGTTTCCGACAGGCTGTCGTCGTCCAGCTGGAACGGCGGCGTGACCGACGGGTTCAGCACTTCCAGCTCGTGGCACAGCACTTCGATCTTGCCCGACTTCAGGTTGGCGTTGGTGGTGCCTTCAGGACGGTTGCGCACCACACCGGTGATGCGCAGGCAGAATTCGTTACGCACCGCTTCGGCGTTCTTGAAGACTTCGGCGCGGTCCGGATCGCACACCACCTGCACCAGGCCTTCGCGGTCGCGCAGGTCGATGAAGATCACGCCGCCGTGATCGCGGCGACGGTGCACCCAGCCGCACAGGCTGACGGTTTGGCCGAGCAGTGCCTCGGTAGTGAGGCCACAGTATTGGGTTCGCATGGACATGGTTCTGATTCCGTTGACAGTGTTCTTGTTTGATTCGAGGTATTGATTGGGAGCGAAGGCGGGGCTGGCCGGCGCAATGGCGCCGGTCGCCCCGTCAATTGCGAGGCGTCGCCGATTCGGTGATGATTTTCTTGTCGGCCAGCATTTCCGGGGCCACGACGCCCATGGAGACAATGTACTTCAGCGCTTCATCGACCGACATATCAAGCTCGATCGACTCCGCGCGCGGCAGCATCAGGAAAAAACCCGAAGTCGGGTTGGGAGTCGTCGGCACATACACGCTGATGTAGTCGCCCTCCAGATGGTTCTTCACCTCGCCGCCCGGCGTGCCGGTCAGGAAGGCGATGGTCCAGGAACCGTGGCGCGGGTACTGGATCAATACCGCCTTGCGGAAAGCGTTGCCCGACGACGAGAACAGGGTATCCGACACCTGCTTGACGCTGGAATAGATCGACTTGACCACTGGGATGCGGGTCAGGATGCCTTCCCACACCGAGACGATCTGGCGGCCGATGAAATTGCGCGCCGCCAAGCCTGTCAGGAAAATGATCAGCAGCGTAAGGATAGTGCCCAGGCCGGGAATATAGAAGCCCAGCAGGGCTTCCGGACGCCAGCTCGGCGGCAGCAGCAGCAGCGACTGGTCCATCGTGCCGATGATCAGATTGAGCACCCAGACCGTAATGGCCAGAGGCACCAGGATCAGCAGGCCGGTAATGAAATATTTGCGCATGGGTCTGGGTCGGTGACGCTGCCCCTCAGCTGGCGCTGGGAGTGGAAGCGGTCGGGGTCGAAGGAGCTGCAGCCGGTGCTGCAGGTGCAGGCGCCGCAGCGGGGGCGGCGGCAGCCGGCGCGGCGTCGGTGCTCGTGGCGGTCTCGCTCGAGGCCAGCCCGGTACCGGTGGCGCCCACGCTGTTGCTGGTACCGCTGCCGTTACCCCGGAAATCGGTCACATACCAGCCGGAACCCTTCAACTGGAAACCGGCCGCGGTCAGTTGCTTCCTGAAGCTGTCCTTGTTGCAGGACGGGCAAACGGTCAACGCATCGTCGGAGATCTTCTGCAAGACATCCTTGGCAAAACCACACGCTTCGCAGCGATACGCGTAAATCGGCATGACTAACTCCGCAAAAAACTTCCAAAACCCTGAATTATAAAGGCTTTTGGCGCTCTTTTCGCGGCCCGTGCGGCGACTTGTCCACAAGCTGCGCTTTGTGCAATGGCCAAACCCGGAATGATTGTTTTGACAACACGAAGAAAACCCCTCTCCGGCCGGCACTCCGCATTTGCTTTTATGCAATTTTTCAGGCGGCGACTGTTTCGGGGCGGGAGTTCTTCAGCGTACGCAAGAACTCCCGGCACCACCAATGCACATCAAACTCGCGAATGTTGCCCATCAGCGCCGCATGCCGCTCGCGCCGTTCGGCCAGCGGCATCTGCAGCGCATGCTGAATCACCTGGGCAACGCCGTGGGTGTCGTAGGGATTGATGATGAGGGCTTCCTTCATCTGCTCGGCCGCGCCGGCGAAGCGCGAGAGCACCAGCACGCCGGGATCTTCGGCGTCCTGGGCGGCGACGAATTCCTTGGCGACCAGGTTCATGCCGTCGCGCAGCGGTGTGACCAGCGCCACGGCACAGGCGCGGTACAAACCCGGCAGGCGACGGCGCGCGACGGTGCGGTGGATGTAGCGGATCGGCATCCAGTCAAAGTCACCGAAGTCGCCGTTGATGGAGCCGCACAGGCTTTCCAGCTCGTGCTGGATGTCGCCGTAGGCCTCCACATCCTCGCGGCTGGGCGAAGCGATCTGCAGCAGCGTGGCGCTGTGGCGATTTTCCGGATACAGGCGCAACAGCTCGCGGAAAGCACGGATACGCTGCGGCAATCCCTTGGAGTAGTCCAGGCGATCGACGCCGATCAATAGCCGCCGGCGCGAATATTCCTGTTTGGTGCTTTCATAGGTGTCGCGCGCCTCCTTGGCGCGGCCCAGGCGCTGGAAGTCGGCCACGTCGATGCCGATCGGGAAGGCGCCGGCATGCACGGTGCTGTTGAAGGCGCGGTACTGGTTGGCGCCAACCGGTTCGGCGGTCGCTTCTGCCTGCACATATTGCGCGAAGTGCTGCAGGTCGGCATGGCTTTGGAAGCCGACCAGGTCGTAGGCGAACAACGCGCGCATCAGCCATTCGTGCGAGGGGATGGCGGTCAGGATCGGCGGCGGCGGCAGCGGAATGTGCAGGAAGAAACCGATGCGCGCCTCGCAACCCATGGCGCGCAACTCGGCGGCCAGCGGGATCAGGTGATAGTCGTGGATCCAGATGATGTCGTCGCGTTTCAGGAGCGGGAACAGCTTGCGTGCAAACAGCTGGTTCACGCGGCGGTAGCCGCCCAGATGGCCGGATTCGAAGTGCGCCAGGTCGAGCCGGTAATGGAACACCGGCCACAGCACGCCATTGGCGTAGCCGCGATAGTAGGCGTCATGGTCTTCCTGGCACAGGTCGAGCTCGGCCAGCGTCACCGTGCCGGCCTGGTGCACGCGCAGTTCGCCTTCGCCGGGCGTGCCTTGCTCCACCACCTTGCCGCTCCAGCCGAACCACATGCCGCCGGTCTTCTTCAACGTCTCGCCCAGCGCCACCGCAAGTCCGCCAGCGGCAGGCTTGCGCGGGTCGGCCAGGCGATTCGACACCACCACCAGTCTACCCATCAGATCACCGCCTCCCATGACGCCGACAAGCGCATCGCACAATTGATGATGCCCACCATCGAGTATGTCTGCGGGAAATTGCCCCACATCTCGCGCGTGACCGGATGCGTGTCTTCCGACAGCAGGCCGAGGTGGTTGCGTGCGTCCAGCATGTCGTTGAAGATCGCGCGCGCCTGCTCCTTGCGGCCGATGCGCGCCAGCGCGTCAATGCGCCAAAACGTACAGATGTTGAATGCCGTCTCGGGCCGGCCGAAGTCGTCCGGCGCTTCATAACGGCGCATGTAAGGGCCGTCGCACAGATATTTTTCCAATGCGTCGACGGTGGAGATGAAGCGCTGGTCGGTCGGCGCGATCAGGCCGACTTCGACCATCAGCAGCACGCTGGCGTCGAGGTCGCGGCCACCGAAACTTTCGGCATAGGCCTGGCGCTGCTCATTCCAGGCTTCGGTCAGGATGCGCTCGCCGATTTCCTCGGCGCGGGCGCGCCAGTATTGCTGGCGCTCCGCCAGATCCAGCCGCGCGGCGATCTTGGCCAGGCGGTCGCAGGCAGCCCAGCTCATCAGCGCCGACGAAGTATGGATGCGCGAGCGCGTGCGCAGCTCCCACATGCCGGCGTCCGGCTGGTCATAGACTTCATAGGCGCGTTCGCCGACCGCTTCCAGATGCTGGAAATGCTCGGCGCCGGCACGGTGATGCAAGCGCATATCGTGAAAGGCCTGCGCCGCACCGAGCACGATGTTGCCGTAGACGTCGTGCTGGAAATGTTCGTAGGCCTGGTTGCCCACGCGCACCGGCGGGTAGTTCCGGTAGCCGGGCAAATGGTCGAGGTTCTGTTCAGGCAACGCCTCTTCGAGGCCGATGCCGTACAGCGGCTGCACATGGCCACCGCCGGAACGCACCACCACATTGGTCAGCCAGCGCAGATAGTCTTCCATGGTCCCGAGTTCGGACAGGCTGTTCAACGCGCGCACCACGAAGAAAGCATCGCGCAGCCAGCAATAACGGTAATCCCAGTTGCGCTGGCTGCCGGGCGCTTCCGGCACGCTGGTGGTCATGGCGGCGATGATGGCGCCGGTGTCTTCATAGACCGACAGCTTGAGCGTGATGGCGGCGCGGATCACCGCATCCTGCCACTCCAGGGGCGTCGCCAGCGCGCGGCTCCAGTTGCGCCAATAGGCCAGCGTCTCCTGTTCGAAATCGCGCGCGGTGTCGTTGATGCCGCCATGCAGGGTTTCATCGGGACCGAGGATGAAGCTGTAGGGGCGGCTGATCACAAAGGCCGTCTCGCCGACGATATAGCTGATGGGCGCGTCGGTGTTCAGGCGCAGCGTCTGCCCATTGCCGACATAGCGGATGTGGTTGCTGCCGCGCGTTTCCAGCGGCGCTTCACGGCCCCAGTCGAACTTGGGACGCAAGATGACGCGCATGCGCGGCGCGCCCGACAGCGGGTGGATGCGACGCACCACCTGCAATGGCCGGAAGAAGCGGCCGCGGCTGTGGAAGCGCGGCGCCAGGTCGGTGATCTCGATGCCCTGCCCCAGCGTGTCATACAGGCGCGTGCGCAGCACTGCGGTATTGGGCTCGTACCATTGCTCGCTGTGCGAGAAATTCTCCAGCTGGAAAGCCCACAGGCTGCCGTTGTCGGTGGGGTCGAGCAGAGCGTTGAAGACCGGATCGCCGTCAAAGCGCGGCAGGCAGCACCAGACGATGCGCCCCATCTTGTCGACCAGCGCCGAGAAGGCGCAGTTGCCGATCACGCCGAGGTCGAGGGAAGAAGTGGAGGGATTGTCGTGCGCCTGCGCCGCCAGGTGCGGCTGTTCTGAGTGCTGTGACTGGGAATGCGGCGATGGCTGGGGTTCTTGCTGCGGATCGGTACTTGGCTGGCTCATGGTTCCCTCATGCTCTGTTGTCCAGATTTCTTGGTGGAAGACTGATGCGCCGCCGGGCTGCTAGCGAGCCCTCGCGCAATGGCGACGAACTAAAGGCTGGAGGACGGATGCGCATCCAGCGCCTGGCGCAACAAACCGAGCACGGCAGCCGGATTGTCCACACGCGCGAAAGCCTGGCTGGGTCCCGCGCCCACCTTGATACCCAGGCCGTTCATGGTTTCCGATTGGACCAGGGCGAAGCCGGCCTCATCGGTGATGTCGTCGCCGATGAACACCGGCCGCCGGCCGCGGAACGGCGTCTCATGCAAAAAGGCGGCGACAGCGTCGCCCTTGTTCACGTGCGGCTTGGCCTCCACCACCATCTTGCCGTTGAGCATGGTGAAGCCGGGCTCGTGCTTCAAGGCATCGATCATGGTGTCGATGCAGCGCTGCTGAAGATGGGCGGCATGGCGATAGTGCAAGGCCAGCGCACCGCGCTTGATCTCCAGCTGCAGGCCGTCATGCGAATTGACCAGCGGCATCAGCCGCTGGCGCAGGTGATGCACATCGGCCACCGGCTGGGCAATGATGCGCCCATCGGCGGTGCGCCGCTCGGCTCCATGCACTCCCGCCAGCGGCAAGCGCAGGGGGGCCAGGAAAAAATCGAGCTGGTCCAGGGGGCGGCCGCTGACAATGGCCAGCGCACCGTTGGATTCTTGTTGTATTCGCTGCAAGAGCGTGATCAGTTCCGGCGGCACCACAATATCTTCAGGCTGTGGCGCGAGATCGACCAGCGTGCCGTCGAAGTCCAGAAATAACGCGTCGGCAGCAAAATCGTAGTGGCGAGTTTGCTTAGTCATGTCCTTTCAGGTTAATGAATAGCAAATAAGTTCCAATTGTTTATCGAACAACTTTGCCTTTATTCCTAGAACAAAAACGAAATACGGCCGCGCGGCATTGCCGGGCGGCCGTATCACGAACAAGCGGAAAATCAGGACTGGCTGCTGCCTTCGGGCGCGCCGGCCAGGATAGGCGGCACCGGTGCCAGTAATTGCGGCATCAAGGAGCCGGCCACCATGCCGCCAATGCTGCACAAGAGGCCCATCAATTGCGGCGGCCAGAAGCCGTCGGGTGCCGAGTACTCCAGCGTGATCCAGGAGATCAGACCGAACACCATGGCCATCAGCGCCTCCTGGCGGGTGGCGCGCTTCCAGTAGACGCCAAAGGCCAGCGGCACGAAGGCGGCCACCAGCGTGACCTTATAGGCGCTCTCCACCATCTGGTAAATGCTGGACTGGCTGCTGAGCGCCAGCCAGGTCACACCCACGGTAAACACCAGCACCACGATACGCATCGAGAGCAGGAATTCGCGGTCGCTCTTCCACGGGCGAATTTCCTTGAGCACGTTTTCGGTGAAAGTCACCGACGGCGCCAGCAGGGTCGCGCTGGCGCAGCTCTTGATGGCCGACAGCAGCGCACCGAAGAACATCACCTGGGCGAACACCGGCATCTTCTCCATGATCAGCGTGGGCAGCACCAGTTGGGAGTCGGTCTCCAGCAGCTTGGATACCATGCCCGGATCGATCAGCGTGGCCGAGTAGGCCAGGAAGATAGGAATGAAGACGAAGAAGAAATAAATCACGCCGCCCAGGATGGAGGCATTGCGGGCCACGTTTTCACTCTTGGACGACATCACGCGCTGGAACACGTCCTGCTGCGGGATGGAACCCAGCATCATGGTGATCCACGCGGCAAAGAACCACAGCACCTCCTTGGCATTGGGCGCTGGCCAGAATTCGAACTTGCCGGCATCGAACGCATGCTGGATCACCACGCCGGGGCCGCCGACCATGCCGGAGACTTCCCAGCCGATGTAGAGCATGCCGACTACCACGATGATCATCTGCAGGAAATCGGTGATCGCCACTGCCCACATGCCGCCCATCAGGGTATAGATCAGCACGCTGCCGGCGCCGATGATCATGCCCCAATGCATGGGGATATAACCGCCGGAAACGACATTGAACACCAGGCCCAGCGCCTTGATCTGTGCCGCCACCCAGCCCAGGTAGGAAATCACGATACAGATGGTGACCAGCATTTCGGCGGCGCGGCCGTAGCGCTTCTTGTAATAGTCGCCGATGGTCAGCAGGTTCATGCGGTACAGCTTCTTGGCGAAGAACATGCCGACTAGGATCAGACACAGCGAAGAACCGAAGGGGTCGGCCACGATGCCGCGCAAGCCTTCCTGCAGGAAGGTCGACGACACCCCGAGCACAGCCTCGGAACCGAACCAGGTGGCAAACACCGTAGCGGTCACCACCGACATCGGCAGTGAACGGCCGGCAACGGCGTAGTCCTTCGAACTCTTGACGAACTTGGTGGCGTACAGACCGATGCCAACCGAAATGATCCAATAGAGAACGACGAACCAGAGGAGTGCATTCATGCCTTGATCCTTGCAATAAGCACCTGTACATGAACCGGTGCTGAGGCCTGGGGGATAGAAGAAAAACGCGCATTATAGCGGCAACTCCGGCGCGAAAAGCCGCCTGCGGGCACACATTTACGCATGGCTTGCCGATGGGCAGCAGGCGCCCGCCGGTTAGCTTGTCGATAAGCAAGAAACGCTCCCATGCGAATGCCGGAAGCAGGGACGATGGACCAGGGGAACCGGGCTGCCGCGCCGCATCAGCGGCCGGCGGCAGGGTCAGGCGCCTTCGTTATTGTGCTGGTAGGAAGGGCAGCCATCCTTGCCCCATTTGCCGTTGCATAACTTCCACAGGCAAGCCTCGCGCGCAAACAGGGATAACGAGCGGCATTGCTGGACCTGTTCGGCCAGTCCGGGGGCAGCCGGGACATCCACCACCGCAGGCTGCTCAGGTGCGGCCTGCTGGACACGCTCGGCCTTGGCACGGGCCGCGGCCAATTGGGCTTCGGCTTCGCGGCGGCGCTGTTCGCGCAGCGCCAGGGCGGCATCTTCGCGTCGGCGGTGCGCCTCGGCAGCGGCCCGCTTGTGCGCCAGCAATTCGGCCTTTTCTTCGGCTTCCTGCTGCAAGACGGCGATCTCGTCGCCAACCGGGGCTGCCGCAGGTTCTGATGCCACGGCGGCAAGCGGCGCTGCGACAGGCGGCGCGGCTTTTTGTTTTCTCAGTGAAGGCAAGTGCGGCGCCATCGGCTTCAAGGCGCGCTCCGGCCACGGCCATTGGGCACTCCACCATAAGGCGAGACCGATCACGACCAGCGTCAGCAGCGAAATCGGCCAGGCGCGTTGCGGGGATGCCGTCGCGGCATGCGGCATCGGCTCCCGCTCATCGAATACCGATACGGCAATCCTTGGCTCGGCTTGAGGCTGGAAAAACGGCGCTGCAGCCGGCACGGCCACTCCAGGCACCGGGGATGCCGGCGCGTCGAAGCGGGCAGGCGCATCCGCTTCAGCGGAAGTAGCCACAGCGGCTGTCACCGCGGCGGCGGCCACGGCAGCGGCAGTTATCTGGGATGCACGGATTTCGAGTTCGTCGTCGGAAATGGCGGAAATAGACCTTCCGGCCTCATGTGGCGCAAGCATACCGGCGTCGGCATGCGCACCGGCGCCGACACCTTGGCCGCGATCTTCCCCATTGCGATGCAGGGCCTGCATTGACTTCCCCTGTGTTTGAGAACCTATTCAGGATCTCTGAACCCGTTCACGTTCCCGTCCGCGCCATCCCGGCGGTATCGGACACCTCCCGTTCGTTTGGTATGTTTCTGCCCGGTCTCCGTAGTCGCCGGTATCAGCATCGATAGCGGCTTATTTATGCGGGCGTATTCTTCAACGGGGGGTTTATTTTGCGCCCAAATTTCTGAAAGGCAAATCAAAGAATGCAGGTGCAGCAAAATTTCTACATCCCAGTCCTGGCTTGTGTTGCCGCGCCGCCAACAAAAACAAACGGCAGCCGCGTCGCCGGGGCTGCCGTGTGCAAAAACATCAACGAATTACATCATCCGGCGATGCTTTCCAGAGCAAACAAGTCGGCCGGATTCTCACGCTTGCGGATCAGATGCGCGCGATCGCCATCCACCAGCACTTCGGCCGCGCGGCCGCGGGTGTTGTAGTTGGACGCCATGGTCATGCCGTAAGCGCCGGCCGACATCAGGGCCAGCAAATCGCCCTCTCCGATGGCGAGTTCGCGTGCGCGCGCCAGCCAGTCGCCCGATTCGCACACCGGGCCGACCACATCGTAGACCTGGGCATGGCCGGCATTTTCCTTGACGGTTTTCACGCCATGCCAAGCTTCATACATGGCCGGGCGCATCAGGTCGTTCATGGCGGCGTCGACCACGGCAAAATTCTTGCCCTCGCCGTGCTTGAGGTATTGCACCTCAGTCAGCAGCACGCCGGCATTGCCGACGATCGAGCGCCCCGGCTCGAACATCACCTGGATCTGGCGGCCGCCGTATTTTTGCTTGCGCCAGGCATCGATCCGGGCGAACACGCGCGCCAGGTAGTCGCCTACCGCGACCGGCTGTTCATCGTCATAAACGATGCCGATGCCGCCGCCGATGTCGAGGTGGTGGATGGGGATACCCTCCGCTTCCAGCGCATCGACCATCTCGATCACCTTGTCCAGCGCCTCCAGCAACGGTGAGTCGTCCAGCAGTTGCGAGCCGATGTGGCAATCGATGCCGACCACTTCGATGTTGGGCAGGGCGGCAGCGGTGCGATAGCAATTGAGCGCATCCTCATAGGCCACGCCGAACTTGTTTTCCTTCAGGCCGGTGGAAATGTAGGGATGGGTCCGGGCATCGACGTTGGGGTTCACGCGCAGCGAAATGCGTGCACGCTTGCCCAGTTCGCCTGCCACTTCGTTCAGGCGCGCCACTTCGGGGATGGATTCGACGTTGAAGCACAGGATGTCGTGCTCCAGCGCCAGCTTCATCTCGTCGCGGCCCTTGCCCACGCCGGAGAAGATTACCTTGCGCGCATCGCCGCCGGCCGCCACCACGCGCAGCAGCTCGCCGCCGGAGACGATGTCGAAACCCGAACCGAGCTTGCCCAACAGGTTCAGCACCGCCAGGTTGGAGTTCGACTTGACCGAATAGCACACCAGCGCGCCCTCCTCGCCTCGGCCGGCCGTGCGGCAGGCATCGGCGTAAGCCGAGAAATTCTCGACCAGCGCCGCCTTGGAATAGACGTAAAGCGGCGAACCAAATTGCGCGGCCAATGCCTGCAACGATACTTGTTCGGCGTGCAGCACGCCGTTGCGATAGGAAAAATGGGACATGGAAGTCGGGGTAACGGAAATCTGTTGGTTCGATCCGGCGTCGGCGGTCGGGTCAGACCGGCGCTGGCGTAAAGTACTTACTCGTTGCCGGCGGCCGGTTTGGCCTGCTCCGCAGCGGATTTGAATGCATCCGGTTTGGGCGAAGTCTGGGCCAGCGGATCGGGCGGGATCTTGGGCATGTACAACGGCCCCTTCTGGCCGCAGCCGGCCAAGATCAGGAGCAACGAAGAGGCTGCCATTACGGTCGCACGGCGGGCAAGAGAATTAGGTGACTTCACGATAGAATGGTGGATTACTGTAAATCTTGAGAATGCTTTGGAGTTTAGCATGACGGAAACGGAATTCCTGGACTTGGCCGACGCCACACTCAATGCCATCGAAGGCGCGCTGGAAAAGGCCTGCGACGACGGCGACCTGGACGTCGAATGCAGCCGTAGCGGCAACGTCCTGGAAATCGAATGCATCGATAACGGCTCCAAGATCATCGTCAACAGCCAGGCGCCGATGCAGGAGCTGTGGATTGCCGCCCGCTCCGGCGGTTTTCACTACAAATATGACGGCCAGCGCTGGCTCAACACCCGCGACGGCTCCGAAATGTACGCCGCGTTGTCGGAAGTCGTCAGCAGCCAGAGTGGCGTGCAAGTCACCCTGCAGGCTTGACGCGCACCGGTACTTAGCGCCTGGAATACCGCCCCGATGCGGCCGATGTCGCTTTTTCCACGTTCCGGCGCTTATACTTGCACCTTTTCCAACCTTGCCACCTGACTTGAATTGAAGCCAGCAGCACCCATGCGCCGTTCTCTCTTTCCATCCAAACGGCACCCTGCCTTCCTGTTCCTGCAACGCGGCCTCGCGCGCTTGCGCTGGATCATCGTGCTGACGGTGTTGTCGGTGGCAGCCGCGCTGGGCCTGCCGAAACTGGTCACACGCATCAGCCACGACCACAGCCCGCAAACGCAAGCGGCTGAATCGGCCCTGCGCGCCATCAGCGCAGGCCTGGAGCAATACCGCAAGGACAACGGCCGCTACCCCAGCACCCAGCAAGGCCTGCTGGCGCTGGTGATCAAGCCGGTGCGCGCACCGGTGCCGGACAACTGGCCCATCGGCGGCTACGTCGAACGCCTGCCGCGCGACCCCTGGGGCAATTCTTACCAGTACGGTGCAGACGAGGACGGCGCCAGCTACCAATTGTTCTCTTTCGGCGAAGCCGGCCCTGACGGCGGCGAAGACGATGCCCATGTGATTCGCCTGCACTGAAGGCAAGCCAACTCATCCTGCCGCGGCCACTGGCCGCTTTTTTTTTGCCCCCGCATTCTCGCCGGGCAATAAACCACTGGCCTCTAGCATGGTGGCCATACGCCATCAAGCCTCTCTCCCCAAATCTTTTCCTGTTGTTGCGCGCACGCACCCACGCGCAAAATCCTTACATCTTTTTACAGTTAATCGGTAATATTAATAAAAACGATTCCTATTAACTAAACAAAGAAAATCCCATGAAGTTCCGCCTCAAGCCCGGCCGCCTCGCTGTGCTGACTGCCCTTTCCGCCTGCTCCGTCACTCCCCTCGGTTTCGCCCAAACAACAGACAGCCTGCCCCAGGTGCAGGTCAGCGGCTCGCGCACCAACGACGCCTACGTCGCGCCCACCGCCATCAGCGGCACCAAGAGCGAAGCGCCTTTGCGCGATATCCCGCAGACCATCAACGTGGTGCCGGCGCAGGTGATCAAGGACCAGAACGCCACTTCGCTGCAGGATGTGCTGAAGAACGTGCCAGGCTTGGGCATGTCGACCGGCGACGGCCAGCGTGACCAGGTGTTCATCCGCGGCTTCACCGCCATCGGCGACCAGTTCGTCGACGGCTTCCGCGACGACGCGCTGTATTTCCGCGACCTCTCCAACGTGGAAACGGTGGAAGTGATCAAGGGCCCGGCAGCCGTTCTGTATGGCCGAGGCTCTTCGGGCGGCCTGATCAACCGCGTGACCAAGAAGCCGGGCGTGGATGTGTCCGATGTCAGCTTCACTGCCAACAGCACCGCCGGCCGCCGCGCCGAACTGGATCTGGGCCGTGGCGCCACCGACAACGGCGTGGTGTCCTGGCGCCTGACCGGCGCCGTGGAACGCGGCGACAGCTACCGCGCCCAGCAATTCATCGACCGCACCGCGATTGCCCCGTCGATGGAATTGCGTTTCTCGTCGGATACCAAGCTGCTGCTGCAAGCCGATTATCTGGAAGACCGTCGTCTGACCGACTTCGGCATTCCTTCATACAAGGGGCGTCCGGTCAGCGTTGATCCTGGCACCTACTACGGCGCCTCCAATGCACGCGATGCCGACTTCAGCCAGTCGCGCGTGATGTCCACTTCGGCCACCTTCACACATCGCCTCAACGACACGCTATCGTTCCGCAACGGCTTCCGTTACTACGACTACCATCTGAATCGCAACAACACCAACATCAGCGGCAACGTCAACGAAGCAACCGGCATGATGACGCTGGCACACGCCAAACTCAACCGCGACGAAAACGGCTGGTTCAACCAGAGCGAACTGACCCAGAAGCTGCAACTGGGCCAAACGAAACACGAAATCCTGTACGGCATCGAATTCGGCAGCCAAAGCAAGGACGCCGCAAGCTACAGCGCCCCGCTTAGTTCCAACTGGACCACCTCGATCTTCAATCCGGTGCTGCAGCCAGTGAACCCGAACCTGCTGGGAGCGCCGACCAGCACCTACGGCACCTACGACACAACCGCGGCGTACCTGCAGGATTCGATCGCCTTCAACACCCAATGGAAAGCACTGCTTGGCCTGCGTTACGACAGCTTCAAGCAAAAGTCGCGCATCGTCGGCGGCTCTGCGCCAGGCGATCTGTCGCGTACCGACAATGCCTTCAGTCCGCGCGCCGGCCTAGTATGGCAACCGACCGAAGTTCAGTCCTACTATCTGTCCTGGAGCCGCTCGTTCCAGCCTTCCGCCGAACTGCTGCCGCTGGCGGTGACCAATGCTAACCTGGCGCCTGAAGTCACCCGCAATACAGAAGCCGGCGCCAAGTACGATTTCCTGGACGGCCGCGCCAGCGCCACGGTGTCGGTATTCCGCCTGGAACGCGACAACATCAAGGCCGCCGATCCGACCAATAACAATCTTCTGGTCCCAGTTGGCAAGCAGCGTACCGACGGCATGGAGCTCACCCTGAGCGCTGACCTTAAGGATGGCTGGAAGGTCATGGCCGGCTACGCCTACCTGGATGCCGTCATTACCGACTCGATCGGCGTGGATCGCAGCGTCACTGCGGCTGGCGCAGTCCCCTTCAAAGGCAAGAACGCCACCCTGACACCCAAGCACAGCGGCAACGTATGGCTGACCAAGGACTTGGGCAGCGGCTTCATCGTCGGCGGCGGCGCCAACGCCGTGGGTGCGCGCTTCGCCAACCCCGGCAACACCGTCACCCTGCCCGGCTACGTGACAGCCGATGCGATGGCGGCCTACCGCACCGCCAAGTACGACATCCAGCTCAACATCAACAACATCTTCAACACCGGCTACATCGTCTCGGGCCACGGCACCAGCCCCAACCTGAGCCTGCCGGGCGCACCGCGCAACGTGGCGCTGACCTTGCGCTACCACATGTAAGCCCAAGTCTTGCGGCAATAAAAAACCTCCGCCGGAGCGATCCGCGGAGGTTTTTGTTTGTGCGGCCGGATGGCGGGACGTCGGTTTTTCTTACAGCTTGTCGCCGCCGTCCGCCAGTTTCTTCAACAGTTCCGACTTGAGCTGCTGCCGCTCGCCCGACTGGCTCTTGCGATGCGGCCCGGCGCCGCCTGCGCGCTGCTGCGCGGCGACGGCAACCGGATTGCGCGGCTTGGCAGTGCGCTGCGAGGGCTCCACGCGAAAACTCAGCTTCTGCCGCGTTCCCATTCCCTTGTTGGCCATCGCAGTGCCCTCCTCTGCGTCGCGCCTTACAGCACGTAGCGCGACAGGTCTTCGTTGACCGCCAGTTCGCCCAGGCGCTCGTTGACGTAGGCCTCGTCAATCGTGAATCCGCCCACGCCAGCTTCACCCGCAGTGAAGGAGATCTCTTCCAGCAGCTTTTCCATCACCGTGTACAGGCGGCGGGCCCCGATGTTTTCAGTCTTCTCGTTGACCGAGTAGGAGATCTCCGCCAAGCGCTTGATGCCGCTCTCGACGAATTCGATCTGCACGCCTTCGGTCGCCAGCAAAGCCTGGTACTGCTTGGTCAGGCAGGCGTCGGTGCCGGTCAGGATGCGTTCGAAATCGGCAATCGACAGCGAGTCCAGCTCGACGCGGATCGGGAAGCGGCCCTGCAACTCGGGGATCAGGTCGGACGGCTTGGACAGGTGGAACGCACCCGAGGCGATGAACAGGATGTGGTCGGTCTTGATCATGCCGTACTTGGTGTTCACCGTCGTGCCTTCCACCAGCGGCAGCAGGTCGCGCTGCACGCCGGCGCGCGAAACGTCGGCGCCGCCGTTGGTCGAACGGGTAGCGATCTTGTCGATCTCGTCCAGGAACACGATGCCGTTCTGCTCGACATTGGCGATCGCCTTTTTCTTCAGTTCGTCCTCGTTGACCAGCTTGGCGGCTTCCTCGTCGATCAGGAACTTCATGGCTTCCTTGATCTTGACCTTGCGCGCCTTCTTGCGCTGATTGCCCAGGCCCGAGAACATCGACTTGATCTGCTCGGTCATCTCTTCCATGCCCGGCGGCGCCATGATTTCCATCTGCTGCCCGCCTTCGGACAACTCGACCTCGATCTCGCGATCGTCCAGCGCACCCTCGCGCAGGCGCTTGCGGAAAGTCTGGCGGGTGGTGTTCTTTTCATCCTTCTCAGCGCCGCCGCCGGTGCTGCCTTCCGGCGTGAAGCCGAAGTCGCGCGCGGGCGGCAGCAGGATGTCGAGGATACGGTCTTCGGCGGCGTCTTCGGCGCGGGCGCGCACCTTGCGCACTTCCACCTCGCGGGTCTGCTTGATGCCGATGTCGACCAGGTCGCGGATGATGGTGTCGACGTCGCGGCCGACATAGCCGACCTCGGTGAACTTGGTCGCTTCGATCTTGATGAAGGGCGCGTCGGCCAGCTTGGCCAGGCGGCGCGCGATCTCGGTCTTGCCCACGCCGGTGGGGCCGATCATCAGGATGTTCTTCGGCGTGATCTCGTGGCGCAGCGGCTCTTCGACCTGCTGGCGGCGCCAGCGGTTACGCAGCGCGATAGCCACCGCGCGCTTGGCGCGGCCCTGGCCGACGACGTGCTTGTCGAGTTCGGAGACGATTTCATTGGGGGTCATGTTCATGGCAATGTTCTTTTCGCTGAGGCTGTTCATCGGGTGAAAAAGGAACCGGGAGGCAAGCCTTGCCATGTCCGGTTCAAGCGCTCGCTCACCTTATTCGAGTGTTTCGATGATGTGGTTCAGGTTGGTGTAGATGCACAGTTCGCCGGCGATGGTCAGCGACTTCTTGACGATCTCGGCCGGCGACAAATCGGTATTTTCCTGCAGCGCCTTGGCCGCCGACTGCGCGTAAGTGCCGCCCGAGCCGATGGCGCCGATGCCGTCGGTCGGCTCCAGCACGTCGCCGTTGCCGGTGATGACCAGCGTGCTTTCCTTGTCGGCCGCCAGCAGCATCGCTTCCAGGCGGCGCAGCATGCGGTCGGTGCGCCAGTCCTTGGCCAACTCGACCGAGGCGCGCATCAGGTTGCCCTGGTGCTTTTCCAGTTTGGCCTCGAACAGGTCGAGCAGCGTGAAGGCGTCGGCCGTGCCGCCGGCGAAACCGACCAGGACCTTGCCGTGGTACAGCTTGCGCACCTTGCGCGCGGTGCCCTTCATGACGATGTTACCGAGCGTCACCTGGCCGTCGCCGCCTAGCGCGACCTCGTTGCCGCGGCGAACGGAAAGGATGGTGGTGCCGTGAAATTGTTCCATGCTTGCCTCTGTTCAATATGTGCGTTGTGTGCTGCCTGCGGATGCCGGGCCACCCCTCATCCCATTCGGGCGGGGCTGAGCCGTCCGCGTTTTTTCGAGATGGGGTTGGTCGGACGGATTGCAAGGCATTGCCTAAATGCCATCGAAGGACGGTATTTTACGCCCGCAATAAAAACGGGCGCTGCGGCATCGCTGCCGAAGCGCCCGAAGGAGGGCAAATCAGGGACAGGCGCCATACCGCGCCCGAGGCCGCAACGTCAGACCGAGATCGTCATCAGGCTGGCGTTGCCGCCGGCCGCAGTGGTGTTCACGCACAGCGCGCGCTCGGCCAGCAGGCGCCACAGCGGGATCGCCGTGTCTTCGCTGCACACGATGATGGGCACCAGCGCGCCGTCACGGGCGGCCAGCTTGCCGCGCCAGGCTTGTACCGCATGGCTGTCCACCAGCGCGGCCTGCAGCGGTTCGCCATCCAGCTGGTCCGACTTGCAGATGGCCGCGCGTACCTGCTGCGGCAGGCCGGCCGGAATGAAGGCGGCGGTAGCCGCATCGGCCACCACCGTGTTGCCGGTGGCGAAGGCCGCGGCCAACTGGTTCAGCAGCGTGCCCACACTGCCCGCCACGCACAGCACCAGGCCGCGCGGAGCGAAGGCCAGCGTGTTGCGCTCGCCGGTCGGGCCGGGCAAGAGCAGGCTGCGCTGCAGCAGGCTGTCGTCGTGATAACGCTGGCCGGCGGCAGCGAGGCGTTCATGGCCGTGGGTCTTGGCCCAGTGCAACAAGCTATCCAGCAAGGCGTTGGCGACTGCAGCCGGCTGCGCCTTTTGCAACTCTTCCTGCAACTGCGGATTGCGTTGCAGGCGCTTGAGGTAGAGCGGCCCGCCGGCCTTGGGACCGGTGCCGGACTTGCCTTCGCCGCCGAAGGGCTGCACGCCCACCACGGCGCCGACGATGTTGCGGTTCACGTAAATGTTGCCCACGTGTGCGCGCTCGGCCACGAAATCGATGGTCTCGTCGATGCGCGAATGCACGCCCAGGGTCAAGCCATAGCCGGTGGCGTTGATGGCGTCGACCAGTTGCGGGAGCTGGTCGCGGCGGTAGCGCAGCACGTGCAGCACCGGGCCGAACACTTCACGCTGCAACTGGCCTAGGTTATCGATCTCGATCACCGTCGGCGGCACGAAGGTGCCATGTTCGCAAGCGGCGTCCAGCTTCAGCTGGTGTACCGACTTGGCGCTGCCGCGCATGCGCTCGATATGAGCCAGCAGATTCTGCTGCGCCTCGGCATCGATCACCGGGCCGATATCGGTCGCCAGGCGGTCGGGACGGCCCACGCGCAATTCGGCCATGGCGCCCTTCAGCATCTCCAGCGTGCGGTCGGCGATGTCTTCCTGCAGGCACAGCACGCGCAGCGCCGAGCAGCGCTGCCCGGCGCTGTCGAAGGCAGACGACAGCACATCCACCACCACCTGCTCGGCCAGGGCGCTGGAGTCGACGATCAGCGCGTTCTGGCCGCCGGTCTCGGCGATCAGCGGCACGTCGCCGTGTTCGCCATTCTCGCCGTGGTTGCGCTTGGCCAAAGTGCGGTTAATCAATTGGGCGACTTCAGTGGAGCCGGTGAAGATCACACCCTTGACGCGCTCATCCGAAGTCAGCGCTGCGCCGACGGTCTCGCCACGGCCCGGCAGCAATTGCAGCGCAGCGCGCGGCACGCCGGCGTCATGCAGCAATTGCACGGCACGGTGCGCGATCAGCGCGGTCTGTTCGGCCGGCTTGGCCAGCACCACATTGCCGGCGGCCAACGCGGCGCTGACTTCGCCGATGAAGATCGCCAGCGGGAAGTTCCACGGGCTGATGCACACCACCGGGCCATAGGCCAGCGCATTGCCGTCATGGCGCGACTGGATGGCGTAATAGCGCAGGAAGTCCACCGCCTCGCGCACTTCGGCAATCGCGTTGGGCAACGACTTGCCGGCTTCGCGCACGGCCAGCGCCATCAGTTCGGCAATGTCGGCTTCCAGCAGGTCGGCCGCGCGCTCCAGCAACGCAGCGCGCTCGGCGGCCGGCGTGGCTTGCCATTGCGGTGCGAATGCAGTAGCGGCGGCGAGCGCGGTTTCGACGTCCGGCAATGCGGCTTCGATGACGCCACCCACCACTTCGCGGTGGTCGGCCGGGTTGCGCACGATCTGCTGTTCAGTAGCGACAACGTCCCCTGCGATCAGCGGCGCGGCTTGCCATTGGCGGTCGGCCATGCGGCCGAACAGTTGGTCCAATTGGCGCAGGCGCTCTTCGTTGGAGAGGTCGATGCCGGCCGAATTCTTGCGCTCCTGGCCGTACAGCCTGTGCGGCAGCGCGATGGCCGGGTGCGGCAACCCGCCTTGGGCGCGCACGGTCTCGATGGGGTCGGCCACCAGCTTGTCCAGCGCCACGGCTTCGTCGACGATCTGGTTGACGAAGGACGAATTGGCGCCGTTCTCCAGCAGGCGGCGCACCAGGTAGGCCAGCAGCGTCTGGTGCGAACCGACCGGCGCATAGACGCGGCAAGCCTTGCCCAGGTTGTCCTGGCCGACCACCTGGTCGTACAGGGTCTCGCCCATGCCGTGCAGGCACTGGAACTCGTAATCGTCGATGTTGTGCAGCTTGGCCCAGTTCCAGATCGCCGCCAGCGTATGCGCATTGTGCGTGGCGAACTGCGGGTAGATCACGTCGGTGGCGGCCAGCAGCTTTTGCGCGCAGGTCAGGTAAGACAGGTCGGTGTGCACCTTGCGGGTGTAGACCGGATAGCCTTCCAGGCCGTCGACCTGGGCGCGCTTGATTTCGCTGTCCCAGTAGGCGCCCTTGACCAGGCGGATCATCAGGCGGCGGCCGTTGCGGCGCGCCAGGTCGACCAGGTAGTCGATCACGAACGGGCAGCGCTTCTGGTAACCCTGCACGACAAAGCCCAGGCCGTCGAAACCGGCCAGATCGGGATCGGCCACCAGCGCTTCCATCATGTCCAGCGACAGCTCAAGGCGGTCGGCCTCCTCGGCGTCGATGTTCAGGCCGATGTTGTATTGCTTGGCCAGCAGCAGCAGTTGCTTCAGGCGCGGCAGCAACTCCTCCATCACGCGCGATTGCTGGGCGCGCGAATAGCGCGGGTGCAGCGCCGAGAGCTTGACCGAGATGCCTGGGCCATCCTTGATGCCGCGGCCGTTGGAGGCACGGCCGATGGCGTGGATCGCATCCTCGTAGGATTGGTAATAGGCATCGGCGTCGTGCATGGTCAGTGCCGCCTCGCCCAGCATGTCGTAGGAATAGCGATAGCCGCGCTTCTCATTTTCGCGGCTGTTGTCCAATGCTTCCTCAATGGTCTGGCCGGTGACGAACTGGTTGCCCAGCATGCGCATGGCCAGGTCCACCCCCTTGCGGATCAGCGGCTCGCCGCCACGGCCGATCAGGCGCGTGATGGCCGAGGTCAGGCTGCTTTCGCTGTTGGTGGACACCAGTTTGCCGGTGATCAACAGGCCCCAGGTCGCGGCATTGACGAACAGCGACGGCGACTCGCCCAAGTGCTTGCGCCAGTCGCCCTTGCTGATCTTGTCGGCAATCAGGCGATCCGCGGTCTGCCGGTCGGGAATGCGCAGCAGCGCCTCGGCCAGGCACATCAGCGCCACGCCCTCTTCGGAGGACAGCGAGAATTCATGCATCAGCGCATCCACGCCGGAGGAACGCGTGCGCTTCTCGCGCACTTGCTGCACCAGCTTTTTGGCCAGCTGCTGCGTCTGCTCCTGCCAGGGTGCCTGGCTCTTGACTTGGCCCAACAGCCATTTCACCGCTTCGGGTTCGTCACGGCGATAAGCTGCGGTGATGGCGGCACGCAAGGCGCCGGGAGCGTGCTGCACCTCGGCGTGAAAGGCGCCGAAAGGCAGGCCGGAGGAAGAAACGGGGGCGTCAGCCGTGGTGGTGGTCGGGGCGGCGATGGTCATGGATGGACTGGAAATATCAGTAAATACCGGTGAATTGGAAGAGGTTTTCGCCCCCGGATTCTATGCGGGAACAACCAATATTAATTCTGTATTTGATTGCATTAACCAGTATTTAATTTAGTGATTTCACTTATCTCTAAATTAAATTTTCAACAGGCGGGCAAGAAATCGCCCAACATCAGCCTGCGGCCCAACTCAGCCGCGCGCCTGCCCACGGCGCCGGCGCAGCAGCGCGAAATCGCTCGCCGAACCGAGCAGCAAGGCACGGCTCCATACATGCTTGCGGCTTTCACGATACACCAGGTAACTGCCCATGAGGCCCAGCGCAAAACGGGCAAACATGTAGCGCTCGCCAAGCAGCACCGCCACTCCCATGGTGAACACCATGTGCATGAACATGATCACGAATGCCGCCTGTCCCAGTCCGGCCAGGCAACGCGCAACGGCCGTATGGCGGAAGGCGATGTGGCGAGCGATGCGCATCAGCGTCACGCAGCAGGCCAGGGCGGCGGCGAAGGTCAGGACGGGCACGCCGTAGTGGGCCACCTTCATGTCGTAACCCAGGCCGAGATTCCAGCCAAAGTAGCGATTGGCGAGCAGTACCGCGCATGCCAGTCCGGCCGCCACCGCCGCTGCGCGGTAGGTGCGCCGTTGCTGCGGCATGGCATGCAACAGGTAGCCGGCATAGAAAAACGGCGCTGCCGCCAACGCCACATTGATCGCCCACGGCACCTGCAGGGCCGGGAAGAACCAATTGTTGGCATAACTCAACGCCAGCATGCCCGCATGCAGCCATAGCAGCGTGCGACGGCGATAGCGCCCCAGCAGCCAGGCTTCCACCAGCAGCACCGCATAAAAGCTGGTCACGAACCAGAACGCCGCCACCCACGACGACAGGCGGCTTCCGCCCAGCAGCAAGTCGCCAGCGAAATCGAACACGGCGGCCTTGTCGTGCGGCTTGTTGGCAAACAGGTCGACGGCCAGTGGAATATGGATGGCCAGCAGAAACACGGCATAAGGAATCAGCAGCTGTATTGCCTTGCGGCGGGCGAATGCTGCAATATCGTCGACCGGGCGGAACAGGTAACCGCTGATGAAGAAGAACAGCGGCATGTGGAACAGGAAAATCAGGTCGAAGCTGTAGCCGCCATAGACGTGGCCCCATACCACCAGCACGATGCCGATGCCGCGGAAGACGTCTATCCATTGCTCGCGTTGCATGCGCTGTCCTTTGCGATGGGTGCCGGGCTGCCTCGCAACAAGCCCGGGCCTGTTGTGTAAAAGGACAGTGTGAAACGGGTATGAGTTCAGGCAAATGCGAGAGCACTGCTGTTGGGCCATTCAGCCCGAGCGGAAGGATGAGGCGCGCTGCACGCCACTGGGTCCCTGCTTTCGCAGGGACGGCGTCGATTGGGATGCTATCTGCAACCCATCAATAAAAACGCCGCATCCGTGGCGCATGCGGCGTCATGGTGCTACAGCCAGCGATAGGAGTGCCGCCT
>NZ_LFLT01000005.1 GCF_001189955.1 Herbaspirillum chlorophenolicum | reverse complement strand
GACGAGATCATCAACACGCTCTAAGGCCGCGCCCGCCGCGGCTACAATGCATCATCCGTCGCACATGCGGCGGTTGTGACGATCAACCTTCATTCCCAATCCCGATGAAACAGCCTTCCTACCCCCGCCATATCGATCTCGCGCCGGTGCCGCATGTGCAGGGCACGGTCAAGTTGCCGGGCTCCAAGAGCATTTCCAACCGCATCCTGCTGCTGGCGGCGTTGTCCGGCGGCACCACCCGCATCTTCGACCTGCTGGCATCCGACGACACGCTGGTCATGCTGATGGCCTTGCAGACGCTGGGTGTGAAATGGGAGCAGGTCGAGGGAACCCAGGATTACATCGTGCATGGCGTCAATGGCGTGCTGCCGGTGCACCAGGCCGACCTGTTCATGGGCAATGCCGGCACCGCGATCCGTCCATTGACGGCGGCGCTGGCGGTACTGGGCGGCGACTACACGCTGCATGGCGTACCGCGCATGCATGAGCGGCCGATCGGCGACCTGGTCGACGCGCTCAATGCGGTCGGCATGCGCATCGAATACACCGGCAACCCCGGTTATCCGCCGCTGCATATCCGCCGCGGCACGCTCAACTCGCATCGCATGAAGGTACGCGGCAACGTCTCCAGCCAGTTTTTGACGGCACTGCTGATGGCCGCTCCTTTGATGGCGCGCGATGAGCCGATGTCGATCGAGGTGGTGGGCGAGCTTATTTCCAAGCCCTATATCGAGATCACGCTGAACCTGATGCGCCGCTTTGGCGTCGAGGTCGAGCGCCAGGGCTGGCAGCAGTTCACGGTCAAGCCGGGTCAGCACTACCGCAGCCCGGGCAGCATCCACGTCGAGGGCGATGCCTCATCGGCCTCCTATTTCCTGGCGGCCGGAGCGATTGCCGGCGGGCCGATCCGTGTCGAAGGCGTCGGCCGCGACAGCATCCAGGGCGACGTGCGTTTCGTCGAAGCGTTGCAGCAAATGGGCGCGAACATCAGCATGGGCGAAAATTGGATCGAGGCGTCGGCCAACGGCCCTTTGAAAGCCATCGACGCCGATTTCAACCACATCCCCGACGCCGCCATGACCATTGCGGTGGCCGCGCTGTACGCGGATGGCCCCAGTACCTTGCGCAACATCGGCAGCTGGCGCGTCAAGGAAACCGACCGCCTTGCGGCCATGGCCACCGAGCTGCGCAAACTGGGCGCCGAGGTGGAGGAGGGGGCGGACTACCTCAAGGTAACGCCGCCCGCCGCAATCGGCACGGCTGCCATCGATACCTATGACGATCACCGCATGGCGATGTGTTTCTCGCTGGCATCGCTGGATGGTGCGTTGCGCCGCGGCAACCATGTCCGCATCAATGATCCCAAATGCGTGGCCAAGACTTTCCCTGATTACTTCGCGGTCTTCAAAAGGATTGCCGAGCAAACCTTGATCTGATAAACCCTTTTTACGGGTTGTGCCCGCTATTTACGTAAATTATTTTCTCAGACAGGTTTGAATGGAAAAGGCAAAGATCCCGGTTATCGCCATCGATGGCCCGACCGCATCCGGCAAGGGCACCGTGGCCCAGAAAGTGGCCCAGCAATTGGGCTTCCATTATCTGGATTCGGGGGCGCTGTATCGCCTGACGGCGCTGTCGGTCTTGCGGCGCGATATCGCGCTCAACGACGAGCACGCGCTGGCAAAGGCGGCCGAGCACCTGCATTGCCATTTCGACGGCGCCCACATTTTTCTCGCCAACGAGGATGTAACCCAGGCCATCCGGGCTGAGGAGGTCGGTAACACCGCATCGAAGATTGCGGCATTGACAACGGTTCGCCAGGCTTTGTACGGCCTGCAGCTGGGCTTTCGCAGGCCTCCCGGGCTGGTGGCGGACGGGCGCGACATGGGCACGGTGATCTTTCCGAATGCCCGCCTGAAGGTGTTTTTGACCGCCAGTGTGGCGGCCCGGGCATCCCGGCGTTATAAGCAATTGATTGACAAGGGATTTTCTGCTAATATCGACGACCTTTCGAGGGATTTGAAGGAACGGGACGAACGCGACATGAATCGCTCGTCAGCGCCTTTGAAGCCGGCGGAAGGCGCATATCACCTGGATACTTCCGATATGACCGCTGATGAAGCGGTGCAGCAGGTACTCAGTTGGTACGCTGCCCTGGGTCACTGACACGCTTGATTTATCGGCGTGGCGGGCGCATATAGGGTGGAATGCAAGTTGTAGTACCCGTAGTGCCATTGGTGCCCGGCAGATGCAAAGTCTGGCGGGTGTTGATAAACCTAACCCAATATTTCATGTCATCCCGGCAACGAGGGCGGCAGTGCAAGGCGGTCTGATTGCATCAACGAATATTGGCAAAATCTTTCTTTTTCTCATATGTCTACCACTACCGTTATCGCTGCAGGTGTTGATACCGCCAGCGAATTTGCTGCTCTGTTTGAAGAATCGCTGTCGCGTCAGGACATGCGTTCGGGTGAAGTCATCTCCGCAGAAGTCGTCCGTCTCGACCACAACTTCGTGATCGTGAACGCCGGCCTGAAGTCGGAAGCTTTCATCCCTGTTGAAGAATTCAAGAACGACAACGGCGAAGTTGAAGTCAATGTCGGCGACTTCATCTCCGTTGCGATCGAATCGCTGGAAAACGGCTTCGGCGACACCATCCTGTCGCGCGACAAGGCCAAGCGTCTGGCATCGTGGCTCTCGCTGGAAAAGGCGATGGAGTCCGGCGAGATCGTCACTGGTACCGTCAACGGCAAGGTCAAGGGCGGCCTGACTGTCCTGACCAACGGCATCCGCGCCTTCCTGCCGGGTTCGCTGGTCGACACCCGTCCGGTCAAGGACACCACCCCGTTCGAAGGCAAGACCCTGGAATTCAAGGTCATCAAGCTGGACCGCAAGCGCAACAACGTGGTGCTGTCGCGCCGCGCCGTGATCGAAGCCTCGATGGGCGAAGAGCGCGCAAAGCTGATGGAAACCCTGAAGGAAGGTACCGTCGTTACCGGTATCGTCAAGAACATCACCGACTACGGTGCGTTCGTCGACCTGGGCGGCATCGATGGCCTGCTGCACATCACCGACCTGGCATGGCGTCGTGTGCGTCACCCGTCGGAAGTCCTGTCGGTTGGCCAAGAGATCACCGCCAAGGTCCTCAAGTACGATCAAGAAAAGAACCGCGTTTCGCTGGGCGTCAAGCAACTGGGCGACGATCCGTGGACCGGCCTGTCGCGTCGCTACCCGCAAGGCACCCGCCTGTTCGGCAAGGTCACCAACCTGACCGACTACGGTGCGTTCGTTGAAGTCGAGCAAGGCATCGAAGGCCTGGTGCACGTCTCCGAAATGGACTGGACCAACAAGAACGTGGCCCCGAACAAGGTTGTCCAGCTGGGCGACGAAGTCGAAGTCATGGTTCTGGAAATCGACGAAGAGCGTCGCCGTATCTCCTTGGGCATGAAGCAGTGCAAGCCGAATCCTTGGGACGACTTCGCTGTGAGCCACAAGAAGGGCGACAAGGTCAAGGGTTCGATCAAGTCGATCACCGACTTCGGCGTGTTCATCGGCCTGACCGGCAACATCGACGGCCTGGTGCACCTGTCCGACCTGTCCTGGACCGAAGCTGGCGAAGAAGCCGTGCGCAAGTTCAAGAAGGGCGACGAACTGGAAGCTGTCGTGCTGGCGATCGACGTCGAGCGCGAGCGCGTTTCCCTGGGCGTGAAGCAGCTGGAAGGCGACCCGTTCAACAACTTCGCCGCCCTGAACGACAAG
Organism: Herbaspirillum chlorophenolicum; assembly: GCF_001189955.1. Lineage (GTDB taxonomy): Bacteria > Pseudomonadota > Gammaproteobacteria > Burkholderiales > Burkholderiaceae_D > Herbaspirillum > Herbaspirillum chlorophenolicum. The sequence goes on along the minus strand of NZ_LFLT01000005.1, from coordinate 158,977 downwards.
GGTGCGATCGTGACCGGTACCGTCAAGTCGGTGGAGCCGAAGGGCGCCGTGATCCAGCTGAACGATGAAGTCGAAGGCTACCTGCGTGCATCCGAAATCTCCCGCGACCGCGTGGAAGATGCCGGTACCCACCTGAAGGTTGGCGACGCCGTCGAAGCCCTGGTCATCAACATCGACCGCAAGGCACGCAGCATCCAACTGTCGATCAAGGCAAAGGACAACGCCGAGACCCAGGAAGCCATGCAGAAGATGTCGGCTGACTCCAACGCTGCTTCGGGCACCACCAGCCTGGGCGCGCTGCTGAAGGCCAAGCTCGATAACAAGAACTGATTCTTCGGGCCACATGACAAAGTCGGAGCTGATTGCCCGCTTGGCTGAGCGTTATCCGCAACTGGTTGCAAAGGATGCGGATTACGCGGTCAAAACCATACTCGATGCGATGGTGGACGCGCTTGCGACCGGCCAGCGTATCGAGATCCGTGGTTTCGGCAGCTTTGCGCTGAATCGCCGTCCGCCGCGTATCGGCCGCAATCCCAAGTCCGGCGACAAGGTGATGGTTCCTGAAAAACGGGTTCCCCACTTCAAGCCGGGCAAGGAATTGCGCGAGCGTGTGGATGCGATGGTCGGCCAGCCTATCCGAGAGGATTGAACCGGTTGTCATTGTCCCGCAGGTGGTACTTGAGCAACATCCGTTGGTCGGCCTGGCCCTGAAACCTTCCGGTGAGGGGTGTAAAGGCTTATCAACAAAATGAACGGCATCTTTGGATGCCGTTTTTTTTCACGTACAATTTCGTTACGTCTCTGGCATGCGTCGCTTCAAGGTGTCCTTAACGGACGCAAGGCGCATGGACAAGCTTCGCACCATCAATCGACCAGTCAAAAAAAGGATAAGCGCCATGAAAATAATCTCCCGGTTGATCGCGGCCATCCTGTTCGTCTGTTTCTTCTTCTTCGCGCTGCGCAATACCCAGGAAGTCACGCTGCATTTCTTCCTCGGCTATGAGCGCACCGACCCGCTGGTCCTGGTCCTGCTTGCGTTCTTCGTAGTCGGCGCCATCCTTGGCGTGCTGGCCATGACGCCCATCGTATTCCGCCATCGCCGCGAAGCCGCACGCTACAAGAAGGCGCTGACGCAGATCCAGAAGCAACAGGAAGAGATCGCCCAGGTGCAAGCGCAGCCGCCGCAGCCCGACAGCGTGATCACGGCGCAGCACATCCTCTAATTTTCCCCTCTCGTCATGGAATTTGAATTCTGGTGGTTGCTCGGTATTCCTGTCTTCTTCGGATTGGGATGGATTGCCGCGCGGGTTGATATCAACCAACTGTTGTCCGAGTCGCGCACATTGCCGCGCGGCTATTTCAAGGGGTTGAATTTCCTGCTCAACGAACAGCCCGACAAGGCCATCGACGCCTTCATCGAAATCGTCAAGCTCGATCCCGAAACGGTAGACCTGCATTTCGCATTGGGTAACCTGTTCCGCCGCCGCGGCGAGACCGAACGCGCCATTCGCGTCCACCAGAACCTGCTGGCGCGCCCGGACCTGCCGGCCGAACACCACGGCCATGCGCTGTATGAGCTGGGCCAGGATTACCTCAAGGCCGGCCTGCTGGATCGCGCCGAAGAGAGCTTCAACAAGCTGATCGATACGCAATACAGCGCCCAGGCCGGCCGTGCGCTGCTGGAAATCTACCAGCGCGAAAAGGAATGGACGCGCGCCATTTCCGCCGCCGAGATCCTGCAAGCCACCGGCGCCGGCGGCCGCCAGCGCGAGATTGCCCAGTTCTATTGCGAACTGGCCGCCGATGAGCTGGTGCGCACCAATGCCGACGCCGCCATGGCGCTGCTGGACAAGGCGCTGGCCGCCGACCGCAAGAGCGTGCGCGCCACCATGCTGATGGGAGATGCCTTGCGCGCCAAGGGCGACATCGAAGGCGCGCTGGAAGCCTGGCGCCGGGTCGAACACCAGAGCGTGCCGCATACGGCGCTGGTGGCGCAGCGACTGATGGACGGCTACCTCGCCATCGGCCGCCCGCAGGAAGGCATCAACCTGCTGCGCGCCTACCTGGCCGAAGCGCCTTCCATCGACTTGCTGGAAGTGGTGTTCAAGGCCGTGCTCGATGCCGAGGGCGTGGAAGCGGCCAACAACCTGGTCAGTGAAGAGCTGCGCCGCACACCCACGCTGCTGGGCCTGGACAAGTTCCTGGAGGCGCGCATGATGACCGCGCCGCTGAGCGTGCGGCCGGAGCTGTCGGTGGTCAAGACGCTGGTGCACGGCTATACGCAGAAACTGGCCCGCTACCAGTGCAGCCACTGCGGTTTCAAGGCGCGCCAGTTCTACTGGCAGTGCCCCGGCTGCAGTCGTTGGGAAACCTACCCGCCGCGCCGCACTGAAGAGCTGAATGTCATGAACTGAGGCGTCCGCGCCAACTTTTTGAACCTGGATCCATCATGAAAATCACTATTATCGGCACCGGCTATGTAGGCTTGGTGACTGGCGCCTGCCTGGCTGAACTGGGCAACGACGTGTTTTGCCTGGACGTCGACCAATCCAAGGTCGATATCCTCAACAACGGCGGCATCCCGATCCATGAACCGGGCCTGGAAGATGTGGTGGCACGCAACCGTGCCGCCGGCCGCCTGCAGTTTTCCACCGATATCGCCGCCAGTGTGGCGCATGGCGAGATCCAGTTCATCGCCGTCGGCACGCCTCCCGATGAAGACGGTTCCGCCGACCTGCAATACGTGCTGGCGGCAGCCCGTAACATCGGCCGCTACATGGACGGCTTCAAAGTGGTGGTCGACAAGTCCACCGTGCCGGTCGGCACTGCCGACCGTGTGACAGCGGCCATTGCGGATGAGCTGGCCAAGCGCGGCAAGTCCGGCGCCGGTTTCTCGGTGGTCTCCAATCCCGAATTCCTGAAGGAAGGCGCGGCGGTAGAAGACTTCATGCGCCCCGACCGCATTGTCATCGGCCACGACCAGACGCCCGAAGGGCAGCGCGCCTACGCGCTGATGAAGAAACTGTACGCGCCCTTCAACCGCAACCACGAACGCACCTTCTGGATGGACGTGCGTTCCGCAGAATTCACCAAGTACGCCGCCAACGCGATGCTGGCTACCCGCATCTCGTTCATGAACGAACTGGCCAACCTGGCAGACAAGGTCGGCGCCGACATCGAGGCTGTGCGCCACGGCATCGGTTCCGATCCACGCATCGGCCACAGCTTCCTGTATGCCGGCTGCGGCTACGGCGGCTCCTGCTTCCCGAAGGACGTGCAAGCGCTGGAGCGCACCGCGCGCGACTACGACCAGGACTTGCTGATCCTGCGTGCGGTCGAGCAGGTCAACGATTTCCAGAAGCATGTGCTGGGCAAGAAAGTGGTCAAGCGCTTCGGCGATGACCTGTCGGGCAAGCGCTTCGCAATCTGGGGCCTGGCCTTCAAGCCCAATACCGATGACATGCGCGAAGCCTCGTCGCGCGTACTGGTGGACGAGCTGGTGCGCCGCGGCGCTACCGTTTCGGTGTACGACCCGGTGGCGATGAAGGAAGCCGAGCGCGTGCTGAAGCTGGACTTCGCCGACGACGCCAAGCTGTTCGAGCGCGTCAGCTTCGCGGCCAATCCGATGGCGGCATTGGAGGGCGCCGATGCGCTGGCCATCGTGACCGAATGGAAGGCCTTCCGCAGCCCGGACTTCGACCGCGTCAAGGCGGCATTGAAGAACCCCGTGATTTTCGATGGCCGCAACCTGTTTGAACCGCAAGTGATGGCCGACAGCGGCATCGAGTATTACGGCATCGGCCGTTCCATTCTTACCCGTGGACAATAAGATGAGCATGAATATCGCAGCAGCCTGGAGTTCCGCCCGTATCCTGATCGTGGGTGACGTCATGCTGGACCGTTACTGGTTCGGCGAGGTGAATCGCATTTCGCCGGAAGCGCCGGTGCCGGTGGTGCGCGTGGAGCGCAAGGAAGAGCGCCTGGGCGGCGCCGCCAACGTGGCGCGCAATACCGCCAGCCTGAGCGCGCAGACGGCGCTCCTGGGCGTGACCGGCGATGACGAGCCGGCGCGTGTGGTGGAAAACATGCTGGGTGAAATGGGCATCAGCAGCCATCTGAACCGCGATGCTTCCATTTCCACCATCGTCAAGCTGCGCGTGATCGGCCGCCAGCAACAGCTGGTGCGCATCGACTTCGAGGAAGCGCCGACCGACACCGTACTGCGCGACAAGCTGACGCAGTTCAATTCGCTGGTCGGCAGCTACGATGTCATCGTCTTTTCCGATTACGCCAAGGGCAGCCTGGTCAACGTGGCGGAGATGATCGCCGCTGCACGCACATTGGGCAAGCGCATCCTGGTCGATCCCAAGGGCGACGATTTCAAGCGCTATGCGGGCGCCACCATCCTGACGCCAAACAAGTCCGAACTGGTGCGCATCGTCGGCCAGTGGAAGAACGAAGAAGACCTCACCATGCGCGCCCAGAACCTGCGCGCTTCGCTCAACCTGGAGGCGCTGCTGCTGACCCGTTCCGAAGAGGGTATGAGTTTGTACCAGGATGGCGACGTGCAGCATTTCCCGACCATGGCGCGCGAAGTGTTCGATGTCTCCGGCGCGGGCGATACGGTGATTGCCACGCTGGCAGTCATGCTGGGCGCCGGCGCTTCGCTGGTCGATGCGGTCGCCATGGCTAACCGCGCTGGCGGTATTGTCGTCGGCAAGCTGGGCACCGCGACCGTCACGCGTGAGGAATTGCTGGCTGGCTGAGTTTTTTCAGCGATTATTTCTCGTTATATTTCTGTCAACACGGGTCTTGAGACCGCGTTAGCAAAGGCAGTTGCATCCCTGGTGCAGCTGCCTTTTGTTTTTCCGACCTCAATCCTTGAAAGGAACCCACAATGTTGAAGAAATTTCTGTTGTTCATCGCCACTTCTTTGATGGCAGCCAGCTTCGCCTTTGCCCAAGTGGACGTCAACAAGGCCGACCAGGCCGCGCTTGATGGCGTGCGCGGCATCGGCCCTGCAATGTCCAAGCGTATTCTTGATGAGCGCCAGAAGGGCGGCAGTTTCAAGGATTGGGACGATCTGCAGAAGCGGGTCAAGGGTATCAAGGAAAAGAGCGCGAACAAGTTGTCGGCCAATGGCCTGACCGTCAATGGCAAGTCCCGGCAGGGCGCTTCCGGCCAGCCGGCCAAGGGCGGCAAGTCGGCGCAGGCCGATGACAAGGCTGAAACCGTCCGCAAGTAATCTTCGCGTAATTGAGCAATCCCGTTTTTACGGGATTGCTGTCTTTGATGTGACGCCAAGGTTTGACGATGACAGTTTTGATGGCGCATTACCGGCATCAAGTGCCGAAATAACAATGAGCAAATTCTTGTTTCCATAAAAAATTGAGGTTACAGTTGGCCGCAAGGCTGCCGGACGAATCGTGGACCGGCCCGAAATAATATGGCGTGCAGTTTTGTATTGATTGGTATATGTACCTCCCGCCAAACTACAAGAGACGAACCATGAAAATCGCCGAGTTTCCTCCCAATGAAACAGCACGCATCGAGGCCTTGCATTCGCTGCATATCCTCGATACGCCGCCGGAAGAGCGATTCGACCGGTTGACCCGTCTGGCGCGGCGGCTGTTCGATGTCCCCATTGCGATCGTGACGCTGATCGACGTTAATCGCCAATGGTTCAAATCCTGTGTGGGGCTGGATATTGTCGAGACCACGCGCAACGTTTCTTTCTGCTCGCATGCCATCCTGTCCGACGGCATTACCGTGGTGAACGATGCCACGCTGGACGACCGTTTCAGCGGCAACCCGCAGGTCACCGGCGAGCCTTATATCCGTTTTTATGCCGGCTGCCCGATCCGAAGCGAGAGCGGCCACAAGCTTGGCACCCTGTGCCTGGTCGACATGAAGGCACGGAGCTTCGACGACGACGACCGCGCGCTGCTCAAGGATTTGGCGGCGATGGTGGAGCAGGAACTGGCTGCGGTCAGGCTGGCGACCATCGATGACCTGACCAAGCTGTCCAACCGCCGTGGCTTCGAATCCCTGGCCCAGCATGCGCTGGGACTGTGCAAGCGCATCGGCCGCCCAGCCTGCCTGCTGTATTTCGACCTCGATAAGTTCAAGCAAATCAACGACCGTTTCGGCCATGCAGAGGGCGACATCGCCCTGGCCGATTTCTCTTCGCTGCTGGCCGGAAACTTCCGCGAGTCGGACGTGATCGGCCGCCTGGGCGGCGACGAATTCTCGGTGTTTCTCACCAATACCTCCATCAATGAAGCGCGGACGGTACTCGGGCATTTCGAACAGGCCGTGCAGCAATTCAACCGGCACCGCCGGCGTGAATACGAATTGAGCTATAGCGTGGGCATCGTCGAGTTCGATGCCGATGCGCATCGGGACATCGGTGCGCTCATGCAAAGTGCCGACGCGCTGATGTACGAACAAAAGAAGCAGCGCCGCGCCGCCGTACATTAGGGGCGCCCAGGCGTGTTCGGGGCGGTTTTTCCACCGCACCGGGCCGGCCTTGGCGGGGCGCGGTCACGTCAAAGGCGATGCCGGCGGCGAAATAGAATAAAATGCCCTCCTGAGCCAAAAAGCCGACCGCAGCCATTGTCATGTCCTATCAAGTTCTCGCCCGCAAATACCGTCCCCGCAGTTTCGACACCCTGGTAGGCCAGGAGCACGTCGTGCGCGCGCTGACGCATGCGCTGGAACAACAGCGGCTGCACCATGCCTACCTGTTCACCGGCACCCGCGGCGTGGGCAAGACCACGCTCTCCCGTATCCTGGCCAAGTCGCTCAACTGCGTCGGCCCGGATGGCAACGGCGGCATTACCGCCGCCCCCTGCGGCGTGTGCGAGGCTTGCGTGGCCATCGATGCCGGACGCTTTGTCGACTACATCGAAATGGACGCGGCCTCCAACCGCGGCGTCGACGAAATGGCGCAGTTGCTGGAGCAGGCGGTCTATGCGCCGTCCAATGCCCGCTTCAAGGTCTACATGATCGACGAAGTACACATGCTGACCAACCACGCCTTCAACTCCATGCTGAAGACGCTGGAAGAGCCGCCCGAGCACATCAAGTTCATTCTGGCCACCACCGATCCGCAAAAGATCCCGGTCACCGTGCTGTCGCGCTGCCTGCAATTCAACCTGAAGCAGATGCCGCCGGGCCACATCATTGGCCACCTCGACAACATCCTGAACCAGGAAGGCATCGAATTCGACCCGCCGGCCCTGCGCCTGCTTGCGCAAGGCGCCTCCGGCTCCATGCGCGACGCGCTGTCGCTGACCGACCAGGCAATCGCCTATGCCGCCGGCAAAGTCACGCTGGAAGCAGTGCAGGGCATGCTGGGCGCGCTCGACCAGTCCTACCTGATCCGTATCCTCGATGCCCTGGCGGCGCAAGATGGCGCAGCCCTGCTCGGCGTGGCCGACGACATGGCCACGCGCAGCCTGTCCTATAACGCCGCCTTGCAGGACCTGGGTACCTTGCTGCACCAGATCGCATTGGCACAGAGCGTTCCGGCAGCGTTGGCCGACGATTTGCCCAACCGCGAAGACATCCTGCGCCTGTCATCCCAATTCAGCCCCGAGCATGTGCAGTTGTTCTACCAGATTGCCGTGCATGGCCGCAATGAGCTGGGCCTGGCGCCCGATGAATATGCCGGCTTTTCCATGACGCTCCTGCGCATGCTGGCCTTCCGGCCGGTCAGCGCAAGCGCCTCGTCGCCGGTACCGGCTGCCGGTGGTGCACCGGCTCCGCGTCCGGCTGCTGCGCGCCAGGCGGCGCCTCTTGTGGCGCCACAGGCGGCGGTGGCCAGTGCGCCTGTCGTCCGCCCGGCTGCAGCACCAGCGACACCGGTGTCAGCGCCGCAGCCAGCCCCCTCCGCTGCACCGAGTTCTGCCCGCGAAGCTGCATTGATGGCCGCGCGGGCATCTGTCGGCAAGAATGGCAAGGCGCCATCCGCGCCGCGTCCGGCTGCGCCAGCACCAGCGCCTGCACTCGCAGTGGCGCCTATGGCATCTGCCGCGCCGGAAATGCCGTCATCCATGCCGGAACCGCCGCCATTCGACTCCATGCCGCCGTGGGAAGAGGATGCGATGCCGGCCGGCTTCGACGCTCAAAAAAAAACTGAATACTCCAGCCCGCCAGACGTAAGCGCAGAGGCTTTCGCCCCCCAGCCGCCCGCAGCGCCAGCCGCGCCGCAGCGCCCCGCAGCGACACCCGCCCAGAAGCAGGAAACCGTGCGCATCGCCGCCGAACTCGGTTGGGACGGACACTGGCCTGGCCTGGCAGCCAGCCTGCCGCTGCGTGGCGTGGTGCACCAGATGGCTTTCCAGAGCGAGCTGGTGCGCTGCGAAAGCTTGGCTGGCGGCAATGTCTGCTTCCATCTGCGCATCCCGCTGGAGACGTTGCGTTCCTCCGGTAGCGTGGAAAAGCTGGTAGCGGCACTGTCGGAACGCTTCGGCCGCGACGTGCGGGTGGACACCGAGATCGGCGCCGTTGCCGATACCGCCAACGCGGTGGCCGAAGCCGACCGCGCCGATCGCCAGCGCAAGGCGGAGCAAAAGATGCAGAACGATCCCTTCGTGCTATCCATGATGCGCGAGTTCGGCGCCTCGATTGTGCCGGGATCGATACACCCCTTGTGATCCCGGAAACGGCAGACGGCGAATTTGCCGGGCCCGTGGGCAAACAAGATAGAATTCCGTGAATTGAAATGAAGGAGCAATACGATGATGAAAGGTCAACTGGCAGGTCTGATGAAGCAAGCGCAGGCCATGCAGGACAACATGAAGAAAATGCAGGACCAGCTGGCGCAGATCGAAGTCGAGGGCCAGTCCGGCGCCGGCCTGGTCAAGGTCGTCATGTCCTGTAAGAACGATGTCAAGCGCGTTTCCATCGACCCGTCGCTGCTGGCAGATGACAAGGACATGCTGGAAGACCTGGTCGCCGCCGCTTTCAACGACGCAGTGCGCAAGGCCGAAGCCACCAGCCAGGAAAAGATGGCCGGTGTCACCGCCGGCATGCCGATGCCTCCGGGCTTCAAGATGCCGTTCTGACCGGTCGATGGCAGGGCAAGTGCGCGCATGCTGGTGCGCCTTGTCCGATGATGTGCGTGCGTCGGCGCCGGGAATGTTGTCGTAACGATGTCCAGCAGGATGGCAGGAACCGCATTGTGGAGGGAACATGTTCGTTATCTCGATCACGTACACGAAACCGGCGAGCGAAATCGACAGCTTGCTGACCGCGCACAAGAAATTCCTCAACCAGCAATATGCGGATGGCGTGTTCCTGATGTCGGGCCGCAAGGTGCCGCGCACTGGCGGCATCATCCTGGCTGATGCATCGGACCGTGCCGAAATGGAAGCGATCATAGAACTCGATCCCTTTTACATCGCCGGCGTGGCCGAGTATGAAATAACCGAATTTGTCCCCTCGATGACGGCGGAAGCGCTGGAAGCCTTCCGCTATTCCGTTGACCGCAATTGAAAACACCTTCCAGCCTCACCCTGCTGACCGAATCGCTGCGCCGGCTTCCCGGCATCGGCCCCAAGACCGCGCAGCGCATGGCCTACCATCTCTTGCAGCATGACCGCGACGCCGCGCTCGGGCTGAGCAAGTCGCTGGCTCACGCGCTCGACACCATCCGCCATTGCGCACTGTGCAACACCTTCACCGAGCAGGTCATCTGCGAAACCTGCCAGGATCCGCGGCGCGACCACACGCTCCTGTGCGTGGTCGAGTCGCCCTCCGACCAGTTGATGATCGAGCAGACGCTCACCTACAAGGGACTGTATTTCGTGCTCATGGGACACCTCTCGCCGCTGGACGGCATTGGCCCGCGCGACATCCACCTTGAGAAGCTGATCACCCGCGCCACGGACGGCGTGGTGGCCGAGGTGGTGCTGGCTACCAATTTCACCAACGAAGGCGAAGCTACCGCCCACTACATCAGCGAGACGCTCAAGGCGCGCGGCCTCAAGGCCAGCCGCCTGGCGCGCGGCGTGCCGGTCGGCGGCGAGCTGGAATACGTGGATGCGGGCACCATCGCGCGCGCCATGCTGGACCGGCGCAGCACCTGATCGCTCTGGATTCCTTGATGAAAATTTTGCGCCCGTAAAAGATATCGAAAGGCGCGACAGCGGCTGCCCGCTGCAATAGAATAGGCAGCTTGCCGGCTGGCACGTACGATGTCAGGCAATATGGCGGCGCAACATGCCAGCCTCCGCATACACCGATGCACAGGCACGGAACGAACCATGGACGCGGGCCGCAGAGCCCGGTCCGGCAATAAGACAAATGAGGAGAACACCGGAACCGCGCCCCATGCGCGAGCGCAGCATCCGGTGCATGAACAATGACGACAACCGCATCCAACCCGGAAAACGCCACACGTCCCGGCCCGCTGGCGGGCATCAAGGTGCTTGAACTCGGCACCTTGATTGCCGGCCCTTTCTGTTCGCGCATGCTGGCCGAGTTCGGCGCCGACGTCATCAAGGTCGAGGCGCCCGAGAGCGGCGACCCGCTGCGCCAGTGGCGTGTACTGAAAGACGGCACTTCGCTGTGGTGGTCGGTGCAGGCACGCAACAAGAAAAGCCTCACCCTCAACATGAAGGACGAACGGGCCCAGGAAATCGCCCGCAAACTGGCGCTGGAAGCCGACGTCATCATCGAGAACTACCGTCCCGGCGTGCTGGAGAAATGGAATCTCGGCTATGAGGCCCTGAAGAAACTCAATCCCGCCACCATCATGGTGCGCCTGTCCGGCTACGGCCAGACTGGCCCGCTGCGCGATTTGCCCGGCTTCGGCGCGATCGGCGAATCGATGGGCGGCATCCGCTACGTATCGGGCCACCCGGACCGTCCGCCGGTGCGCATCGGCATTTCCATCGGCGACTCCATCGCCGCGCTGCACGGCGTGATCGGCGCCATGATGGCGCTGCGCCACCGCGATGTCACCGGCGGCCGCTGGAACGGAAAATCCGGCGCCGACTGCGTGGCAGGGCAGGGCCAGATGGTGGATGTGGCGCTGTATGAAGCGGTGTTCAACATGATGGAATCGATGGTGCCCGAGTTCGACCACGCCGGCGTGGTGCGCGAGCGCACCGGCGGCGCGTTGCCGGGCATCGTCCCCTCCAATACCTACACCACCGGCGATGGCATGAACATCGTCATCGCCGGCAACGGCGACGCCATCTTCAAGCGCCTGATGGCCGCCATCGGCCGCGACGACATGGCCAACGATCCGGGCCTGGCGCGCAACGATGGCCGCGTGCCGCGCACCGAGGAAATCGATGCCGTGATCCAGCAGTGGTGCGATACGCAAACGATCGAACAGGCGCTGGCTACGTTACAGGCGGCCGATGTCCCGGTCGGCAAGATTTATTCGGTCAAGGACATGATGAGCGATGCCCAATTCCTGGCGCGCGGCATGTTCGAACAGCATCATTTCGCCGACGGCACCCCGGTCAAGTTGCCGGCGATTACTCCCAAGATGTCCGAAACCCCCGGCCAGACCAAATGGCTGGGCCCGGAGCTGGGCGCGCACAGCGATGAAATCCTGCGTTCGCTGGGGTATGATGATGCCCAAATTAAACGATTGCGCGAGGATCGCGTGATCTGATAAAAACAGGCCAGCAATCAGGGAGACACTGACCAGACGCCGCTGACGGCGCGTTGTGCAACCTCTCCCGCGCCTGATACGCCGCAAGAACGAAGACGAAGCACCAATCCACGGAGGAGACATAATGAAATTAAGCTGGAAGCAGTTGGCAATCGCTGCGGGCCTGTTTTTGGCCGGCTATTTTTCTTTCAACAGCGAGGCCTCGGCCCAGGCCCTCGAAAAGCCCAAGGTCTCGATCGCGGTGGGTGGCAAGAACCTGTTCTATTACCTGCCGCTGACCATCGCTGAACAGCTCGGCTATTTCAAGGATGAAGGCCTGCAAGTCGAAATCTCCGACTTCGCCGGCGGTGCCAAGGCGCTGCAGGCCATGGTGGGCGGCAGCGCCGATGTCGTGTCGGGCGCCTACGAGCACACCATCAACATGCAGGTGAAGAACCAGCCCATCGTGGCCTTCGTGCTGCAAGGCCGCGCACCGCAGATCGTGCTGGCCGCCAGCAACAAGACCATGCCCAACTACAAGACCGTGGCCGACCTGAAGGGCAAGAAGATCGGCGTCACCGCGCCGGGCTCCTCGACCAGCATCATGGCCAGCTACGTGCTGGCCAAGGCCGGCCTGAAGCCGACCGACGTGTCCTTCATCGGCGTGGGTGCGGCAGCCGGCGCGATCTCGGCGATCCGCTCCGGCCAGATCGACGCTATCGCCAATCTGGACCCGGTCATCTCGATGCTGGAACAGCACAACGAGATCAAGATCATCGCCGACACCCGTACCTTGAAAGACACCAACGACGTCTTCGGCGGCCCGATGCCGGCAGCTACCCTGTACGCGCCGACGGCCTTCATCCAGAAGTATCCGAACACCACCCAGGCGCTGACCAACGCCATGGTGCGCGCGCTGAAGTGGATCCAGAAGGCAGGCCCGTCCGACATCATCAAGGCCGTGCCGGAAAGCTACCTGCTGGGCGACCGTTCGCTGTATATCGATGCCTTCATGAAGGTGCGCCAGGCCATCTCGCCGGACGGCTATTTCCCGCCGGGCGGCCCGGACACCGCGCTGCGCACGCTCAAGGCCTTCGAACCTTCGCTGGCCGACAAGCAGGTAGACTTGTCCAAGACCTTCACCAACTCGTTCGTGGAGAAGGCCAACGCCAAGTACAAATGAGGCGCAAGACGGCCTGATTCCCGTACAACGCGAATGAACGACAAATGCCCGGCAACGGGCATTTGTCCATCTGGCGCGGCGCAAAAGGGAAAGCGGTAGCGCAGCAATGCATCGGCAAGCGCAGCACCAAAGAAGCAGGAACAGCAGTAAAACCAGGCAACACACGATCCACCAACCCGGGTTTGCCACACAGCCCGTACCAGTCATGACCCCAGCCCTCTTTTTCGACGACATCACCTGCACCTTCATATCGAAGGATGACCGATCGCAGCGCTACACCGCGGTCGCCAATACCACCCTGGCGATCGCGCCCGGCGAATTCGTCTCCGTGGTCGGCCCCACCGGCTGCGGCAAGTCGACCTTGCTCAACGTCGGCGCCGGCCTGTTGCAACCGTCCTCGGGCAGCGTCAAGGTATTTGGCGAACCGCTGACCAGCATCAACAAACGTGCCGGTTACATGTTCCAGAGCGAGGCGTTGATGCCCTGGCGCAGCGCATTGCAAAATGTCATCGCCGGCCTGCAATACCGCGGCCACGACGAGAAGGAAGCCGAGCAACTGGGCGAACAATGGCTGGCGCGCGTGGGCCTGCAAGGCTTCGGCGACCGCTATCCGCACCAGCTTTCCGGCGGCATGCGCAAGCGCGTGGCGCTGGCGCAAACGCTGATCCTCGATCCCGACATCATCCTGATGGACGAGCCGTTCTCCGCGCTCGATATCCAGACCCGCCAGTTGATGGAAAACGAAGTGCTGGAATTATGGAACGCCAAGAAGAAGGCGGTACTGTTCATCACCCACGACCTGGACGAGGCAATCGCCATGTCCGACCGCGTCATCGTGCTGGCAGCCGGCCCTGGCACCCATCCGATCGGCGAATTCAAGATCGACTTGCCGCGCCCGCGCGATGTGGCGGAAATCCGCACGCATCCGCGTTTCGTGGAACTGCACCAGCAGATCTGGGACGTCCTGCGCGATGAAGTGCTCAAGGGCTATCAACAACAAAAGCGCGTGGCGTGAAAGAGTGGGCGATATGTGGAAATACCTGAAACCGAATCACAAGAACATCCGTCTCTGGCAACTGCTGGTGCTGCTGGTAGTGCTCGTCGTCTGGCACGTCGCCACCCGCAACCCGCAGACCGCTTTCTTCTTCGGCGAACCGATCAAGGTCGCGCAGCGTATCTGGGAGTGGTTCACGGTTGGCAGCGGCTCGCTGGAAGTGGGCTTTGGCGACTTTACCCTCTTCACGCTTTCCTTCCCAGCTGAAATCTATTCGCACCTGCTAGTCACTCTGACCGAAACCGTGCTGGCCTTCATCATCGGCACCGTCTCCGGCCTCGGCATCGGCCTGTGGCTGGCGCTTTCGCCGACCGCCTCGGCCATCCTCGATCCCTACGTGAAGGCCGCCAACTCGATGCCGCGCGTGATCCTCGCGCCCATCTTCGCCATGTGGTTCGGCCTGGGCATCTGGTCCAAGGTCGCGCTGGCCGTCACGCTGGTGTTCTTCATCGTCTTCTTCAACGTCTATCAAGGCGTCAAGGAAGTCAGCCCGGTGGTGCTGGCCAACGCCCGCATGCTGGGCGCCAATGCACGCCAGCTGTTGCGCACGGTGTACCTGCCGTCGGCCACCTCGTGGGTGTTCTCCAGCCTGCATACCTCGATCGGCCTGGCCTTCGTCGGTGCGGTGGTGGGCGAATACCTGGGCTCGGCGCGCGGCGTCGGTTACTTGATCCTGCAAGCCGAGGGTACCTTCGACATCAACACCGTGTTCGCCGGTATCGTCGTGCTAACGGTCTTCGCGCTGGTGCTTGACCTGGCCGTGGGCGTGATCGAGAAGCGGCTGATGAAATGGCAACCCAAGAGTGGCGAGACCGAGAAGCTCTGATTGCGATTTGGTGATTGCAGGAATGAAAAGAGGCGGAGATATCCGCCTCTTTTTTTACATGATTAACCCTGAATGGAATTGGTACGGTGCGGCTAAAGGAATCCGTACACAGAAACAAGCTGGGGGTAATCTGCCGGCAGCCCCGGCAGGCGCTTCCAGCCTGACCGGACGGGCTGCGACGGGTATAATGTCGGCCTCATGTCCGTTACCCAATCTTCATCCCCGCCCCCTTCCGGCAAGCCGCCGCAACGCAAGCCAGTTCAGCCAGGAAAAGCCGCGCGGCCTGATCCTGCGCCTGCCGTGCGCAATCCTTTGCCACCGGTTACTTTCCCGGAAGAGCTGCCGGTCTCCGGCCGCCGCCATGAAATCGCCGAGGCGCTGCGGCAACATCAGGTCATTATCGTCAGCGGTGAGACCGGTTCCGGCAAGACCACCCAGCTTCCCAAGATTTGCCTGGAGCTTGGCCGCGGTGAAAAAGGGCTGATCGGCCACACCCAGCCGCGCCGTATCGCGGCTTCGTCGACTGCCAAGCGCATTGCGCAGGAGCTGAATTCGCCGCCGGGCGAACTGGTCGGCTACAAGGTGCGTTTCAACGACACCTTGTCCAAAGGCGCCTGGGTCAAGCTGATGACCGACGGTATCCTGCTGGCCGAGACCCAGACCGATCCGCTCTTGCGCCAGTACGACACCATCATCATCGACGAGGCGCATGAGCGCAGCCTCAACATCGATTTCCTGCTGGGATATCTGAAGCAGCTGTTGCCCAAGCGCCCCGACCTGAAAGTCATCATCACATCGGCGACCATCGATGCCGACCGCTTTGCCCGCCACTTCGGCCGCGAAGTCAAAGGCGAGATAGTTCCGGCGCCGGTGATCGAAGTCTCCGGCCGCCTGTATCCGGTGGAGATTCGCTATCGCCCGATCGATAACGCCGACCGCAGCGGCGTCTCCGCCGAAGTGGCACAGGCGCGGGCCCGTGCCGAAGGCCGCGCATCGCAGGCGCAGAAGGACCGCGAGCAGCGCGACCTGATGGATGCGGTGGTGGATGCCGTCGACGAACTGGCCCGTATCGGTTCCGGCGACGTGCTGGTGTTCCTGCCTGGCGAACGCGAGATCCGCGATGCTGCCGAGGCGCTGCGCAAGCACCATCCGCCGCACGTGGAGATATTGCCATTGTTCGCTCGCTTGTCGGCGCAGGAGCAGGAGCGCGTCTTCAAGATCAGCAATGCGCGCCGCATCGTGCTGGCGACCAACGTCGCCGAGACTTCGCTGACGGTGCCCGGTATCCGCTATGTAGTCGATGCGGGTCTGGCGCGCGTCAAGCGCTACAGCTACCGCAACAAGGTCGAGCAATTGCAGATCGAGCCGGTGGCGCAGTCGGCCGCCAACCAGCGTGCCGGCCGTTGCGGCCGGGTGGCTGCCGGTGTGTGTATCCGCTTGTACGACGAGCAGGATTTCCTGCAGCGGCCCAAGTTCACCGAACCTGAGATCCTGCGTTCCTCGCTGGCCTCGGTCATCTTGCGGATGAAGTCGCTGCACCTGACCGATGTCGAAACGTTCCCCTTCATCGAGCCGCCGCTGGGCCGCGCGATTGCCGATGGCTACCAACTGCTGCAGGAGCTGGGCGCAGTGGAAGAACAGGATGGCGTCAACCGCTTGACGCCGCTGGGCAAGCAGCTCGCCAAGTTGCCGCTGGACCCGCGCGTGGGCCGCATGATCCTGGCCGCGCGCGATAACGCCTGCCTGACCGAATTGCTGATCATTGCCGCCGCCTTGTCGGTGCAGGACCCGCGCGACCGTCCCATGGATGCGCAGAATGCGGCCGACAATGCGCACAAGAAATTCGCCGACGAGAAGTCCGAATTCGCCAGTTACCTCAAGATCTGGAAGTGGTTCGAAGACGCCATTGCGCACAAGAAGTCCAATCGCCAGCTACAGGAACATTGCCGCGAGAACTTCCTTTCGCAGCTGCGTTTGCGCGAATGGCGCGATGTCCATTCGCAATTGCTCACCATCGTCAAGGAGCAGGGCTGGCGTCTCAACGAAGCGCCTGCCACTTATGACCAGTTGCATCTGGCGCTGCTGACCGGCTTGCTCGGCAACGTCGGCTTCAAATCGGAAGACGATGCCCAATACCTGGGTGCGCGCGGCATCAGGTTCAACATCTGGCCGGGCTCGCACCTGACCAAGAAACCCGGCCGCTGGGTGATGGCGGCCGAACTGGTCGATACCGCGCGCTTGTACGCACGGTGCGTGGCCAATATCCAGCCGGAATGGCTGGAAAAGATCGGCGGCCACCTGTTGAAGAAATCCTGGGGCGAGCCGCGTTGGGAAAAGCGTGCGGCACAGGTCACCGCTTCCGAGCGCGCCACCTTGTACGGCCTGGTGGTGTACAGCCAGCGCCGCATCAATTACGGCAACATCAATCCGAACGAGGCGCGCGAGATCTTCATTCGCGACGCGCTGGTGGGCGGCGACTTCGAGACGCGGGCGCCGTTCTTCGCGCACAACCAGAAGTTGGTGCGCGAGATCGAGAACCTGGAACACAAGTCGCGCCGGCTCGACGTGCTGGTGGACGATGAGCTGATTGCCGCTTTTTACGACAAGCTGGTGCCGGCCGAGGTTTGCAATGGCGTCGATTTCGAAAAGTGGCACAAGCAGGCCACGGCGGGCGATCCCAAGTTGCTGTATCTCAACCGTGACGACCTGATGCGCCATGAGGCGGCTGGCGTCACCACCGAGCTGTTCCCCAAGACCATGAACGTGGCCGGCATCGCCATGGCGCTGTCTTACCACTTTGAACCTGGCGCGACGCGCGATGGCGTGACGCTGACCGTGCCGCTGTATGCGCTCAACCAGGTCTCGGCCGACCGCTGCGAATGGCTGGTGCCGGGCATGCTGAAGGAAAAGGTGCATCTGCTGCTCAAGTCGCTGCCGCAGAAATTGCGCCGCCATTGCGTGCCGTTGCCGGACTACGCGGCCAATTTCTGCGCGCGCATGGAAGAACGCAAGATCTTCGGCCGCGGCAACCTGGTCGACGCCATCATTGCCGACATCCGCGACCAGATCACCATCCTGGTCAAGCCCAGCGACTTCAAGCAAGAGACCTTGCCGGCGCACCATGCGATGAATTTCAAGATCATCGACGAGCATGGCCGTCAGTTGGAGATGGGTCGCAATCTCGCTGCCCTGCAAGCCGAATTCGGCGGCCAGGCGCGTCAGCAGTTCCAGAAGCTGGCCGAGCAGGTGGCGATCGCGCCGCGCGATGAGGATGAGGGCAACGATGCGTCGCAGCCGCAATCCGGAAAGCAGGTTCAGGGAGGGGCCACCCAATCGTCCGCCGCTGCGGCGCCGGTTTCCGTCGGCGAGTACAGCAACCTGACCGGCTGGAGCTTTGGCGAATTGCCTGAGTTGCTGGAGATCACGCGCGGCGCCGGCAAGCAGGCGCAGACGCTGATCGGTTTTCCTGCCCTGGTGGACCGCAAGACGCATTGCGACCTGGAAGTCTTCGACGATCCGGGCGAGGCGGCGCGTTTTCATTACGCCGGCCTGCGCCGCCTGTTTGCGCTGCAGATGAAGGAGCAGTTGAAATATCTGGAAAAGAACATTCCCGGCCTGCAGCAGATGGGCATGCAATTCATGGCGCTGGGCACGCAGGAGGAATTGCGCGACCAGATCCTCAACGCCGGCCTGGAGCGCGCCTTCCTGCAAGATCCGTTGCCGAAGAATGCCGACGAGTTCAACAAGCGCAAGGAAGAAGGCAAGGCGCGCCTGGGCCTGCTGGTCAATGAAATCGCACGCCTGGCCGGCCAGATTCTTGCCGAGTACCACTCGCTGCCCAAGAAGCTGCAGGGCATCAAGGCGCATGCGCAGGCGGCAGCCGATATCCAGTCCCAGCTCGCGCAACTGGTCGGCAAGCGTTTCGTGGCCGAGACCGACTATGCCAACCTGACGCACTATCCGCGTTACCTGAAGGCCATCAACGTACGCCTGGACAAGCTGCGCGCCGACCCCGCGCGCGACACGCGCCTGCTGGCCGAATGGAACCTGGTTGCATTGCCTTACCAGCGCGGCCTGAAAGAACGCGCCGGACGCGCCGACCCCAAAATGACCGAATTCCGCTGGATGCTGGAAGAGCTGCGCGTGTCCCTGTACGCGCAGGAGCTGAAGACGCCGATGCCGGTGTCGGTCAAGCGGCTGCAGAAGGTGTGGGAGAGCATGCAGCGCTGAACGAAGGCTCGTTCAGGAAGCAGGGGTGGCAAAGTATGGCCTTATTGTTGAGGGAAAACAGGTTCTTAACGGTTCGCCGTCCTTTTTCGCGTAAAATTGCGCATCTTCAGAGATTGTCAAAACACCATGTCTATCAAGTCAGATAAGTGGATCCGCCGCATGGCCGAGCAGCAGGGCATGATCGAGCCCTTTGAGCCCGGCCAGGTCCGTACCTCCGCCGATGGCGCCAAGATCGTGTCCTATGGCACTTCGTCGTATGGCTACGATATCCGCTGCGCCAACGAATTCAAGATCTTCACCAACATCAATTCCACCATCGTCGATCCCAAGAACTTCGACGAGAAGTCCTTCGTGGACTTCAAGGGCGATGTTTGCATCATCCCGCCGAACTCCTTCGCGCTGGCGCGTACCGTCGAGTACTTCCGCATTCCGCGCAGCGTGCTGACGATCTGCCTGGGCAAGTCGACTTACGCGCGCTGCGGCATCATCGTCAATGTCACGCCTTTCGAGCCGGAATGGGAAGGCTACGTGACGCTGGAATTCTCCAACACGACGCCGCTGCCGGCCAAGATCTACGCCGGTGAAGGCTGCGCACAGGTGCTGTTCTTCGAGAGCGATGAAATCTGCGAGACTTCATACAAGGATCGCGGCGGCAAGTACCAGGGCCAGCATGGCGTGACACTGCCCAAGACCTGACCGTTTGCTGGTTCGATGATTGTCGGTCGCCGTCGCAACTTGGGTTGCGGCGGCGATTTTCTTTTGGGCTCCAGTTTGGCTGCGCCCCATTTGCCGTCATCTCTGCGAAGGCAGGTACGGCACGCGGTTTATTGGTCGGCCAGTCGGGCCGCCTCTTCCCGCATCAATCCCACTGCGCCGCTGACTTCGCCTTCCCGGTACGCCAGGTGCAACGGCGCCTTCAAGTCCTCGGCACCGGTCAGCTTGAGGTAGCAGACTCCCTCCAGGTTCACCCGTGTCATGGATGCGGGAATCACCGCCACACCCAGCCCGGCAGCGACCAGCGACAGCGTCGAGAGGTTCTTGCGCGATTCATGCGATACATGCGGGCTGAAGCCGGCGGCGCGGCAAGCGGCGATGATGGTGTCGTACAGGCCGGGGCCGCTGGGGCGGCGCGTCATAATGAAGGGTTCTCCTGCCAGCTCGTTCAAGGCAATGTGCTGGCGCCGGCGGCCGGCGACGAGTGCATGGCCGGCGGGCAGGGCGGCCATCATGTCTTCAACCAGCATGGTTTGCATCACCAGGCCCGTGGCATTGCCTACGGGTGAGCGCACGAAGGCCAGATCCAGCTGTTTTTGGCGCAGTGCCTCGACCAGTTCGGTGGTGTTGCTCTCTTCCACCGTCAGCGCGACATCCGGCGCGGCGGCGCGGAAGGCGCGGATGACCGAGTGTACGAAGGGGTGCAGCGAAGCCGATTCGGTGAAGCCGACCGCGATGCGTCCCATCTTGCCTTGGGCGATGCGGCGCACGCCGGCCACCGTGGCATCCACCTGCGCCAGGATGGCGCGCGCATCGGCCAGCAGGGCGACGCCGCTTTCGGTCAGCTCCATGCCACGCGGCATGCGGTTGAACAAGGTCACGCCGAGTTCCTTCTCCAGCACGCGGATCTGCTGCGACAGTGGCGGTTGCTGGATGCCGATGCGCTGGGCCGCCTTGGTCAGATGGCCTTCTTCGGCCACGGCGATGAAGTAGCGCAGCAGGCGCAAATCGATGTGAGGTGACATATCGATAAAGTATGAATTGAGTATCTGACATATATTAGACAAAAACCCTCCCCAAGAGTAGCCTTTCATTCGTGCGGCAATGGCGCCGCAGCAGCATTGCGAGATGAACATGAGCACTTCCGAACACACCCAGGCCACCGCCGCGCCCAATACAGAAAATGGACAGCAGGCGGGCTTTACCCCACCCACTTCCAAAGAACTCTTCCTGGGCTTCCTCGGCCTGGGCATGACCGCTTTCGGCGGTGCATTGCCCTTGGCGCACCGCATGGTGGTCGAGCGCCGGCGCTGGCTGTCCGAAGCCGAATTCGTGCAATTGCTGGGCCTGTGCCAGTTCCTGCCCGGCGGCAACATCATCAACCTGTCGGTGGCGCTGGGCATGAAATTCCGTGGCGTGAGGGGCGCGCTGGCCGCGATCTTCGGGCTGATCGCGGTACCTTCGGCGGTGGTGGTGGTGCTGGGCATCATCTACCAGCATTTCCAGAACGACCCGAACGTGAAGCATCTGTTCGCCGGGCTGGCGGCCGCGGCGGCCGGCCTGCTGATCCAGATGGCGATCAAGATCGCGCTGCCGTTGCGAAAGAATCTGGTGCTGGCGGCCGTTGCGGTGGTCTGCTTCATCGCCATCGCGATCCTGCGCGTGCCGCTGGTGTGGGTAATGCTGGTGATGACCCCGATCAGCGTGCTGCTGACCTCGCGCTACGGCGACAAGTTCTCGGCCAAGTCGCAGGCGAAGGAGATATCCAAGGAGTCGGCGAAGGAGGGTGCGCAATGAGCCAGACCCTGATCGCATTGGCCGTCATCATGACCCAGCTCTCGGTGCTGGCCTTCGGTGGCGGCAACACCATCCTGCCGGAGATGCAGCGCCAGGTGGTGGAGGTCCACCACTGGATGACGGCCGAAGATTTCAGCGCGCTGTTCGCGCTGGGCCAGGCCGCTCCCGGCCCCAACCTGATGGTGGTGACGCTGGTTGGCTGGCACGTCGCGGGCTTCTGGGGGATGCTGGTGACGACCTTCGCCAAGTTCGGCCCGTCCTCGCTGATCACCATCATCATGCTGCACGTATGGGAGCGCTTCAAGGACAAGCCGTGGCGCCGCCATGTGCAGAATGGCCTGTTGCCGGTGACTGGCGGGCTGGTCGCGGCCAGCGCCTTGCTGATCGCCGAGGCTTCGATCACCCACGGCTTCCTTGCCGCGATCACCGCTGCCACCGCCGTCATTGCGCTGAAGAGCAAGATCCATCCGTTGTGGCTGCTGTTCGGCGGCGCGCTGGCGGGTTATTTTTATCTCGGGTCGTTCTGACCGGATTTTCCCCGCATATTTCATGAGGCCGCGAGCGGGCCGATTCCGCTGGCAAGAAAAAAGCCGATACCGGCGAACGGTATCGGCTTTTTCTGATTGTTGCGCAGGCCAGGACGGCCTTTGCATGGTGCGTTATTGCTTCACGCAATCCACGAAGTAGTCGCGCTTGCCATTCACTTCGCGCTTGACCAGGCCGTGCACGTCGGTTTCGAAGCCCGGGAATTTTTCGTTGAAATCGCGCGCGAATTTCAGGTAGTCGACGATGGTCTTGTTGAAGATTTCACCCGGGATCAGCAGCGGGATGCCCGGCGGATACGGGGTCAGCAGGATCGAGGTGACGCGGCCTTCCAGTTCATCCAGCGGCACGCGGTCGATCTCGCGGTGCGCCATCTTGGCGAACGCGTCGGAAGGCTTCATGGCCGGTTGCATGTCCGACAGGTACATTTCCGTGGTCAGGCGCGCGACGTCGTAGGCCTTGTAGGTTTCGTGGATCTGCTGGCACAGGTCGCGCAGGCCGAGGCGCTCGTAGCGTGCGTTGCGGCCCTGGTTGGCGGAAGCGAACTCCGGCAGGATGCGCCAGATCGGCTGGTTCTTGTCGTAGTCGTCCTTGAACTGCTGCAGCGCGGTCACCAGCGTGTTCCAGCGGCCCTTGGTGATGCCGATGGTGAACATGATGAAGAACGAATACAGGCCGCACTTTTCGACGATGACGCCGTGTTCCGCCAGGTACTTGGTCACGATCGAGGCCGGGATGCCGGTCTCGCCGAATTGGCCGTTGAGCGACAGGCCCGGGTTGACGATGGTGGCCTTGATCGGGTCGAGCATGTTGAAGCCCGGCGCCAGGTTGCCGAAGCCGTGCCAGTCGTCTTCGGCCTTGATCACCCAGTCTTCGCGCTCGCCGATGCCGTCGGTGGAGAACTCGTTCGGGCCCCACACCTGGAACCACCAGTCCTTGCCGAATTCCTGGTCGATCTTTTTCATGGCGCGGCGGAAGTCCAGCGCTTCCAGGATGCTTTCTTCCACCAGTGCGGTGCCGCCCGGCGCTTCCATCATGGCCGCGGCGACGTCGCAGGAGGCGATGATCGAGTACTGCGGCGAGGTCGAGGTGTGCATCAGGAAGGCTTCATTGAAGGCGTCTTCATCCAGCTTGACGGTCTCCGACTCGCGCACCAGGATCTGCGAGGCCTGCGACAGGCCGGCCAGCAGCTTGTGGGTCGACTGGGTCGAGAAGATCATCGATTTCTTGGCGCGCGGACGGTCCTTGCCGATGGCGTGCATGTCCTTGTAGAAGTCGTGGAAGGTGGCGTGCGGCAGCCAGGCTTCGTCGAAGTGCAGGGTGTCGATCTCGCCGTCGAGCATTTGCTTCAGGGTCTCGACGTTATAGACCACGCCGTCGTAGGTCGACTGCGTGATGGTCAGGATGCGCGGCTTCTTGTTCTTGGCTTCGCGGGCGAAGGGGTTGGCTTCGATCTTCTTCTGGATGCTTTCCAGCGTGAACTCTTCCAGCGGGATCGGGCCGATGATGCCGAGGTGGTTGCGGGTCGGCATCAGGAATACGGGGATCGCGCCGGTCATGATGATCGAGTGCAGGATCGACTTGTGGCAGTTGCGGTCGACCACCACGATGTCGCCCGGCGCCACGGTGGAGTGCCAGACCATCTTGTTGGAGGTCGAGGTGCCGTTGGTGACGAAGTAGCAGTGGTCGGCGTTGAAGATGCGCGCGGCGTTGCGTTCGGAGTTGGCGACCGGGCCGGTGTGGTCCAGCAGCTGGCCCAGTTCTTCCACGGCGTTGCAGACGTCGGCGCGCAGCATGTTCTCGCCGAAGAACTGGTGGAACATCTGGCCCACCGGCGACTTCAGGAAGGCGACGCCGCCGGAGTGGCCGGGACAGTGCCAGGAGTAGGAACCGTCCTGCGCGTAGTCGACCAGCGCGCGGAAGAACGGCGGCGCCAGGCCGTCCAGGTAGGACTTGGCTTCGCGGATGATGTGGCGCGCCACGAATTCCGGCGTGTCTTCGAACATGTGGATGAAGCCGTGCAGTTCGCGCAGCACATCGTTGGGGATGTGGCGCGAGGTGCGGGTTTCACCGTACAGGTAGATGGGGATGTCGGCGTTCTTGTGGCGGATTTCGCCGACGAAGGCGCGCAGGGCCTTGAGCGCGAAATCGGTTTCCTCGTCGGAGCCGGCGCCCAGTTCCTCGTCGTCGATCGACAGGATGAAGGCCGAGGCGCGCGACTGCTGTTGCGCGAACTGGGCCAGGTCGCCGTAGCTGGTCACGCCCAGCACTTCCATGCCTTCCTCCTGGATGGCGTCAGCCAGCGCGCGGATGCCGAGGCCGGAAGTGTTTTCGGAGCGGAAGTCTTCGTCGATGATGACGATGGGGAAACGGAATTTCATGGTGTTCTCCAGGGCTTGAACGCAGGGGACGCCATGAAAGGCGGCATGCGTTCAGAAGGGCAAAAAGAAACTGCGCCTGGGCGGAAAGCTTGCGCGCCAAAAAAGAAAGCGGATTGTCGCAGATATGCGCAAAAGAGGTGCGCATATTAAGCAAAAAACGGAAAAAAGCAACAGCGGCCGGCGCGCTCGCTCAGCGTCTTTCGTATGTCACAAACGCGTAGTCAAATCCGGAAGTTTCGGCGTGGTGTTGCTCACGTGCGGTTTCTTGCCAGATTTGCGGATCAAGCGCGGGGAAAAAGGCATCGCAGTCGAATGTCTGTTCGATACGGGTAACGATCAGACGGTTCACCAGCGGCAGCGCTTCGGCATAGATTTGCGCGCCGCCGATGATGAAGGCGGGGCCATCGCCCGCCAGCGCGGCCGCAGCCGGCAGCGAGGCGGCGGTTTCCACTCCTGCATGTTGCCAGTCCGCATTGCGCGTGATGACGATATTGCGGCGGTTGGGCAGCGGCCGTCCGATCGACTCGAAGGTCTTGCGGCCCATCAGGATGGCATGGCCTGTGGTGGTGCGCTTGAAGTGCGCAAGGTCTTCCGGCAGGTGCCAGGGCAGGGTGTTGTTGATGCCGATGCCGTTGTTGCGGTCGGTGGCGACGACGATGGCCAGGTTGCCTGCTGCAGAGGAGGAAGACATACGCGTGTGCTGTTCAGGTTGGAGAGGTGTGGCAGGGCATGCGCCTGCCAAACGCATAATGTTACAGGAGCCATGCTGCACTACGGAACTTTCTGTGGCACCGCCGCCCTTATACCTGATAGTGCATGGATCGAAAATGTTTCGACAGACGCCCGGCAGATGCCCAAGATGCGCTTGGGCAATCGCCAGGCGGCACTGGGAGCGATGGAATGGGGTAAAGCTGCATGGCGGCAGGCCCGGTTCGCGAACATCGCCATCAGGGTTGCGTTGGCCGTTCGGCGCAGGCGCCGCCTTCATCCGGTTCGGTATGGCCATTTCAGGGTTGCTGGAGATCAATATCTCCGGCAAATGCCGGGTTCAAGCCATCCGCCCGAACAATTCACGCAACATTTGGGTAAACTAGCGCCTTGCTTTCCGGGCCGGTCGCGGCGTACGGCTGCCGCGGGCCGGAAGCATTTCAACCAGAAGATTGCATGTCAGACAAAACAATAATGTCGTTCAAGCTCATCAAATGGCCTGTGCCGGGCTCGCCCCCGCGCCGTGCCGCAAGGCCGGCCTGGTGGCGCCGGCTTGTCATTCCGGCAACCGTTGCCGGCTTGCTGGCGGTTCATTCGGCGGCATTCGCCTTCGATTTCAATACAGTGGCCGCGCGCGCCAAGGCCCTGGCCTCCAAGTCCTACAAAAAACCTTCCGAGAGCCTGCCCAAAGCGGTCAAGGACCTGAGCTACGAACAGGCCAACCAGATCCGCTTCCGAGACGACAAGTCGTACTGGCGCGCGCAGAAGTTGCCGTTCGAGCTTTCCTTCATCCACCTGGGCGGTACGTTCAACGAACCGGTCAAGATCAACGAGGTGGTCGGCGGAGCGGTGCACGAGATCAATTTCAGTCCGGCACTGTTCGATTACAGCGCCAACCGCAGCATCGATCCGCGCTCGCTGCGCAATATCGGTTTCGCCGGCTTTCGTATCCGCTTTCCCGTCAACTCGGCCAAGGTCAAGGATGATGTGCTGACGTTCCACGGCGCCAGCTATTTCCGCGCGATGGGGAAGGGACAGGGCTACGGCCTGTCCGCACGCGGGCTGGCGATCGACACCGCCTTGTATTCCGGTGAGGAATTCCCGCGCTTCACCGAATTCTGGCTGGAGCGCCCCTCGGCTGACAGCAAGGAGCTGACGGTGTATGCGCTGCTGGACTCGCCGCGTGCCACCGGCGCCTATCGCTTTGTGCTCAAGCCCGGCGCCGATACCGTGATGGACGTGAAGGCGCAGGTCTACCTGCGCGCCAACGTGACCAAGCTGGGCATTGCGCCGCTGACCAGCATGTTCCTGTTCGGCGAAAACCAGCCGGGCCCGGGTGACGATTTCCGTCCCAAGGTACATGATTCGGACGGCCTGTCGATGCAGTCGGGCACCGGCGAATGGCTGTGGCGTCCGCTGGTCAATCCCAAGCGCCTGCTGGTGACGTCATTCTCGTTCGACAACCCGCTGGGCTTCGGCCTGATGCAGCGCGACCGCGAATTCTCCAGCTACCAGGACCTGGACTACAACTATCAAGCGCGGCCCAGCGCCTGGGTCGAACCCAAGGGCAAGTGGGGTTCGGGCCGGGTGGAGCTGGTGCAGATTCCGACGCCGGACGAAACCAACGACAACATCGTGGCTTACTGGGTGCCGAATAACATGCCCAAGGTCGGCCAGCCGATGAATGTGGAATACCGGCTGCTGTGGCAGAAGGACAATGAAAAGCGTCCGCCGCTGGCCTGGGTCACGCAGACCCGCTTCGGCCACGGCTACCGTCCCAAGCAGGATGGCAAGCAGGACGATTCACAGGCCCTGGCCATCGACTTCGACGGCGCTGCGCTGAAGAAACTGGCCCCCACCGCCCGCGTCGAGGGTGTGGTGGAAGCCGATGCCAACGGCAAGATCGTGAGCGTGACCACACGCAAGAACGACATGACCGGCGGCTGGCGCATCGAAGTCAAGCTGCGCCGGGTAGAAGATAACAAGCCAGTCGAGCTGCGCGGTTTCCTGCGCAATGCCAACGGCGGCGCAACCTTGTCAGAAACGTGGAGCTACATATTACCCCCCAACTAAGGCAGGCATCGGCGGCATCCCAGGCGCTTGAGGACTATCTCGCGCGCTTGCCGTTGTCGCCCGAGCAGCGCCGCGAACTTGCAGAACGGGCGGGTGAGCTGGGTTCAGGCGATCCGGTGGCCGACCTGCATCGCGTGCTGGCCGAGGCTTCCGGGCACGATGCCCAGGCCGCGCCCGTGATGGCGCAAGCCTCGGTCGATGCACGCCTGCACCTGATGTATCCGGCAGCCGCAGATGCCGCAGCCAGTGCGCCGCAGATCGACAGCGACCGCGGGCAGCCGCATATCGCCGTGGCGCCGCCGCTGAACCGCAAATCGATGGTGCCGCGCCCCTGGGGCGAGCTCAATCCCTTCTCGCGCTGGGTGGAGGAGGAAAACCGCCGGCTGGAGCGCCGCCCCAGCCGCTGGCGCCGGGGCAAGAAAGCCAAGGCCGCGGCCGAAGTTGTGCCTGACGACGAGCCGCATTACGTCGAGGACCACCTCGACAGTTCCGACGCGCCGGACCCGAAGGGCCACTGGCAGCATACCGGCAACGTGCGCCGCATCACGCTCCTGATACTGATGGTGCTGCAGACCTCGATGGCCACCTACTTCATGAGCGACGTGCTGCCCTACCACGGCACCAAGCCGCTGGAGATGCTGGTGCTGGGCCTGTTCGCGCTGCTGTTCCTGTGGGTGTCGGCCGGTTTCTGGACCGCCATGACGGGCTTCCTGGTCCTGATGCGCGGCGATGACAAATACCTGATCTCGCATGAGAAGGCCGGCAACAGGGACATCGCTCCCGAGGCCCGCACCGCGATCGTCATGCCGATCTGCAACGAAGACGTGGCGCGCGTGTTCGCCGGCCTGCGGGCGACTTACGAGTCGTTGGAGCGCACCGGGCAGATCCGGCATTTCGATTTCTTCGTGCTGTCCGACAGCGGCGAGGCCGACATCTGTGCCGCCGAGACGGCCGCCTGGGCCACCTTGTGCCGCGAGACCGGTGGTTTCGGCCGGATCTTCTATCGCCACCGCCGCCGCCGCGTCAAGCGCAAGAGCGGCAACCTGGACGACTTCTGCCGCCGCTGGGGCGCCGACTACCGCTATATGGTGGTGCTCGACGCCGATAGCGTGATGACCGGCGACTGCCTCACCAAGCTCACCCGCCTGATGGAAGAGCATCCCGGCGCCGGCATCATCCAGACCGCGCCGCGCGCGGCCGGGCGCGACACACTGTACGCCCGCATCCAGCAGTTCTCCACGCGCGTGTACGGCCCGCTGTTCACGGCCGGCCTGCACTACTGGCAATTGGGCGAGTCGCACTTCTGGGGGCACAACGCGATCATCCGCCTGAAGCCCTTCATGAAGCATTGCGCGCTGGCGCCGCTGCCGGGCAAGGGCCACCTGTCCGGCCCGATCATGTCGCACGATTTCGTCGAAGCCTCGCTGATGCGCCGCGCCGGCTGGTCGGTGTGGATTGCCTACGACCTCGACGGCAGCTATGAGGAAATGCCGCCCAACCTGCTGGATGAGCTCAGCCGCGACCGCCGCTGGTGCCAGGGCAACCTGATGAACTTCCGCCTGTTCCTGGCGCGCGGCATGCACGTCGTGCACCGTGCGGTGTTCGTCACCGGCGTCATGGCTTATGTGTCGGCGCCGTTGTGGGGATTGTTCCTGCTGCTGTCCACCTTGCTGCTGGCGGCGCATACGCTGATCGACCCGACCTATTTTGTCGAGCCGCGCCAGCTTTATCCGATCTGGCCCGAATGGCATCCCGAGAAGGCGCTGGCGCTGGTGTCGGCCACCGCGACCATCCTGTTCCTGCCCAAGATCCTGGCGGTGCTGCTGTTTGCCGTGAAGGGCGCACGCGGCTTCGGCGGCGTGCTGGCGCTGTTCGTCAGCATGGTGATCGAACTGCTGTTCTCGATGGTGCTGGCGCCGGTGCGCATGCTGTTCCACACGCGCTTCGTGCTGGGCGCTTTCCTCGGCTGGGCGGTCGGCTGGAAATCGCCGCCGCGCGCCGACAATGAAACCGGCTGGGGCGAAGCGGTACGCCGCCACGGCTGGCACTCGCTGCTGGGCCTGGCCTGGGGCGCGCTGGTATATTGGCTCAACCCATCCTTCATCTGGTGGCTGTTGCCGATCGCCGGTTCGCTGGCGATCTCGATACCGACCTCGGTGCTGTCTTCACGGGTGTCCTTCGGCCGCGGTTTCCGCCGCGCCGGCTTGTTCAAGATCCCGGAAGAGACCGATCCGCCGTTCGAATTGCGCGAAACCGTGCGCCATCTGAACGAGACTCCCGAGCTGCCGGGCTTCGTCGATGCCGTTGTCGATCCGTCGTTCAACGCCCTGGTCTGCGCTACCGCGCATGCGCATCCCAGCGTGCCGCAATTGACGCAGCACCTGCGCGAGAAGCTGGTGCGCACGGCGCTCAAAGACGGTCCGGATGCGCTCAGCGACAAGCAGAAGAACAGCCTGCTCGAAGAGCCGCAATTGCTGTCGCAGTTGCACCAGGCGGTATGGAGCAGGGCGCCGGAAGTGCATGCCGACTGGCTGGCGGCGATCGCTTCGGCGCCGCCGCAGCCGGTCGCGGCCTGAACGAGGGCAGCGCAGGAAGGTGAGATTCGGCCGGGCGGTAATCCGGCCGTCATCTTTTTCTGAAATCATTATCGTAGTAGCACTTCTAACCGACCATGACCGAGCAGCACGACGACTCCCAGCAAGCAACCCAGGCGCCGGTACGCACCGGCGATGGCCGCGCACGCGGCAAGCGGGAGGCGCTGTGGGGCGGCGCCATTCTGGTGGTGCTGGTGGCGGGCGGGATTGCCTTCTGGCAGCATCGCCCGGCGCCGCAACCGGCCAGGCCGGTGCCGGTGAAGCTGGAGACGGTCAAGGTGGAGAAGGCCGACATCGAGCAAGTGGTCAATGCCACCGGCAATGTCGTGGTGCAAACCTATGTGGATGTGGGCTCCAAGGTGGCCGGCCAGATCGCCGATGTGGATGTCGCCATCGGCGAGACGGTCAAGGCCGGCAGGCTGCTGGTGACGGTGTCGCCGGCCGTGCAGAACGGCCGCATCGAAAGCAATCGCGCCCAGTTGGCGCGCTTGAAGGCAGAGCTGGCGGGGCAGAATGCCCAGCTCGACTTCGCCCAGTTGCAGTTCCAGCGCCAGACCCAGTTGAAGGCCGAGAACGCCACGCGTGAAGAGTCGTATGAATCCAGCCGCATGAACATGTACTCGGCTGCGGCCCGGGTGGACGCCACCAATGCCCAGATCCAGCAGACCGAAGCCGCGATCAAGGACGACGAGGCCATCCAGAAGCAGACTCGCATCGAAGCGCCGGTGAGCGGCACCATCGTCACCATGAACGCACGCGTGGGCCAGATGCTGGGCGCCAACCAGGAAGTGCTGATGCGCATTGCCGACCTCTCGCGCATGACGGTGCAGGTGCCGGTGGCCGAAGAAGACGTCACGCGGCTGCAGAAGGGGATGACCGCTTATTTCACCACGCCCGGTTATCCCGGCAAGCGCTGGAGCGGCAAGCTGCGCCAGATCATGCTGCTGCCCACCGACGACTCCGGCCGCCAGGGCAAGAAGGCCTTCTATACCGTGCTGTTCGATGTCGCCAACCCCAGCCGCGAGCTGATGAGCGGCATGACCGCCGACGTCTATTTCGTGCTGGCGCGCGTGGAGCAGGCACTGAGCATTCCGCTGTCGCTGGTGACCAAGCCCGGCATGGACGGTACCCAGACCGTGAAGGTAGTGCTGGATGGCAGCAAGCTGGAAGCGCGCAAGATCAAGATCGGCATTCGCAATGGCGAACGCGCACAAGTGACATCGGGCCTGAAGGAAGGCGAGCAGGTGCTGATGCCCGCTACGCCCGGGTCCTAGTCCTTCCGGCTCCCTGTTGCCGCCACTGTTTTTCCGCGAAGTTATCGACCCATCTGGAATATGAACTTCAGCAGTCCACGCAAGTTTGTTCTGTTTTCTCCGCTGTCCCTGGCGCTGGCATGTGTCATGGCGCTGGGCGGCTGCGCCTCGCGTTCGGTCGATACCGATCCGGTTCCCGAGATGCAGGTGCCCGATAAATGGAGCACAGGCGGGAGCACCGGCGCCTTGGCCGACGTCGCGCATGCCGAGCAGCTATGGCCGGATTCGGATTGGTGGAAGCAATTCGGCAGCACCGAGTTGAGTGCGCTGGTCGATGAAGGGCAGCACAATAATTTTGAGATCGCGGCCGCTTTCTCGCGCGTCAAGCAGGCTGAAGCGCAGGCGCGCATTGCCGGCGCGCCGCTGCTGCCCAATGTCGGGGTCAACGCCAATGCTGCGCGCGATTTTCCGATCTCGGGCGGTTCACCCGTCAACTCTGCGGGCGCCGCCTTGCAGGTGAGTTATGAGGTGGACTTCTGGGGCAAGAACCGCGCCGGCCGCGACGCCGCCGAAGCTTCGTTGCGCGCCAACCGTTATGACCGCGAAACGGTTGCGCTGACGGTTACCAGCGGCATCGTTTCCACCTACCTGCAAGTGCTGTCGCTGCGCGACCGGCTGGGGATTGCGAACCAGAACGTCAGTACCGCCGAGCGCGTGCTGCGGCTGGTCGAAGCGCAAAGCAGGGCCGGTTCCGCTTCGCCGCTGGATCTGGCGCGCCAGCGCTCGGCGCTGGCCAACCAGAAGGCGCTCATTCCCGATCTGCAGCAGCAGGAGCAGGACGCGCAGACCGCGCTGGCCATCCTGCTCGGCCGCCCGCCACAAAATTTCACCGTGCAGGAGAAGGGGCTGGCCCGCATCCAGATGCCGCGCATTTCGGCCGGCCTGCCTTCGGAACTGTTGACGCGCCGCCCCGATATCCGCCGCGCCGAAGCCAATCTGGCCGCAGCCAACGCCAACGTCGCAGTGGCGCGCGCGGCCTTGTTCCCCAGCATCACGCTGACGGGCTCCACCGGCGCGCAAAGCAATGCGCTCCTGTCGCTGTTTGACGGTCCCAACCTGTTCGCCAGCATCGGCGCCGGCCTGATCGCGCCGATCTTCGACGGTGGCCGCCTGAAGAACCAGCGCGATCTCGCCATCGCCCAGAAGGAAGAGCTGGTGCAGGTTTATCGCCAGGGAGTGATCAACTCCCTCTCGGAAGTGGAGAAGGCCCTGGGCGCGATCCGCAGCCTGGAAGAGCGCTATCGGCTCAAGGTTGGAGAGGTCGACCAGGCGCGTTTCGCCTTCGACCTGTCTGAAATCCGTTTCCGCGCCGGCGCCGAGGATTTGATGGTGGTGCTGGATACCCAGCGCACCTTGTCTGAAGCGCAGAACCAGTTGGGCCAGATCAAGCTGCAGCGCCTGCAGGCCACCGTGTCGCTGTACAAGGCGCTGGGCGGCGGCTGGCATGACGATGCCGCCGGCAATGGGGTGGTGGCGCCTTAAAGCGGTTGTCGGCGATGTGCGGTGGTGAATTGCAGATCGCCAACAGGTTCCTGGAGGAGCGTCCCGGTCACTCAGCGTCGTACCGACGCTTGATAATGGCAATAAGGCGCTGAGCCGCCGGAGACAGGTACATGTCGCGACGATAGGTCAACCCCATGCGCCTGAGCATCGTCGTTTCTTTCAGTACCACTTCCTTCAGGTTCCCGCGGCCGGCATCCAGATTCAGTTTCGATGCGAAACCCAGCAGATTGGTGCGCTCGATGAGCGGCATGATCATGTTGAGCACGGTGGGCGTGATTTGCACCGTCGGCCGCGCCAGGTGGTGGCGGTCGAAGACGTTGTCCAGCCACTGCCGGCTGAGTACCGATTGCGCCGGCAGTACCCAGTGATAGTCGAGCAGGGTGCGCAGCGTGCGCTTGCGCTTGAAGATAGGATGGTGCGCGCTGGCCATCACGACCATCTGGTCATGCTTGATCTCTTCAGTCTGGAACACATCGTCGCTCTGGATCACCGGCCCCAGCACAATATCCAGTTCACCGGCCTTGAGGCCTTCCAGTAACGCATCGTTCATCGAGACCTTCAGGTCGATGGTGACTTTATCCGCTTCCAGCAGCAGCTCTTCACAAACCGATGGAAGGATGTGCTCGGCAAGGGTGGGAATGCACCCCAGCCGGATGTTGCCCGCACGCCCATTGGCATAGTCGCCGATCTCACGGGCGGTGTCGTCCATCATCAGCGTGATCTGGCGCGAGCGCGCCAGCAGCGTCGTCCCTACGGCGGTCAGGCGAATGCCTCGCCCTGCGCGCTCGAATAGCGGCGCTCCCAGTTGTTCTTCCAGGCGGTCGATGCATTTGGTCAGGGCCGGCTGCGTCTTGTAGAGCCGCTCCGCCGCACGCCCTACATGCCCTTCCTCTGCAATCACCTCGAAATACTTGAGGTCGCGATAGTCCATGATTCATTCCTGAAAGTTATGGAATACAAAATAAAAGCAAATATACATTAAAAAAAACGGCGCGTAGACTGCCCTCCAAACGATGCAGCCGGCCATTGCCGGCGCGGAAAAAACATGGAGACAAAGATGTTGAAGACAGGGCAGACACGTCGTGCATTCCTGCGCCAGGCAGCGGCGCTGACGGCAGGGTTGGGCGCGGCGGCATGCGGCGCATCCGCGATGGCGGCCGACGAGGCATTTCCGCATTCCTCCGGTAGCGAGCGCATCTCCGCCAGGCTGCCGGCCAATGCATGCGATTGCCACATGCATATCTATGACGACCGCTTCCCCTGGGCGCCCGGCGCCAAGCTGTTGCATCCGCCGGCCACCGTTGCGATGTACCGCAGGCTGCAGCAGCGGTTGGGCGTCTCGCGCAACGTCGTGGTGACGCCTTCGGCTTACGGCACGGACAACCGCTGCACCTTGGACGCGCTGGAACAACTCGGGGCGTCGGCACGCGGTGTCGCCGTCCTGGATACCGGTGTGACCGATGCGGAATTGGTACGACTGGACAAGGCAGGCATCAGGGGTTTGCGCTTCAATCTGGCCATCGGTTCCGTGACGAGCGCGGCCATGATCGAACCATTGGCGCGCCGCGTGGCGCACCTGGGCTGGCACATGCAGGTCAACATGTCCAACGACGAGCTGCTGGCCAACCGCGAAATGCTGTCGCGCCTTCCGGTTCCCGTGGTGTTCGACCACTTCGCCCGCATTCCATTGCAGGACAGCGCTTCCCATCCTGTCTATGCATTCGTCGTCGGCCTGATGAAGGACAAGCGCGCCTACATCAAGCTGTCCGGCGCCTACCTGTCAAGCAAGGCCGGTGCGCCCGCCTATGGCGACGTCGCGCCGCTGGCCCGCGCGCTGATGAGCGCGGCCCCGACACAAGTGCTGTGGGGCAGCGACTGGCCGCATCCGACCGAGAAACATAAGCCCGACGATGCGCTCCTGTTGGACCTGATGGCCGAATGGGCCGGTTCCGGCGAACAGCTGAATGCGCTGCTGGTGGATAACCCTGCACGTCTTTATCGCTTCTGAGGGAAACACGATGAGCCAAGCCCAGGAAGTCCAGATGACGCACAGCACATCCGCAGCAGAAACACAGTCCGTCAGCGAACAGTCAACGATGAAGAAGGTGATGCGCCGCCTGATTCCCTTCATCCTGCTGTGCTATGTGGTCAGTTACCTCGACCGCATCAATGTCGGTTTCGCCGCGCTAACCATGAACAAGGACCTGGGCCTGACGCCGTCGCAGTTCGGCCTGGGCGCGGGACTGTTCTTCATCGGCTATTTCTTCTTCGAGATTCCCAGCAACCTGGCGCTGCATCGCTTCGGCGCGCGCATGTGGATCTCGCGCATCATGATTTCCTGGGGCGTGATTTCCATGCTCACGGCCTTCGTGGTCGGCCCCAAGAGCTTCGCGCTGGCGCGCTTTTTCCTGGGCATGGCCGAAGCCGGCTTCACGCCCGGCATCTACCTCTATTTCACCAAGTGGTTCCCCGGCCAGTGGCGCGGCAAGGCCACGGCGTTCTTCCTGATCGGCATTCCGGTGGCCAATATCATCGGTTCGCCGCTCTCCGGCGCGTTGATGGAGCTGCACGGCCTGTGGGGGTACAAGGGCTGGCAGGTCTTGCTGTTGCTGGAGGCGCTGCCGGCTGTGCTGCTGGGTGTGGCGTGCCTGTTCTTGCTGCCGGATCGTCCGTCCAAGGCGCGTTGGCTCACCCCGCGCGAACAGCAATGGCTGGAAGCCGAACTGGCGAACGAACAAAACATCCTGGCTGCGCGCCACGGCAACAAGCTGCGCGATGCTTTCGTCAACTGGCGCGTGTTCGCGCTGGCCGGCGCCAACTTCTGCGGCATCATCGGTTCGCTCAGCATCGGCTTGTGGCTGCCGCAGATCATCAAGGAGTTCGGCTTGCCGTCGCATCAGGTCGGCCTGGTGGCAGCCGTTCCCTACATTGTCGGCGCCATCGCCATGACCTTGTGGGCCAGGCTGGCCAACAACAGCGACAAGCGCCTGTTCTTCGTGGCCGGCGCCATCACCGTCGCGGCGGTGTCGATCGCGATCTCGGCCTTCATGCATGACCCGCTGCTGAAGATGCTCGCCATCACCGTCGCGGTGGCTTCCATCCTCTCTTTCCAGGCGACCTTCTGGGCCATTCCCTCCGGCTTTCTCACCGGTCGTGCGGCGGCGGGCGGGCTGGCGCTCATCGTCTCCATCGGCAACCTGGGCGGTTTCGTCGGCCCGTCGATGATCGGTTTCATCCGGGAAGCGACCCAGGGCTTTACCTATCCGTTGATCTTCGTGGCCGGTGCGCTGCTGCTGGGGGCGGTGATTACTCTCGCGCTCGGCGATCCCGCCAAGGCCCAGAAATAATTGTCAGGACAATCCGATCATGAGCTTCTTCGCACCTCCTCCCATTGTTGAAACGACCATCTTCACGCGGTTGCCGGACAGCTTTCGCAAGCCGAGGAAGAATTCCTGGAGCGACG
Source organism: Herbaspirillum chlorophenolicum (assembly GCF_001189955.1). Taxonomy (GTDB): domain Bacteria; phylum Pseudomonadota; class Gammaproteobacteria; order Burkholderiales; family Burkholderiaceae_D; genus Herbaspirillum; species Herbaspirillum chlorophenolicum. Next base: position 122,981 of record NZ_LFLT01000005.1, on the reverse strand, counting down.
CTAACCGCGGCGGCCTACCGATCGACTCTTTTCTGGAAGGGCCGTCGTTCGATCTCCAGGGCCGCCTGTACGTCACCGACATTCCGTACGGCCGCATCTTCCGCATCTCGCAAGAAGGGGAGTGGGAGCTGGTCGCCGAGTACGACGGCTGGCCCAATGGCCTGAAGATCGACAAGAACGGCCGTATCGTCATCACCGACTACAAGCGCGGACTGGTGCAGTTGAACCCGGACACCGGCGACGTCGCGCCGCTGCTGGAAACCGTAGGTTCGGAAGGTTTCAAGGGCGTCAACGACCTGGTATTCGGGCCCTCCGGCGAGATCTACTTCACCGATCAGGGACAAACCGGACTGCAGGACCCGACCGGCCGCGTCTATCGCCTGTCTCCCGATGGCCAGCTTACCTGCCTGGTCAATACCATCCCCAGCCCGAACGGCATCGTCTACGACCCGGTACTGAACCACCTGCTGGTGGCGGTGACCCGCGCGCAGCAGATCTGGCGTATCCCGCTGCACAACAGCGGCGTGGTGGGCAAGGTCGGCGTGTTCGCCAACCTGCATGGCGGCATGGCCGGCCCGGATGGGCTGGCGCTGGATGCCGAGAGCTGCCTGTATATCGCCCACACCGGTTTCGGCTCCATCTGGAGGCTCTCCAAATTCGCCGAGCCGCTGCTGCGGATCCGCTCCAACGCAGGCATCTCGACCACCAACCTCGCCTTCGGCGGCCCGGACGGCAAGAGCCTGTTCATTACCGAATCCCAGACCGGTTCCATCTTGCGCGCTGACGTGCCGGTAGCCGGCCTGCCGATGTATTCGCACGCCTAACCATCAACCTATTCTGCAACTGCTTAGCAAAGGATCATCATGAGCACCACCCAACCCGACCTCATTCGCGATATCGAACGCGTCGACGCCGGCATCGTCGCCCAGGCATCCGAGTTCGCCGCATCCATCCTGGCGGACGTCGCCGGCCGTCGCGGCACGCTGTGCAGCCGCATCAGCCCGCTGTCGCCCGGCATGCGTATCGCCGGCCCAGCCGTGACTGTCGAAGTGCGTCCCGGCGACAACCTGATGATCCACGCCGCCATGGCCATCGCCAAACCGGGCGACGTGCTGGTGATCGACGGCAAGGGCGATGAAACCTGCGCGCTGATGGGCGAGATCATGGTGTCGCAATGCAAGGCCATGGGCCTGGCCGGCATCGTCATCTTCGGTTCCGTGCGCGATACCGAAGCCCTCCGTGACATCGGCTTCCCGGTCTATGCCGTGGGCGCCAATCCCAACGGCCCGACCAAGAACATCGCCGGCCGCGTCAACTGGCCGGTGTCGGTGGGCGGCACCAGCGTGCAGCCGGGCGACCTCATCGTCGGCGATGCCGACGGCGTGGTCGTGGTCGAGCGCGAGAAGGCACCGACCCTGCTGGCGGCGGCGGCCAGGAAGGTACAGGACGAGACCAAGCGCCTGACCGAAATCCGTACCGGCGGCCCGTTGCGCCCTGGCTGGCTGGACAGCGCATTGCGCAAGGCCGGCGCGCTGCAGGAAGGAGAAACCCTGTGACTGCGGCCGGCAAGAAAGGCGTGGTGCTGGTGACCGGCACCGACCTGGCGCCGCAAGCGGTCGAGATCCTGCGCGACTATGAACTGGTCTTCGCCGGCGCCAAGCCGACCGAGGAAGATTTGCTGAAGCTGGCGGTGCAACACCAGCCGGTGGCCATCATCGTGCGCTACGGCAGCGTCACCGGCCGTATCATGGACGCCAGCAAGGCGCTGCGTGTGATTTCCAAGCACGGCACCGGCATCGACACCATCGACAGCAAGGCGGCGCAGGAGCGTGGTATTGCCGTGAAGGCGGCAGTGGGCGCCAACGCGCCGGCGGTGGCGGAGCATACCTGGGCGCTGATTTTCGCTTGCGCCAAGAACGTGGTTGGCCTGGATGGCCGTATGCGCCAGGGGCATTGGGACAAGTCGACCCACAAGAGCGTCGAGCTCCAGGGCCGCACCCTCGGCCTGGTGGGCCTTGGCGCCATCGGCCGCCGGGTGGGGCTGACGGCCTTGTCGCTGGGCATGCATGTCATCGCCCATGACCCGTTTGCCAGGGAAGCGCCGGCCGGCGTCGAACTGGTCGACCTGGATACTGTTTTCGCGCAATCCGATGTACTGTCCCTGCATTGCCCGCTGACCGATGAGAACAAGCGCATGATCAATGCGCAATCCCTGGCGCGCATGAAGGACGGCGCCATTCTGGTGAACACCGCGCGCGGCGGCCTCATCGATGAGCTGGCGCTGATCGAAGCCTTGGACAGCGGCAAGCTGCGCGCAGCCGGGCTGGACAGCTTTGCGCAGGAGCCGTTCACCGCGCCGCATCCGTTGCAAAACATCGGCAACGTGGTCCTCAGCCCCCACATCGGCGGCGTATCCGACCGCGCCTACGTGGCGATGGGAACGGGAGCGGCCAGTAACGTGCTGGCGGTAGTGGAGACGGAGCAGGCGCTCGCCTGATTCATCATAATCAAAGGCCAGCCGCGATGAAAAGACGGCGGCCATTTTCCTGAAGAGAAAACACATGGAGACAACAGTGACAGATGAAAAGCAGCTGGAGCGGGAGACGGTGAAAAAAGTCACCTGGCGCCTGCTGCCTTTCCTGATGCTCTGCTATTTGTTCGCGTTCATCGACCGCGGCAACATCGGTATGGCGGCGCTGCAGATGAACCAGGACATCGGCCTTTCATCCAAGATGTTCGGTTTTGCGGGCAGCCTGTTCTTTATCGCGTACTTCATCTTCGAAGTCCCCAGCAATCTGGCGCTGCAGCGATTCGGCGCCAGGAAATGGCTGGCGCGCATCATGATTACCTGGGGCCTGATTTCAGCCAGTACCGCGCTGGTGCAGGGGCCGCATTCCCTATATTTCGTCCGCTTCATCCTGGGCGCAGCGGAAGCCGGCTTCTTTCCGGGCGTCGTGCTGTACCTGACCTACTGGATTCCGTCGGCCTACCGCGCCCGTATCGTGGCGCTGTTCATGGTGGCGATTCCTGCCGCCAGCTTCATCGCTTCGCCGTTCTCGGCGCTGTTGCTGCAGATGGATGGTGTCGGCGGAATGCGCGGCTGGCACTGGCTGTTCATCATCGAGGGGTTGCCGACCGTACTGCTGGGCATCGTCTGCCTGTTCTTCCTGACCGACCGGCCGGAACAGGCAATCTGGCTCACTACCCGGCAGCGCGAATGGCTGACCCGGACGATGGCGGCAGAGACTGCGGCGCGTACCGCCAAGGCGCATGTGCCGCTCTGGAAGCTGTTCAGCAATCCCCACGTATGGGGCATGGCGCTGGTGTGTTCCTGTGCGTCGGCAGCCGGCTCGGTGCTCAACGTGTGGCAACCGCAGTTGCTCAAGTCCTTTGGACTGGGCGTGATGCAGATCGGCCTCATCAATTCCATTCCGTATGCCGTCGCGTGTGTGCTGATGGTCTGGTGGGGACGCCATTCCGACCGTACCCGCGAGCGCCGCTGGCACACGGCCATCCCGCTGCTGCTGATCGGCGCCGGCATGGGCCTGGCCTCGGCAGTGCACACCTTGGCGCCGGTGGTGGTATTGCTGTCGCTGGTGCTGATCGGCGCCTACTCCTTCAAAGGACCGTTCTGGGCGATGGCGACCGGTTGGCTGGCGACCGGTTCGGCGGCGGCGGGCCTGGCGGGCATCAATGCAGTGTCCAACCTGATCGGGGGCGGGCTGATGGTCAACGTCTACGGCTGGGTCAAGGAGGCTACCGGGAGTTATTCGCTGGCGCTTTTGCCGATGGTGCTGATGTCGCTGGTCAGCGTCACCATCTTGCTGGTATTGAGCAGCAAGTCGCGTGCGCAGGCTGTCGCGATGAAGGAAGCGACTTGATCAGGTAGCGCAGTGAAGTGAAGCTGGATGTATGCTGCCTGGCGCTTTTTCGGGAGCGCCAGGCAGGGGGATTTGTCAGACCGCCATCGGCGCGGTCAGTGGCGCATGGTGCTGGTAGTTTTCCAGGCTGAAGTCGCTTGGCTCTACCTTTTCCAGCCATTCGGGCTGGTACTTGCCGGTAACGGCAAAGTCAGGAACGCGGTCGGAAATCACCAGCTTGGGAGCGGGGAAGGGATCGCGCTTCAACTGCTCGGTGACCATGTCGATATGGTTCTCGTAGATGTGGGCATCGCCGACGAAATAGGTGAACCAGCGCGGCTTGTAGCCGGTGAGGCGGCCGACCAGATGCAGCAGGGCGGCGCCTTCGGCCAGGTTGAATGGCGTACCCAGGCCGATATCGTTGCTGCGAACGTACAGGCAGAGGGAAATTTCCCTGGTTGCCTGATTGGGCAGGAATTGGTAAAGCAGGTGGCATGCCGGCAGGGCGACTTCGTCCAGCACCGCGCAATTCCAGCCGTGGAACAGGATGCGGCGGCTGGCCGGGTTGTTGACGATGGTGTCGAGGCATTCGCGCAACTGGTCGACGGCCTTGTACAGCAGAACCTTGTCCTGGCCATTGTCGGTGAGCCTGGAGACGATGCTGAAACCCTTGCGCTGCGCCGCTTCGATCCGGTCGGTTCTGGCGGCGTCGATTACCTTGTAGGCCGGCCATTCGCGCCATTGCACGCCATACACAGGACCGAGGTCATCCGTGCCTTCGCGGAAGGGGTTGGCCAGCCATTCGGCGTTTTCATTGGCATTCTGATCCCATACCTTGCAGCCCAATTCGCGGAAGGTGGCGGCGCTGCGGGTGGCGCGCAAGAAGCCCACCAGTTCGCCGACAACCGACTTGAACGCCAGGCGCTTGGTGGTGACGGCCGGAAAACCCTTTTGCAGGTCGAAGCGCATCATGGCACCCGGTACGCTCAAGGTACGGATGCCGGTGCGGTTCTCTTGCCAGCTGCCGTTGTCGAGGACGTCTTGGATCAGGTCTTGGTATTGTTTCATCGGGGTACGGTGCAAAGGCCGGCCATTGGCACAGGGAAATGACGCGGCGGGGCTGAATCGGATGGGAGAGATTGTAGCCTATGCCGCTGTCGGCTTCCGGTTCGGCGCGCAGTGTTGCCGGTTGATCAAGCCTGCCGTTTCCGAATGGCAATAAAAAAGCCGGCGACTATTTTGGCCGCCGGCTTTTCCTGTGGAAGATACTCCCGCTCAGAACGCCACGTTGTTGCCGCCCTTGAGCTTGAGCATCTCACGTGCGTCGTCCGGCGTGGCCACTTCCAGCGACAGCGCCTCGATCACGGTGCGGATGCGCTTGACCTGGTCGGCGTTGCTCTTGGCCAGATGGCCGGGGCCGTCCCACAGCGAATCTTCCAGGCCGACGCGGGTATGGCCGCCCATCGCCGCCGACATGGTGGCAATCGGGATCTGGCCGCGGCCGGCGCCCAGCACCGACCAGAAATAGTCCTCGCCGAACAGGCGGTCGGCGGTGCGCTTCATGTGCATCACGTCTTCCACGTCGTTGCCGATGCCGCCGCGCAGGCCGAATACCGACTGGATCAGGAACGGCGGCTTGATCAGGCCGCGGTCGATGAAGTGGGCGGCGGTGTAGAGGTGGCCGATGTCGTAGCACTCGATTTCGAAGCGGGTCTGGTTGGCGCTGCAGGATTCGAGGATGTAGGCGATGTCCTTGAAGGTGTTGCGGAAGATGCGGTCGTCTGATTCGGCCAGGTAGGGCTTTTCCCAGTCGTACTTGAAGTCCTTGAAGCGTCCCAGCATTTCGTACAGGCCGAAGTTCATCGAGCCCATGTTCAGCGAGGCGACTTCAGGCTTCAGCTGCAGGGCCGGTTGCAGGCGTTCTTCCACTCCCATGGTCGGTGCGCCGCCGGTGGTCAGGTTGATCACCACATTGGATTTGGCCTTGATGGCGGGCAGGAATTTGCGGAATTCGTTGGGGTCTTGGGTCGGCTTGCCGTTTTGCGGGTCGCGCGCATGCAGGTGGACGATGGCGGCGCCGGCTTCGGCTGCGCCCAGTGCGGCGTCGCGGATCTCGTCGGGTGTCACCGGCAGGTAGGGCGACATCGAGGGGGTATGGATGGCGCCGGTGACGGCGCAGGTGATGATGACTTTGCGGGATTTGGCCATGGTGTGTGCTCCTGTAAGTGTTGCTTGAATTGTCGTTGGCAAGTGTAGTTGGTATCGGCGCCGTCGTCCCGGCGCAGGTCGAGGCGACGGTTTGCTTTACGTTCAGTCCGGCTGCTTGCGCTTATGCGCCACCAGTCCCATCAGGCGGTTGTCGCGCCAGCGCGCGCGTTCGCCCAGCTTATCGGCGCCCAGCGCAGCGCGCCTTTCCTTTTCGATGGCGGCCAGTGTCTCGGCCTGCCACTCATTGGGCAACTGGGTCTTGGCGACATCGCGGTAGGTGTGGCCGTAGCGCCTGGCGTAATCCAGCACGCCTTCCGGTGCATTCAGGTCGATGGTTTCGAACGGCCCCATGAAGGACCAGCGCAGGCCCAGTCCATCCTTCAGTACCTTGTCCAGGTCTTCGGAGGAGGCATAGCCGTTCTCGTAAAGGTTCAGCGCTTCGTTCAGCACCGCGCCCTGGATGCGGTTGAGCAGGAAGCCGGTGATTTCCTTTTTCAGCAGCACCGGCGACTGGCCGGCGCGGGTGTAGATGTCGCGCGCGCGCTCGACCGATTTGGCGGAAGTCCATGGCGCCGGCGCCAGTTCCACCAGCGGCACCAGATAGGGGGGATTGACCGGGTGCGCCACCAGGATGCGCTCGCGGCCCGGCAGGTGTTCCGAGAACTCCGAGGTCGGGATCCACGAGGTGGAGCTGGTGAGGATGGTGTCGGGGGATGCCAGCCGGTCCATCTCGGCGAAGATCTCGCGCTTCACCTCTACCGTTTCCTTCACGTTTTCCTGCACCAGTACCGCACCCTGCAAGGCTTCGGCCAGGCTAGCGGCCGGGCTGATGCGCGCCAGCACGGCATCGACGCTCTCATTGATCAGGCCATGCCCGGCCAGGTCGGCGACGTTCTCGCGCAGCAGTTGCTGGCAGGATTGCAGCGCCTGCGGGATGGCGTCCCAGATGGCGACGCTGAAACCGGCGCGGGCGAAGACGATGGCCCAGGCGCGGCCGATCAGGCCGGCGCCGACGACTGCGATCTTTTCGCTCATGGATGCTCCTTTCAGCCGAGGGTTTCAACGTTGCCGCATACCGACAGGCTGCGTCCGCTGATGGAAGCACCGGCCGGCGAGCAGATGAAGATGATCTGGTTGGCGATGTCCTCGGCCGTGACCATCTTGCGCATCGACACCTTGGACAGCGCGCGCTCGCGCATCTCTTCGTGGCCGATGCCGAACGCTGCGGCCTTGGCGGCGATCACGCGCTCCTGGCGGGCGCCGGCCACCACACCTGGCAGCACCGCGTTGACGCGGATGTTGTCCGGGCCCAGTTCGATGGCCCAGCTCTCGGTCAGGCCGATCACGCCGTACTTGGAGGCGGAGTAGGGCGTGCGCAGCGCGAAGCCCAGGCGCCCGGCCACGGAAGAGATGTTGACGATGGAGCCGCCGCCGTTCTTCTTGAGCATCGGCACCGCGCGACGCGTGCACAGGAAGGGGCCGGTCAAGTTGACGGCGATGGTCTGGTCCCAGGCCGGCAGGTCGACTTCTTCCACCGGCAGCGTCGGGCCGGCGATGCCGGCGTTGTTGACCAGCACATCGAGCTGGCCGTTCCAGCGCTTGTTCAGGTCGGCGAACATGGCGTCGACCTGCTTTTCGTCGGTAACGTCGGTACGGCTGTAGCTGACCGCGGCATTGCCGAACTGCTGGCGCGCACTGTCGAGGAATTCGTCGCTGACGTCGCAGATGTGGACCTGCGCGCCGGCTTCCAGGAAGGCGGCGGTGATGGCGAGGCCAATGCCTTGGGCGCCGGCGGTGACGATGACTTTCTTGTCGTTGAGATTCAGATCCATGATGCGTGAGTCCTTGTTACGGTAAGAGGAAATTACAGCCAGAGAATTTTCTTGCGGTAGGTCAGGTCGGTCAGCAGCGGTTCGGCCGGACCGGTGTGGAACACCGCGCCGCGTTCCAGCGCGAATACGCGGTCGGCCAGCGCCAGCACCAGGTCGAGGTTGTGCTCGACGATGACGATGGAGACTTCGCTGCGCAGCTGGTCGAACACCGTGAACAGTTCCTGCACCACGGTCGGCGCCAGGCCTTCGAAGGGTTCGTCCAGCAGCAGCAGCTTGACGTTGCCCGACAGTGCACGCGCTACCGCCACCATTTGCTGCTCGCCGCCGGAGAGGAAGTCGGCGTGGGTGTGCAGGCGTTCCTTCAGGCGTGGGAAGTAATGCAGGATCTTTTCCTCGCTCCAGGCGACGCCGTCGCTGCTGTCGGTGTTACGCGCCAGGCGTCCCAGCGCCAGGTTCTCGGCCACCGTCATGCCGGCGAACAGGCCGCGGCCTTGCGGCACGTAGCCGATGCCCAGGCGCGCGATGTCGGGGGCGGACAGCCCGGCAATGTCGCGGCCGTTGTAGCGGATCGAGCCCGAGGCGGGTTTGAGCAAGCCGGTCAGTGCCTTCAGGAGCGTCGACTTGCCGGCGCCGTTACGGCCCAGCAGCGCCACGATCTCGCCCTGCCGCACTTCCAGCGTGGCGTCGTTGAGGATGTGGCTCTTGCCATAGAAGGCGTTGACCTGTTCGAAGGCCAGTAGTTGCGGCCGCTCCTGCGCATTGCCGGCGATGCGGCCGGTGACCGGTGGCGTGCCGTGGCCGGTGTAGATTTCCTGCACGCGGGTGTCGGCGCGCGCTTCGTCGGGCGTGCCGGCCATCAGCACGCTGCCCTGGTTCATCACGGTGACCTTGTGCGAGAAGCCGAGCACGCGGTCGATGTCGTGCTCGACGATCAGCACCGGGATATTGCTGGCGATGATCTTCACCAACCGCGATACGCGTTCGCGTTCGGCCGCGGCCAGGCCTGCCAGCGGTTCATCCATCAGCAGTACGTGCGGCTTGGAGCCGAGCGCGATGCCCAGGTCGACCAGGCGCTGGCCGCCATAGGAGAGCGCGCCGCCTTCGATCTCGTCGATGCCCTTCAGGCCGAGGAAGCGCATCAGCTCCTCGGTCTCGGCATGGATCTCGGGATAGCTGTCGATGTCCTTCCACATGTTGTAGCGCGAGCCGTGGCGCGCCTGCAGCGACAGCCTCAGGTTTTCGTAGATCGACAGGCCCTTGAACAGGTTAGTGATCTGGAACGAGCGCGCCAGCCCGCGCTGGCAGATCACGCTGGGCGGCAGGCCCTGGATCTCTTCACCGTTCAGTTTTACGGTGCCGCCGTTGGGGGCGAACATGCCGGATATGAGGTTGAAGGTGGTGGTCTTGCCGGCGCCATTGGGGCCGATCAGCGCGTGGATCTCACCGGCATGCAGCGCGATCTGCCCATTCTTCACCGCCTGGATGCCGCCGAAGCGGATCTCGATGTCACGGGCTTCCAGCACCAGGCCCTGTTGCGCCGGCGGTTGCAGGAAGGCCGGCAGCGGCAGGCCGTCGACGATCTGGCGCGCGCTCATGGCCGCGCCCACTTCGGGCGGCGGATTGAAGCGGCGGCGGATCTGCTGCCAGATGCCGACCAGGCCGGTGGGCGAGAACAGGATGAAGGCGACGAAGGCCAGGCCGAACCACAACAGCCAGTTCTCGGTCCAGATCGACAGGCATTCGCGGAACAGGATGTAGAACAGCGCGCCCAGCGCGGGGCCCAGGAAGCTGCGCATGCCGCCGATCACCACCATCGCCAGCAACTCGCCCGAGAAGGCCACCGAGGTCGGTTCGGCCGAGGCGAAACGGTGATGGAAGGCCAGCAGGGCGCCGGCCAGGCCGGTCACGCTGGCCGAGATGATGAACATCTGCAGCTTGTAGACGATGGTGGCGTAACCCTGGAAGCGTGCGCGCTGTTCGTTCTCTCGGATGGCCACGATGGTGTGGCCGAAGGGCGAGCGGATCAGGCGGTGCAGGCAGTACAGCACCAGCCAGGCAATCACGCTGAGGAAGGCCAGGTAAGGGATCGACTGGTCGAGGTCGATGCCCGCCACCACGGGACGCACCACGCCGCCCAGGCCGGATTCGCCGCCGGTGAAGTCGGTCCAGCGGAAGGCGATGGCGAAGGTCAGCGCCGATAGCGCCAGCGTCAGCAGCGAGAAGTAGACGCCGCGGCGGCGCAGGATCAGGAAGCCGATCACCGCCGCGCACACTGCGATGAAAGCGATGGTGAACAGCAGCGGCAGCACGATCTGGCCGGGGAACCAGTATTTCTGCGACAGCGCTGCGGCGTAAGCGCCCACGCCGAACCAGGCGCCATGGCCGAACGAGGTCAGGCCGGTGTAGCCGACCAGCAGGTTCAGGCCCATGGCGGCGATGGCGTAGATCACCACGTCGGTGGCCGAGGTAGTGGTCAGCCCCAGCAGTTGCAGGAGGAAGGGAACGACGACCAGCGCCAGTGCGCCGATCAGCAAGGGTTGGTATTTTTTGTTCATGATCCGCCTGTCATTCAAAACGTTCGATGCGCTCGCCCAACAGGCCGCGCGGACGGAAGATCAGCACCAGCAGCATCAGCAGGTACATCGAGGCTTCGCCGGCCGGCGCGTAGAACTGGATGGTGATGCCGCGCACCACGCCCACCAGCACGGCGGCCAGCACCACGCCCCAGAAGCTGCCGAGGCCGCCGATCACCACCACCACGAAGGCGGCGGTCATGATCTCGGCGCCCATGGCCGGGTGCACTCCCGAGATCGGGGCGAACAGCACGCCGGCCAGCGCCGCCAGGCCCACGCCCAGCATCACGATGGCAGTCATGTAAGGCTGCAGCTTGATGCCCAGCACTGCCACCATGTCGGGCTTTTGCACGCCGGCGCGCACCACGCGGCCGAACGAAGTCTTGTTCAGCAGCAGCCAGATCAGCGTCAGCGCCACCAGCACCGTGGCCAGCATCAGCAGGCGATACTTGGAGTACATGAAGTCGCCGATCATGATCTGCCCCTTGAGGGCGGGCGGAATCGAGGCCGGCAGCGGCGAAGCGCCCCAGACGATACGGATGACCTGCTCGGCCACCATCGCCAGGCCGAAGGTCAGCAGCAGGCCGAGGATGGGATCGGCGGAATAGAAACGGCGCAGCAGGAAGCGTTCGAACAGGATGCCCAGGAGCGCCACCAGCACCGGCGAGATCAGCAGTGCGCCGGTAAAGCCGAGGTGCTTGGTGATTTCCACGGCGAGGTAGGCGCCGATGGCGTAGAAGGCGCCGTGCGCCAGGTTGACGATGCCGCCCAGGCTGAAGATCAGCGACAGGCCCAGCGCGATCAGCAGGTAGTAGCCGCCGACCAGCAGGCCGTTGAGTATTTGTTCCAGCAGGAAAACGATTTGCATTGATGCTCCGATGAGGCGCGATTCAACTTCGTATCGGGAAAACGTGGCCCGCCGTTCCGGCGGAAACCGGAACGGCGGCGATAGTGCAACGGTGGTTCAGGTGAATTTGCAGGCGTTCTCCTGCATCGTCGGCGCGATCGATTCCAGCGATTCGTTCGGCCCCGGCACGGACGGGCCGAGCTGCAGGAAGTCCCACTGGTCCTTGGCACGGCCCTTGGGTTTGGGCGACAGCGTGTACATCTCTTGCAGCAACTGGTGGTCCCAGGCGCGGTAGGTTCCCTTGCGGGCCTTGAGCGCGTCGATGGGAGCCCCCTTTTCGAAGTACTCGATGAGCTTCATGGTATCGAGCGACTTGGTCTCGGTGATCGCTTGCACGACCGAGCGGAAGCACACGTACTCGCCCCAGGCCTGGTTTTCGGGCGGCTTGCCGTATTTCTTGATGAAGGCGGCAACGAAAGCCTTGGCCGAGGGCGCGTCGACATCGTGGTGCCAGGTGGTGGGCCAGGTACCGGCGAAGTTGTCGGCGCCCGCGCCCCATGCGGCCACGGTGTCGAAACCGAAGCCCGCCATGGGGAAGGGCAGGCCGAATTCGGAGTATTGCTTGATGAAGTTGGTGATCTGGTTGCCGGCCAGGTTGGAGATCACCAGGTCGGGCTTGGCCTGGCGGATCTTCAGCAGGTAGGGGCTGAAGTCGGTGGCGTCGGTGGGCACCAGCTCATCGTTGGCGATGGTGCCGCCATTGGCCGAGACGAAGATCTTGCCGGTGCGCAGCAAGTCGTGGCCGAAGGCATAGTCGGCGGTCAGCGCGTACAGCTTCTTGCCTTTGATCAGGCCGTTTTGCAGCAGGGTGCGGCCGCAGGCTTTGACATAGGTGGAGTTGGCCGCTTCGACGTGGAACATGAACTTGTTGCAGCTCTTGCCGCGCAGTTCGTCCGAGTTGCATCCGCTGTTCATGAACAGCTTCTTGTTGCGTTGGGCGACCTGGGCGATGCCCAATGCCGAGGCCGACGAAATCTCGCCGATCAGCACGGCCGCGCCGTCGCGCTCCAGCAGGCGTTGCGCCTTGGAGGAGGCGGTCGGCGGGTTGACCGAGTCTTCCGAGATCAGCGTGACCTGCCGTCCCAGGAGGCCGCCGGCCTTGTTCAGTTCTTCCACGGCGAGGTTCATGCTCATTACCGCGTACTCGCCCATCGGGCCGAGGAAACCGGTGCGCGGCGTCAGGTGGCCGATGATGATCTTGTCCGACTGGGCTTTCACAATCGCCGGGAAACCCAATGCCGAAGCGCCGACTGCGGCGGCGCCGGCTTTCAGGACGGTGCGGCGCTGGGGTGAGGCGATGCTGCTGCTGTCTTTGCTCTTGTCTTGCTCCATGTTGCGATCCTCCTAATGGTCCGGCCGGAACCGGTGTCTCGTGGGAACTGCTGTTTTGAGCGTTACGGCCGGACTGGCGCCGGCTTAGAACCTGTTCGGGATCTCGCCGGGGTTGTCCAAATGTCATTTCAGGCGGTCTGCGGCGTTGCAAAGCCTCGCCGGGCCACCGGCCCGGCTGCGTTTTGCGCCTTGCATCCCATCCTGAAATGACATCTGTCCAACTCCCGGCGAAATCCCGAACAGGTTCTTATTACGACAGCAGGACGCAACGGCGGGGGCATATCGCGGGTAAGGCAGGAGAGGAAGCAACGCCACCACGCATGCGCGGCGGCGCGCCATTCAGACGGACGATCTCCTTGGGGGCCTTCACCGCTGCGACATGGGTATGGGGATGTGGGGTGAAAACCTCATCCTGCCGCGCCGATCCGTTTTTTATTCTGCTGATGTCATTTATTTGACATGTGATCAAATGTATTCGATAGAATCTAAGGCGTCAACCGGGAGCGCAGGCGCATACTGCCCGGGATGGCTTTACCGCATCGTCCCGGAAGCCTTGTCCTTGCTGGCTGGCGGATCGGGAAGCCGGGGACGCGGCTATCGCCGCTGTATAATCCGCGAAAATTTTTCACCCATCATCATGGACCCGACCTTACTCGCCGACCTCTCCAACATGCGCAAGATCCAGCACGCCACGCTCTCCGAGCGCGTGTACCAGGACCTGTGCGAACTGATCCAGGCCGGCCAGGTGCGGCCGGGACAGAAGCTGACGCTCAAGGGCCTGTCCGATGCGCTGGGCACCAGCCCGATGCCGGTACGCGAAGCAGTGCGCCAGCTGGCTGCCGAAGGTGCGCTGGAGATTTTGCCCAACCGCGCCATGCGCGTGCCGTTGATGACCAAGGACAAGTTCCGCGAGCTGCTGAAGATCCGCCTGGCACTGGAAGGCTTGGCGGTGGAGCACGCCGCCGCCAACATCGGCAAGGATGGCTTGAAGGAAGTGGCGGAACTGCACGACAGCCTGTGCGTGGAGATGCATCGCAAGAAGCCCAACGTGGACGTGATCATCCGCCAGAACAAGGAGCTGCATTTCGCCGCTTACCAGGGCTCGGGCATGCCGACGCTGGTGGCGTTGATCGAAGGCTTATGGCTGCAGGTGGGGCCGGTGATCAACCTCGACTTGCGCGCCGGTTCGCGCCGCTTGTCTGAGGCGCCGGCATTGTTCCATCACGGGGTGCTGCTGAAAGGTTTGCAGGAAGGCTCGCCGGAAAAGGCGCGCGAAGGCCTCTCCGGCGATCTGTTGAGCGCCGCGCAAATGATCCTGGCGGGAGACGGCTTGCCCGATTGAGGTGGCGGGAGAGCGAAACGTCGCCGCTCCTTCCTGTGACGCGATTCAAGTCCTGGTCTCAAGGCCGGTTGTCGAGATCATAGGTGGCGCGCAGCATCGCTTTGCGGCGTTCCAGTTGCTGTTTGCGTTGGGCGCGTTCCTTGAGCTTGTCCGGATTGGCGCGCATGCCGTAGCCGAAGGCCAGCAGCACCGCCGACAGCGGCAACAGCGCCACGGCAGCCGCCAGCAGGTCCATGTTGGCGCGTTGCAGGATGTCGCGCAGGGTGCCCGAGAATACGCAGGCCAGCATCGTCACTCCAATCGCTGCGCCGGTCATCGGCAGGGCATCGAGGGTCTTGTCCAGCATTGTCAGAAGTTTGCTTTTCATGATCAGCTCCAGTTGGTCCGAAAGGAAAGAAGGCTCGCCATCACGGCAGCGTCGCCGCTTGCATCAGGTATCGGAAGATAGCCGGACAACTTGCGGGGGCAGGCCGGTAAAGAAACGTAAGATTGCGTGGGGGCGGCTTTGCAAACCTGAAGGGCGGCTGAATGCCGTGTCGCGGGCGGCCATGCGGGGAGAAGATGTTGCGCGGCACAAGGAATGGCGGGTCCCGGGTGGGCTGTTGGTACAATGCCATTTTTCTCTTCAACCGGGCGTCATGGATATCCTTCTGTTTCTTGTCGACTTTATCGTTCACATCGACCGCCACCTGGCGGAACTGGCGGTGTCCTACGGACCCTGGCTGTTCCTGATCCTGTTCCTGATCATCTTTTGCGAAACCGGCCTGGTGGTTACCCCGATCCTCCCCGGCGATTCGCTGCTGTTCGTGACCGGTGCGCTGGCCGCGACCGGCGCTTACGATATCCACCTGATGGCACTGACCCTGATCGTGGCCGCCATCCTCGGCGACAGCACCAACTACCAGATCGGGAAGATGGTGGGCGTGAAGGTATTCGACAATCCGAACTCGCGGATTTTCAAGAAGGAATATCTGGACAAGACGCATGCCTTCTTTGAGAAGCACGGCGGCAAGGCCATCATCATCGCCCGCTTCGCGCCCATCGTGCGCACCTTCGCACCGTTTGTGGCCGGCGTGGGCGCGATGACCTATCCCAAGTTCTTCATGTACAACGTGGTGGGGGGTATCGCCTGGGTGGCCAGCTTTTCATACGCAGGCTATTTCTTCGGCAACCTGCCCATCGTCAAGAAGAACCTGAGCTTGCTGATCGTGGCGATTGTGATCCTGTCCATCCTGCCGGGCATCATCGAATATTTCCGTCAGCGCCGCCGTCCCGGATGAGGCTGGCTGCAGCAATAAAAAAACCACCGTGTAAAAACGGTGGTTTTTTTTCGGCGGTACCTGATCAGTCCAGTTCGATGCCGTAGTCCACATCCGGGCGCAGCGGCGTCTTGCTCGACGCGGCCCGAACATATTGCGGCGGCCACGCCACGTTCTCGCGCAACTGGTCGGCGGCATGCAGCGGCCAATAGGGATCGCGCAGCAGTTCGCGCGCCAGCAGCACCAGGTCGGCCTGGCCGGTGCGCAGCACGTGCTCGGCCTGGATGGCGTCGGTGATCATGCCCACGGTGCCGGTGGCGATTTGGGCTTCAGTCTTTACGCGTGCGGCGAATTCGGTCTGGTAGCCGGGGCCGACCGGGATGGTGGCGCTGGGCAGGTTGCCGCCGCTGGAGACGTCGATCAGGTCGACGCCCAGTTCGCGCAGGCGGGCCGACAGCGCTACCGTTTCGTCCGGCGTCCAGCCGCCTTCGGCCCAGTCGGTGGCCGACAGGCGCACGAACAGCGGCAGTTCGTCAGGCCATGCCGCGCGCACCGCAGTGGTCACTTCAAGCAGGAAGCGGATGCGGTTCTCGAACGAACCGCCGTACCGGTCGGTGCGCTTGTTGCTGAAGGGGGAGAGGAATTCATGGCCGAGGTAGCCGTGTGCGCCATGCAGTTCGACTATCTTGAAACCGGCCTTGCGCGCCCGCGTGGCGGCATCGGCAAAGGCCTGCACCAGGCCCTTGATTTCATCGACGGTCAGCGCATGCGGTTCGGTGTAGGTGGTATCGAACGCGACCGCCGATGGCCCCACCGGCAGCCAGCCGCCTTCGGCGACCGGCACGCTGCCGGGCGTGCCGTCCCAGGGCCGCAAGGCGCTGGCCTTGCGGCCGGCGTGCGCCAACTGTACGCCCGGTACCGAGCCTTGCAGCTCGATGAAGCGGGTGATGCGTTGCAGGGGGGCGATATGCTCATCTTTCCAGATGCCCAGGTCGGCCGAGGTGATGCGGCCTTCCGCCACCACTGCGGTGGCCTCCAGGATCACGGTGCCGGCGCCGCCGACGGCGCGGCTGCCCAGGTGCACCAGATGCCAGTCGTTGGCGAAACCGTCTTGCGACGAGTACTGGCACATCGGCGAGACTGCGATGCGGTTGGGCAGGGTGACACCACGCAAGCTCAGTGGCGAAAACAGTTTGCTGCTCATCGGATTGCTCCTGTTGTTGGCTGGTTTTTGTGTTGTGTCTGGTTGGAGCAGGCAGTCTATTGGATTTTCAGGAAACGCGTTGATGGGTGCTTTTCATCCGCCGCCTTGGCGGACGCCGGGGCCGATGTCATTGCACATTGAACTGCAATGCAGCCAGGCTGGCATACAGCCCATTGCGCGCGATCAGTTCGGCGTGCGTGCCGGTCTCCACGATATGCCCATGCTCCAGCACGATGATGCGGTCGGCGCTTTGCACTGTCGCCAGGCGGTGCGCGATGACGAGCGTGGTGCGGCCGACCATGGCCGCTTCCAGCGCCACCTGCACCAGCCGTTCCGATTCGGCGTCGAGTGCGCTGGTGGCTTCATCCAGCAACAGCAGCGGCGGGTTCTTCAGCAGTGCGCGGGCGATTGCGATGCGCTGGCGCTGGCCGCCGGACAGGCGCACGCCGCGTTCGCCGAGGAAGCTGTCATAGCCATCAGGTAAACGCTCGACGAACTCATGTGCGGCCGCCATCTGGGCTGCGGCGATCACTTCGGCATCGCTGGCGCCGGGGCGGCCGAAGCGGATGTTTTCCATCGCGTTGGCGGAGAAGATCACGGTGTCTTGCGGCACGATGCCGATGGCGCCGCGCAGGTCCTGCAGCGTCAGGAGGCGGATGTCGACGCCATCCAGCCTGATCGTGCCTTGCTGCGGATCGTAGAAGCGCAGCAGCAGTTGGAACAGCGTGGTCTTGCCTGCGCCGGAAGGGCCGACCACGGCGACCGTTTCGCCCGGTGCGATCTGCAGCGACAGTTGCGAGAGGGAATTGCTGCCCGGACGGGAAGGGTAATGGAAATCGAGGCTGGAGATTTCCAGTGACGCACCGTTAGCGGTGCGCGGCGGCAACTGTTCCGGCAGCAGCACCGATTGCACCGGCGACTGCGCCGCCAGCAGGTCGAGCAGGCGTTCGGTGGCGCCGGCGGCGCGCTGGGCGTCGCCCATCACTTCCGACAGCGCGCCCAGCGAGCCCGCCACCAGCGATGCATACAGGATGAACTGGCCGAGTTCGCCGCCGCTCATGCTGCCTTGCATGACCGAGTGCGCGCCCAGCCACAACACGAACACGATGGCGCCGAACACCAGCAGGATGGCCACCACGGTCAGCACCGAGCGGGCACGGATGCGTTCCATGGCGGTCTCGAAAGCGCGTTCGACCGAACCGCCGAAGCGTTCCGCCTCGATTTCTTCGTGGGTGAAGGCCTGTACGGTCGGCATGGCGTTGAGGATCTCGCCGGCCATGGCCGAAGCGTCAGCCACGCGGTCTTGCGAGGCGCGCGAGAGCTTGCGCACGCGGCGGCCGTAGAACACGATCGGCAGCACCACTGCCGCCAGCATGACGATGATGATGGAGGTCAGCTTGGCGCTGGTGATGAACAGCATCGCCAGTCCGCCCAGGAACAGCAGCGCGTTGCGCAGCGCCATCGAGATGCTGGTGCCGACCAGCGCCTGGATCAGCGTGGTATCGGTGGTCAGGCGCGAGAGCACTTCGCCGGTCTTGGTGGTTTCGAAGAACTCCGGGCTTTGCAGCACCACGTGTGCATAGACCGCGCGGCGCAGGTCCGCCGTCACGCGTTCGCCCAGCCACGACACCATGTAGAAGCGCAGCGCCGTGGCCACGCCCAGCACGCAAGCCACGCCGAACAGCGCCAGGAAATACAGGTTGATGTGGGAAGCGTTCTTGTCGCCGGTGGCGCCGAAGCCGAGGTCGATCATCTGCTTGAATGCATACGGCACCGCCAGCGTGGCGCCGGCCGCCACCAGCAGCGCCAGGCCGGCCAGCAGGAACTGCTTCTTGTAGGGCGTGAGGAAGGGCATCAACCCACGCAGCGCTGCCAGGGTACTTTTTCTTGCTGTGGAGGAAAGGTCGGTGGTGTCGCTGGCGGCGGATGAGCTTGGCGTTGATGGCATGTTCTTGGTGTATGTTGTTGATGCGGCAAGGCGGCGCATGGAGGTCAACGGAAACTTGCCGTTTCGTTCACTTTAGCTTGCCGGCGTGAAAATCTTTGATGCGGGTTGAACCACTGCGGTGCGGCTAAGTCGATAGCTTCATAAGTATATTCGGCTAGTTCATAAGCCATTGCCTCCGGCATTGCATGATTTGCATGTCCGGAGGCGGCACGGAAGTGTAGCGTAGAGTTTCACTATGCATATTGCTTCGGCCAAAGGCCCTGCTACAGTAGTGCCTGCAGCGCTCTGGATCCGGATCGTCACACAGTCTTATCCACACAGCATCTAAGGCAAGGAGACCAGCTTGGCTCAACTCGCTCGATTGATCCGAAGGCCCTGGCAGCAGACCCCGGAAGACTGGGAGATCCGCTCAGAACTCGAGGCCGGCCTGATGGCGCAAGATGCTGCCATTTCCCCGAAGTATTTTTACGATCCGCTGGGCAGCAAGCTGTTCGAAGCCATCTGCGAGTTGCCGGAATACTATCCCACCCGCACCGAGGCGGCCATCTTCGAGCAGCATGCGGATGACATTGCCGCTGCCATCGGCACCGGCGTCACGCTGGTCGACCTGGGCGCGGGCAACTGTGCCAAGGCGGCCCGGCTGTTTCCCACGCTGAAACCGCGCCAGTATGTGCCGATCGATATCTCCGCCGAATTCCTGCGCGAGGCGGTGGCCGGGCTGCGGCAAAAATTCCCCGATATTCCCATGCATGAGGTGGCGATGGATTTCTCCGCCGGCCTCGAGCTGCCGGCGACCGTGAGCCGCGACCGCCGGCTGTTCTTCTATCCGGGCTCGTCGCTGGGCAACTTCGATGCGCAACAGGCGCTGGCTTTTCTGCGCCGCATGCGCCACGCGCTGCAGATCGGCGAGGCCGGCGGCGTACTGCTGGGGCTGGATCTGGTCAAGGATGCCGATGTGCTCGACGCCGCCTACGATGACGAGCTGGGTGTGACGGCCGCTTTCAACCTCAATCTGCTCAACCATGTGAACCGGCTGCTGGGCACCGATTTCAACGCGCGCGACTGGCAGCATGTGGGCTTTTACAACGCTGCGCGGCAGCGGGTGGAAATGCACCTGGAGGCGCGCCACGACCTGATTGTGCACTGGGATGGCGGGCACCGTGCCTTCCTTCGGGGCGAACGCATCCATACCGAGAACAGCCACAAGTTCAGGCAGCAGGATATCCACGACCTGCTGGAACAGGCCGGCTTCGGCGAAGTCAGGATGTGGTGCGACGCGCAGCGCTGGTTCGCGGTGTGCCATGCGCGGGTGCGTTCAAACGTTTGACGGGAATCATCATGCGCAATGAAACCGGAGTTGCCGATGCGGCCATGGACGCCGCCATCGATGCGGTGATCGACGCCGCCATCCAGGAGGTGAACCATCGCGCGCACGGCCGTATGAGCGACCGCTTCCGCCGTGTGCGCCGGCAATCGCAGGCGATTGCCGAACCGTTATCGGTCGAGGACTGTTGCGTGCAGTCGATGCCGGATGCCAGCCCGATCAAGTGGCACCTCGCGCATGCCACCTGGTTCTTCGAGACCTTCATCCTGGAGCGGTTCGAAGACGGTTTCCGCGCTTTCCATCCGCAGTTCCGCATGCTCTACAACTCGTATTACGAAGGCGTTGGCGACAAATTCCCGCGCCCGCAGCGCGGACTGCTGACGCGGCCTTCGCTGGACGAGGTGCAGGCTTATCGCGCCGATATCGACCATCGCATGCTGCTGCTGATCGATGCGCTGGAAGCAGGCGAGGATGCGGCAAGCGCAGGGCATCAACGCTTGCATGCGCATCTCGCCGAATTCATGGAGTTGCTGGAACTTGGTTTGCAGCATGAGCAGCAGCACCAGGAGCTGATGCTGACCGACATCAAGCATCTGCTCTCCCTCAATCCGTTGAAACCGGCGTATCAGGAGATGCCGGAGTCCTTGCGCATCGCTGCACCGGTCCAATTGCCGCTGGACTGGCATCGCATCGGGGCCGGGGTGGTGGAGATCGGCCACGCCGGACCGGGCTTCTGCTTCGACAATGAAAAGCCGCGCCATCGGCAATTTGTCGAGGCCTACCAGTGCGCTTCGCGGCTGGTGAATAACGCCGAGTACCGTGCCTTTATCGAAGCGGGCGGTTACCGGGATGCATCGCTGTGGCTGTCCGAAGGCTGGGAGTGGAAGCGGCAGCTCAAGCTGGAATATCCGATCTATTGGCAATGCGACGAAGCCGGCGGCTGGCGTGAATTCACCGAGTACGGCCTGCAGCCGCTGGAGCCGTATCGTGCCGCCGTGCACTTGTCTTATTACGAAGCCGATGCCTATGCGCGCTGGGCCGGTGCACGGTTGCTGACGGAGGCCGAATGGGAGCACGCCGCCGGCCGCCTGCAAGGGCGAGGCCGCGAATTCTTCGGCGTGGCCTGGCAATGGACCAGCAGCAGCTATGCGCCGTATGCCGGCTACGTGGCGCCGGCAGGCGCCGTGGGCGAGTACAACGGCAAGTTCATGGTGAACCAGTACGTTTTGCGCGGCTCTTCCAGCGCCACGCCGTTGAATCATGCACGCCTGACTTATCGCAACTTCTTCCCGGCCTATGCGCGCTGGCAGGCCACCGGCATCCGGTTGGCGCGCGCAGGCTGAAACGGGCGGGCCAGAAATGAAAAAACGCCGGCGGATAGGCCGGCGTTCTTATTGGGGAGCAACGCCGGGATCGCCGGCGGTTTTCCTTGATCAGGCTGCCTTGGCTTGCGAGGAAGCGCCCTGGTTGGCGCTTTCGCCGATGGCGATCTGGCGGTTGATGGCGCTGATCACCGCCTTGAAGGAAGCGGTCACGATGTTGGCATCGATGCCAACGCCGAAGCCGGTTGGCGCTTCGTTCAGGCGCAGTTCGATGTAGCTGGCTGCCTTCGCATCGGCGCCGGCGCCGATGGCGTGCTCATGGAAGTCCATCAGCTTGATGTCCAGGCCCAGTGCATGCACGAAGGCGTCGATCGGGCCGTTGCCGCTGCCGCGCACAGTGGCGCTCTGGCCGTTGCGCACGATATCGACTTCGATGTTGATCGACTCCGCCTTGGACGAATCTTCCGTCATACGGTGGGCGCGGTAGACGTAGGGCTCGGTACGCTCCAGGTATTCACGCGTGAAGATGTTGTAGATGTCGGAGGCGTTGATTTCCTTGCCGGTGGCATCGGCCTCGCGCTGGATGGCGCGCGAGAATTCGATCTGCAGGCGGCGCGGCAGGGCCAGGCCGTATTCCTGTTCCAGCAGGTAAGCCATGCCGCCCTTGCCGGACTGGCTGTTGACGCGGATCACGGCGTCGTAGCTGCGGCCCAGGTCGGCCGGGTCGATCGGCAGGTAAGGCACTTCCCAGATGGCGTCGGGCTGCTGCTTGGCGAAACCCTTCTTGATCGCATCCTGGTGCGAGCCGGAGAAGGCGGTGAAGACCAGGTCGCCGACGTACGGATGGCGCGGGTGTACCGGGATCTGGTTGCACTCTTCGACCACCTGGCGCACCACGTCGATGTCGGAGAAGTCCAGGCCCGGGTTGACGCCCTGGGTGTACAGGTTCAGCGCCAGGGTCACCAGGTCGACGTTGCCGGTGCGCTCGCCGTTGCCGAACAGGCAGCCTTCGACACGATCGGCGCCGGCCATGACGGCCAGTTCGGCCGAGGCGACGGCGGTGCCGCGGTCATTGTGCGGGTGCACGGAGATGATGGCGGAGTCGCGGTGCTTCAGGTTGCGGCACATCCATTCGATCTGGTCGGCGTAGACGTTGGGGGTGCTGCACTCGACGGTGGAGGGCAGGTTCAGGATAATTTTGCGGTTCGGTGTGGCGCCCCAGGTTTCGCAGACGGCGTCGCAGATGTCCTTGGAGAAATCCAGTTCGGTGGTGCTGAAGGACTCGGGCGAGTATTCGAAGCGCCATTGGGTTTCCGGACGGGCGTCGGTCAATTCCTTGACCAAGCGGGTACCGGTGACGGCGATGTTCTTGATCTCGTCGCGCGACATGTTGAAGACGATCTTGCGGAACGCCGGCGCCACCGAGTTGTACAGGTGGACGATGGCCTTCTTGGCGCCGGCCAGCGATTCGACTGTGCGGCGGATCAGCTCTTCGCGCGACTGGGTCAGCACGATGATGGTGACGTCGTCGGGGATGCGGTTCTCTTCGATCAGCTTGCGCACGAAATCGAAGTCGGTCTGCGAGGCGGAAGGGAAACCGACTTCGATTTCCTTCAGGCCGGTTTTCAGCAGCAATTCGAAGAAGCGCAGTTTGCGCTCGGCGTTCATCGGTTCGATCAGGGCCTGGTTGCCGTCGCGCAGGTCGGTGCTCATCCAGATCGGCGGGGTGTCGATGACCTTGCTGGGCCAGGTGCGGTTAGGCAGGTCGATGGCGGCGAAGGCGCGGTACTTGGTGGCTGGGTTGTTTAACATCATGATGAACCTCTTTGGTCTCGGTGATTCGTGGAATGCTTGAAAACGGTGTCTGATGTGGCGATCGGGTTGCCTGGCTGCCACTCACGCATGGCCAGGCAACCCGTCATAGAGCCAGAAGCGGGATCTCCGGGCGCAGGCAGGCGCCGGCTGCGGCAGGTACGTATGCGGTGCAGGTTGTGATCGGCTTGGAATGCATGATCGCTTCGCTTCATATTGCGGCAACCGCTGGAAAACGCGCTGCTGCTGGTTGGTACTGCTCGGTACTGCCGGATTGATTTTTGTGTGCCGTTTTCGTGTGTCGGTATGCGTGGACCCAGCGAACTTCGGCGGAAAAACGGATTAGCGCGAGGCTAGTAGTAGCGACACTGGTAGCAACGCTAGCAGGGCGCTGGCGCTGTTCAGTAGTAGGAGGAATTTTGCTGCGGAAGTCATTCGACGAATGTAGAAGATTGCTCTCGGGCTTGTCAAGCGCTATCTTCTTTGCAAGCGTAAATGCATTCCGCCCTGCAAACTATTTGTTGTTAGAATCGCCAATTAATTACCGGCTGGTCATTAAGGGTCAATATTTGCAAGAAGGAAATTATTGCGGCCATTGAACGCCAAACGCCGATTTCGCTCAAAATGGGGCGTTTGAGGCACTGCAACATGGCTGCCGGCGCCACGCGCCGTTGGCCGGCTGGAACAAAACAAAAGCACAAAAGCGGGAAAACAGAACATTCATCCATGCAGAAACGTCCGGATTTGATCGTTTGCGAAGAATGCGATGCCGTCTATCACCGGCCCGTCCTGGGCCACGGTGAAGTGGCGCATTGCCTGCGCTGCGATGCCGAGCTTGACCGCGATACCGGCAGCCGCCTGGAACGGCTGCTGCCGCTGACCGTGGGCGCCTTGATCCTGTTCGTAGTCGCCAATTCTTTTCCCATCGTTACCATCGAGTTGCAAGGCCTCTCCAGCGATACCACGCTGATCGGCGCGGTGGCGGCGCTGACGCGCGACGGCATGGGGGAGGTCGCGTTGCTGGTGATGGCCACTACCTTGCTGTTTCCGCTGATCCAGATGCTGGTGCTGTTCTACCTGCTGCTGCCGTCTTCGCGGCTGGAGCGTCCGCCCGGATTCGTCTTCCTGCTGCGCATGATGCAGGCTGCGCGCCCCTGGGGCATGATCGAAGTTTTCATGCTGGGCGTGCTGGTAGCGCTGATCAAACTGTCCAATATGGCCGAGGTGATCCCGGGTCCGGCGCTATGGTCGTTCGGCGCGCTGACCGTGCTGCTGACGGTGGTGGTGTCATTCAATCCGCGCTACATCTGGCATATCTGCGAGCAGAAGCAGGCGCTGCGCGAAACCGCGGAAGGGCATTCTTCGTGAGCCGCCACGCACATCCCGATGCCTTGCTGTTGCATGCCGACCTCCCGGCGCAGCAAGCGGCCAGTGTGCCGGATGCCGCTTCGCTGGGCGTGATCGGCTGCCATCACTGCGGCACCGTGTGGGAGGGCGCACACCCGGAGCAGCGCTGCGGCGTCTGTGACGCACCGCTGCATGTACGCAAGCGCGACAGCCTGAACCGCACGTGGGCGCTCCTCATCGCCGCTTGCATTATGTACATTCCGGCCAACCTGATGCCGGTGATGGTGACCCGCACACTGTTCGACGAGCAGCGCGACACCATCATGAGCGGCGTCATCTATTTCTGGACGTCGGGTGAATGGGGGCTGGCGGTCGGTGTTCGTGGCCAGCTTTCTGGTGCCGTTGTTTAAACTCACGGCATTGATCATCCTGGTGATCTCCGCGCGCCGTCGCAGCAGTTGGCAGCGGCTGCAGCGCGCCAAGCTGTATCGCGTGATCGAGAGCATCGGGCGCTGGTCCATGCTGGATGTGTTTGTGGTCTCGGTGCTGACCGGCCTGGTGAAGATCCACGGCTTCGCCGATGTCCATGCCGGCATCGGCATCGCGGCCTTCGGGGCGGTGGTGGTGCTGACCATGCTGGCGTCACTGACCTTCGATCCGCGCCTGATCTGGGATGAAAACGAGCATCCGGTGATACTGGCGCAAGCGGGCGCCGATGATGAATTGAACAAGAAACAGGAAACGGAATGACTGATTCGCACGAAGACAAACCTGTCCTGCAGCAGCCCAGGCGCGTGCGCCAGCGCAACTGGCTTCCTTCGCTGGTATGGCTGATTCCCATCATCGCCGCGATCGTCGGCTTGACGCTGGTGGCCAAGATCCTGATTGATCGCGGGCCGGTGGTCACCGTCAGTTTCCGTTCCGCCGAAGGGCTGGAAGCCGGCAAGACCAAGGTCAAGTACAAGGATGTGGACATCGGCCAGGTGCAGTCGATCAAGCTAGCCGAGGACCGCTCGCATGTGCTGGTTTCCATCCAGCTGACCAAGGAGACCTCGGGCTTCGATGCCGAGGATACCCGCTATTGGGTGGTGCGGCCGCGCATCGCCGCTTCCGGCATTTCAGGCCTGGGCACCTTGCTGTCGGGCGCCTATATCGGCGCCGATGCTGGTGCTTCCGGCGAGACCCGGAGGGAGTTCGTCGGCCTGGAGCAGCCGCCTATCGTCACGCGCGATGCTTCCGGACGCCAGTTCGTGCTGCATACCGATGACCTTGGATCGCTCGATATCGGCACCCCGGTGTTCTACCGCCGCATCAAGGTCGGGCAGGTCATGGCATACGACCTCGATGCCGATGGACGCGGCGTGACGCTGCGTATTTTCATCGACTCGCCCTACGACAAGTTCATCACGCCCAATTCGCGTTTCTGGCATGCCAGCGGTTTCGACATGGAACTCAATGCCAGCGGCTTCAAGCTGCACACGCAGGCGCTGTCGACCGTGGTGCTGGGCGGCATCGCTTTCCGCGACCGCAATGAAGAGGAGAAGAGCGCGCCGGCCAAGGAAGGTGCGCAATTCCAGTTGGCCGACGACGAAGCCACCGCGATGAAGGAGCCCGACGGTGCACCGCAGACCGTGCTGCTGTATTTCGACCAGTCGTTGCGTGGCTTGCAGCCGGGCGCTACCGTGGACTTCCGCGGCGTGGTGCTGGGCGAAGTCAAGAGCGTGGGCATCGAGTATGACCGTGCCAAGGGCGAATTCCGCATGCCGGTCATGGTGCAGATCTATCCGGACCGCCTTGGCCGCAGGTTCAACCAGGGAATCTCGGATACGCAGTACTCCCACATCGAACGCCTGAAGTTCATGGTCAAGCGCGGCCTGCGCGCGCAGCTGCGCAACGGTAACCTGCTGACCGGCCAACTGTATGTCGCGATCGATTTCTTCCCCAAGGCCAAGCCGGTGCAGATCGATACCAGCAAGGTGCCGGTCGAGCTGCCTACTATCCCGGGCAGCCTGGATGAAATTCAAAGCCAGATCGCCGATATCGCCAGCAAGTTGTCCAAGGTGCCGTTCGATGAAATCGGCCGCGATTTGCAGACCACCATCAAGACGCTCAACAAGACGCTCTCGACGGCCGAGCAGACCGCTGCCCATATCAACAACGATATTGCGCCGGAGATGACGGCTGCCATGAAGGATGCGCGCAAGACCCTGAACGCGGCCGAACGCACATTGTCCGACGATGCCCCGCTGCAGCAGGATATCCGCCAGACCATGCAGGAGCTTTCACGCGCAGCGGCCTCGATCCGCGTCCTGACCGATTACCTGCAACAGCACCCGGAATCGCTGATCCGCGGCAAACAGGAGCCATGATGTCCCCTAACAAAAACAATTCCTTCAAACACCTGGCCGCAGCCTCGATGGCGGCAATGCTGCTGGGCGCCTGCGGCACCACGCCGCCGGCGCAGTTTTACACGCTGGCGGCAACGCCCGCATCGGCTGCCGGCGTCCGGCCGACGCAGGGCGCCCAAACTTTCATCGAAGTGATGCCGGTGGCGGTGCCGGAGCGCCTGGCGCGCCCGCAAGTGGTGGTGCGCAGCGATGCCACCAAGCTCGACGTGCTGGAGCAGGATCGCTGGTCCTCGCCGTTCAATAATGAGTTGCGCGATGCGCTGGCTGCCGGTATCGCCAGCCGCCTTGGCGCTATCGACATTTCGCGCAGCGGCCGCCAGCCAGACCAGGTCAGCTACCGTATCGCGATCGAACTGCGCGACCTCGATGCGGTGCGCAACGGCCAGGTCCAGGCCAGCTTCGGCTGGAGCGTCACGCGCTCCGACGATCGCAAGACGGCGGTGTGCCGCCTGACCGTTGTTGAGCCCGTGGTCGGCGGCGCGGTCAGTGATGTGGTGGTGGCGACCCAGAAGGTAGTGGCCAATGCCGCCGAGGCGATAGCCGGCAATGTACGCGCCTTGCAAGCGGGCCAGACGGCCAAGTGCGTGGGCTGACGATCTGACTGGAATCAGGTTCGGCAAGACGAAAAAAAACCGCTTCAATTGAAGCGGTTTTTTGTTTGCTGCAGGCTTGTGTGCCCTAAAGCGGCCAATTAACGGTCGCCATAGGAACGGCGCGGGCCATTGCTGTCGGAACGGAAACCGCCGCCGCCGTTGCTGCCCTTGTAGCCACCGCCACCACCGCCTTCACGACGCGGGCCGTTGCTGCTGCCTTGCGGCTTGGCGCCGCCGAAGCTGCGGCCTTCACGGTTACCGAAACCGCCTTCACGCTGGGGCGCACCGCCTTCGCGGTTGCCGTTGCCGAAGCGATTGCCGCCGCCGGTGTTGCTGCGGCCGCCATCGCCCGGACGCCAGCCGCCCGGCTTGCGCGGGCTGCTGCGCGGTGCTGCCGATTTCTTCGGCTCGTAGCCTTCGATGATGTCAACCGGAATGCTTTGCTTGGTGAAGCGTTCGATACGCTTCACATGCATGCCTTCGGCGTGGTTCACCAGCGAGATCGCCACACCCTTGCGGCCGGCACGGCCGGTACGGCCGATACGGTGCACATAGTCTTCGGCGAACTTGGGCAGGTCGTAGTTGAACACGTGGGTGATGCCCGGCACGTCGATGCCGCGTGCGGCGACGTCGGTTGCCACCAGCACGCGCACCTGGCCGCGGCGCATGCCGTTCAGGGTGCGGTTACGCGCGCCCTGATGCATGTCGCCGTGCAGCGCAGCGGCTGCGAAGCCGGCGATGTTCAGGCGGTCGGCGATGGTGTCGGCGTCACGCTTGGTAGCGGTGAAGACCACGGCCTGGTCCATCGTCACGTCGCGCAGCAGGTGGTCCAGCAGGCGGTTCTTGTGCGACAGGTCGTCGACGAAGTGCACGCGCTGCATGATGTTTTCATGGCGGGTGGCCGAACCGGCGATCTGGATCGTCAGCGGGTTGTTGGTGATGCGCTTGGCCATGTTGCCGACCACGCCGTCCAGTGTGGCGGAGAACAGCATGGTCTGGCGGGTGTCAGGCGTAGCGGCGACGATCTTCTCGATGTCGTCGATGAAACCCATGTCCAGCATGCGGTCGGCTTCGTCCAGCACCAGGATTTGCAGTTGCGAGAAGTCGATCTTGCCCGACTCCATGTGGTCGATCAGGCGGCCCGGTGTGGCCACCAGGATTTCCGGGTTCTTCGACAGCAATTGCATCTGCTTCGGGTAAGGCATGCCGCCCAGGATCGACACCACGCGCACACGGCGCATGTAGGAGCCGTACTTGTCGGTAGCGGTGGTCACTTGCAGGGCCAGTTCGCGGGTCGGGGTCAGCACCAGCATCTTGGGTTGTGCCGGCGTGAAGCGCGGACGCTCGCCACGGGCACGGTTGGCTTGACGTTCCTGATTGGGGGTACGAGCGGCGGGGGCTGCTTGCGGCAGGTCTGCCAGCTTATGCAGCGACGGCAGCATGAAGGCTGCGGTCTTGCCCGAACCGGTCTGCGAGGACACCAGCAGATCCTGGCCTTCGATAGCGGCGGGGATGGCTTTTTCCTGGACCGGGGTAGGGACGGTATAGCCTGCTTCGGTCAGTGCTTTGATGATCGAAGGGTTCAGGCCAAGTGTTTCAAAAGTCATAATCTCTTTCGTGAATGTGAACGTCAGACACAATTCGGCAGGCGAGCACAAGCGCGCCGGGCATCAATGGCCTGAACGAAAAAAAGCAACGCCAACCGACGAAATGACTATGAAAAAATACAAAGAAATTTCGGCACAAAAGCTTTGCGCCGGGACGGCATCATTGAGCGATGCCAGAGGCGGGAGGGCTTTTACTGAAAACTTGTCTTACTGACAGGTAAGGCTTGCGAAGCTAACTTAAGCGGTCGGTTTGAGTACGCTGAACTGAATAGGTTCTCACCATCTGACTCGCTTGCGCACCGCATATTGCGATGCACAAGCAGAATCATACAGTAAAACATCGAATTTGGCATCAGGTTCTTGACCCAAATCGATATCCAGTGGTTATTCGGCGATACCGCCCACCACGCGCGAGAAGCCGCCATCGACGTAGGTGATTTCGCCGGTGATGCCGGACGCCAGGTCCGACAGCAGGAACGCCGAGGCATTGCCCACGTCTTCAATGGTCACATTGCGGCGCAGCGGGGCGGTCGCGGCAACGGCGCCCAGGATCTTGCCAAAGCCCTTGATGCCGCTGGCGGCCAGGGTCTTGATCGGGCCGGCCGACACGCCGTTCACGCGCACGCCCTTGGGGCCCAGCGCTTCGGCCAGGTAGCGCACCGACGCTTCCAGAGAGGCCTTGGCCAGGCCCATGGTGTTGTAGTTGGGCACTACGCGCTCCGAACCCAGGTAGGTCAGGGTCAGCAGGGCGGCATTCGGGGACAGCAGCGGCATGGCGGCCTTGGCCATCGCCGGGAAGCTGTAGGCCGAGATGTCGTGGGCGATCTTGAAGCCTTCGCGCGAGAAACCTTCCAGGAAATCGCCGGCGATCGCCTCGCTGGGGGCGAAGCCGATGGCATGCACCAGGCCGTCCAGCTGGCTCCAGGACTTGCCGAGGTCGGCAAACAGGGCATTGATCTGCTCATCGCTGGAGACGTCGCAATCGAAGATCAGCTTGCTGTCGAATTCTTCGGCGAACTTGGTAATACGGTCCTTGAAGCGTTCGCCGACATAGGTGAACGCCAGTTCAGCGCCTTCGCGCTTGCATGCTTCGGCGATGCCGTAAGCGATGGAACGGTTGGACAGCAAGCCGGTGATCAGAATTTTTTTGCCTTGCAGAAATGCCATGATGACTCCGTATGGTCCGCCGCAAGCGCTTGCCATCTTGTCGGGGCAGGCGCCGGTTACGGCCGGTGGTGGTAGCGGCGCGTGCGTTGGCACGGGCGCCGGGCTGGGACAGGCCAAGATTGTAGGGGCTTGCGGCAGCCGGGGCAACCTTTGCGGCATCGAGGCGGGCTTCCGGCCATCGGGCCGTCTCCCTCTGTCCGGAGGCGCGATTGCTTAATTGTTTTAATTGCTTCCCTGTAATCGCCCATCTATTTACAATTCCCTGAACGTAATCGTTTCCAGCGGGGTGGGCATGGGACTTGCCTGTTATTGACGGCTTGCCGCCGGCTTGCGAAACGAATCAATGCCACCGAGAGCGCAGACAAACACCGCATGGTCAAAACCCTTTTCTCCTGCCTGCTGGCCGCTGTCCTGATCCAGAGCAATCCCGCCGCCGCCGCACATGCCTTCTCGCTGTACGACACACCCAAGTATCCCGCCGGTTTCACCCACTTCGACTACGTCAACCCGGATGCGCCCAAGCGCGGCACGCTCTATCTTGCCAACCCGGACCGCCGCACCAGTTTCGACAAGTTCAACCCGTTTTCGCTCAAGGGCGTGGCGGCGGCGGGCGTGAGCGAACTGATGGTCGAGACGCTGGCAATCGGTTCGGCCGATGAAGTGGCGACCATGTACGGCCTGCTGGCCGACGACATGGCCCTGGCGCCCGACCGCATGTCGATGACATTCCATGTCAATGCCAAGGCGCGTTTCAACAATGGCGACGCGGTCACGGCGGCCGACGTCAAGTACTCCTTCGATACCTTGATTGCCAAGGGCGCGCCGCAATACAAGTCGTACTTCGCCGATGTGAAGCAGTGCGTGGTCATCGATGGCCAGACCGTGCGCTTTGACTTCAAGAGCAACAGCCATGAATTGCCCCTGATCGTGGGCAGCCTGCCGGTGTTTTCGCGCAAATGGGCGGCCGGTACGCCGTTCGACCAGATCCAGCTGGTGCCGCCCATCAGCAGCGGGCCTTACTCCATCGAAACCTACGATCTCGGCCGCAGCATCACCTTCAAGCGCCGCGCCGACTATTGGGGCGATGACTTGCCGGCCCGCAAGGGGACGTTCAATTTCAACCGTATCGTCTATCGTTTCTACAAGGATGACCTCGCGCGCCTGGAGGCCTTCAAGGCCGGCGAGTTCGATGTCGTGGTGGAGTACAGCGCCAAGAACTGGGTGCGCGGTTATAACGGCCCCAAGTTCGCCAGCGGCGAAATCATCAAGCACAGTTTCCCGCACCAGAACGGAGCCAACATGCAGGGCTTCGTGATGAACCTGCGCCGCCCGCAATTCCAGGATGTGCGCGTGCGCCAGGCGCTGGGATTGGCGCTGGATTACGAATGGCTGAACCGGCAACTGTTCTACAACCAGTACACGCGCATCAATTCCTTCTTCGCCAATTCGGAGCTGGCCGCCACCGGCGTGCCGTCGGCGGCTGAACTCGCCTTGCTCGAGCCATTGCGCGGCAAGCTCCAGCCGGATGTTTTCGGGCCGGTGCCGGCGCCGCCCAATACCAATCCGCCAGGTTCGCTGCGGGCCAACCTGCTCAAGGCGCGGGAGCTGTTGAAGGAAGCCGGCTGGGAATACCGCGATGGCGCCTTGCGCAATGCCAAGGGCGAGGTTTTTACCTTCGAGATATTGGATGACCAGCCCTCCATGTCGCGCGTCATCGGCGTGTACGTGCGCAACCTGGAAAAGCTCGGTATCCGCGTGAACCAGCGCGTGGCCGACTTTGCGCTGGCGCAAAAGCTGGTGGAAAACTTCGATTTCGACATGACCAGCCTGGCCTTGCCAGCGACCAATAGCCCAGGTAGCGAGATGTTCGACATGTTCGGCTCCAAGGCCGCCGATGAAACCGGCTCCAACAATGTATGGGGACTCAAGAATGCCGCGGTGGACCAACTGGTCGGCAAAGTGGTGGCGGCCAAGTCGCGCGCCGAGCTGGTGACGGCGACCCATGCGCTGGATCGCGTATTGCTGAGTTTGTACATCACGGTGCCGCATTGGTATTCGGGAACGCACCGGATGGCTTATCGCAACCGGTTCGGCATTCCCGCCACCTTGCCCAAGTACTACGAAGCCAATCCCTTCGTGATCGGCATGTGGTGGGAAAACAAGCCGAGATGAGCAAGCCAAGATGAGCAAACCGCGCTGAGCCAGCCGGACTGAACCCCTCAAGGAAATTTTTGCCATGAATATCTGGGCGTACATACTGAAACGTATCGTGCTGATGGTGCCTACCCTGCTGGGCGTGATTGCCATTACCTTCGCGGTGATCCAGTTCGTACCGGGCGGGCCGGTCGAGCAGATGATGCAGGAATTGAAAGGGCGCGCCGGCGTGCACGAGTCGGCCGGCGGCGCGTCGCAATATCGCGCCCGGCAGGGGCTCGACGCCGAGCGTGTCAAGGAAATCCAGGCGCTGTACGGTTTCGACAAGCCGCCGATGGAGCGCTTCGTCCTCATGCTCAAAGGTTTCGCGACCTTCGACCTGGGGCGCAGCTTTTATCATCATGCCGATGTGTGGGAACTGGTCAAATCCAAGATGCCGGTGTCACTCACCATCGGCCTATGGACCTTCTTCCTGACGTATCTGATTTCCGTGCCGCTGGGCATTGCCAAGGCAGTGCGCGAAGGCAGCCGTTTTGATGTCTTGAGCAGCATGGCGGTACTGGTCGGTTATTCCATCCCCGGTTTCGTGCTGGGCGTTTTCCTGCTGGTGCTGTTTGGCGGCGGCAGCTTCCTGCAATGGTTCCCCTTGCGGGGGCTGACTTCGGATAATTGGGAGATGCTCTCGCCCGCCGGCAAGGTGCTCGACTATCTCTGGCACATCACCCTGCCCATCACCGCTTCGGTGGCCGGGTCGTTCGCCACCATGACGATCCTGACCAAGAACACCTTTCTCGAAGAGATCCGCAAGCAATACGTGCTGACCGCGCGCGCCAAGGGCCTCTCGGAAAACAAGGTGCTCTACAAGCACGTGTTCCGCAATGCGCTGATTCCGCTGGTGACCGGCTTCCCGGCCGCCTTCATCGGCGCCTTCTTCGCCGGCAGCCTGCTGATCGAGACGCTGTTCTCGCTCGATGGCCTGGGGCTGCTGTCCTATGAATCGGTGATCCGCCGCGACTACCCGGTGGTGATGGGCACGCTCTATCTGTTCACGCTGATCGGCCTGGTGGTCAAGCTGCTGGGCGACCTCTGCTACGTCTGGGCCGATCCGCGCCTGCAATTCGAAAGCCTGGCCAAATGAGCGCAATGCAGATCCCCACCACTTCCGTTCCCTCGCTTTCTCCCAGCCGCCGCATCTGGCTGCGCTTTCGCGCCAGCCGCCGCGGCTATTGGAGCCTGGTGATCTTCACCGCGCTGTTCGTCATCAGTCTCGGCGCCGAATTGTTCTCCAACGACAAGCCGCTGGTGGCGCGCTACAACGGGGAACTGATGTTTCCCATGCTGCGTGACTATTCCGACAAAAGCTTCGGCGGCGACTTCGATTCCCCGGCCGACTACCTCGATCCGTTCATCCAGGAACAGTTCAGGAAAGACGGCAACTGGGCCGTCTACCCGCTCAATCGCTACAGCTACGACACGCTGAACTACTTCTCCAAAGATCCCAACCCGGCGGCGCCTTCTGCCGACAATTGGCTGGGCACCGATGACCGCGGGCGCGACGTGTTCGCGCGGCTGCTCTACGGTTTCCGCATCTCTATCCTGTTCGGCATCGCACTGACCGTCATCGGCGTGGTGCTGGGCATCGCCGCCGGCGCCTTGCAGGGCTACTTTGCCGGGCGCACCGATTTGTTCATGCAACGCGTCCTGGAGATCTGGGGTTCGATGCCCGAGCTTTACCTGCTGATCATCTTTTCCTCGATCTTCCAGCCCAGCCTGGGCCTGTTGCTGATCCTGCTGTCGCTGTTCGGCTGGATGGCGCTGTCCGACTACGTGCGCGCCGATTTCCTGCGCAACCGCAACCTGGAATATGTGCAGGCCGCACGCGCCCTGGGGTTGTCGAACCGCCAGATCATCTGGCGCCATATCTTGCCCAACAGCCTGACCACGGTGGTGACCTTCCTGCCGTTCCGCATGAGTGCGGCCATCCTGGCGCTGACCAGCCTGGACTTCCTCGGGCTCGGGGTGCCGCCATCCACGCCCAGCCTGGGCGAGCTGCTGGCGCAGGGCAAGAACAATCTGGACGCATGGTGGATCGCGTTGTCGACCTTCATCGTGCTGACCGTGATGCTGCTCTTGTTGACCAATATCGGCGATGCCTTGCGTAACGCCCTCGATGTACGGAGGAAAGCATGAGCATGAGCGTGAACGTGAGCGGCCCTTTGCTGGAAGTCCGGAACCTGGTGATCCGCTTCGGCGCTTCCACCGTGGTGGACGATGTCAGCTTTTCGATCGCGCCGGGCCAGAAGTTTGCGCTGGTGGGCGAGTCCGGTTCCGGCAAGTCGGTCAGTTCGCTGGCCGTGCTCAGGCTCAACCAGGATGCGCAATACGGCGGCGAGATCCTCTTCGATGGCGAGGACATCCTGCAAAAAAGCGAACGCCAGATGCAGCAGGTGCGCGGCAAGGATGTGGCGATGATTTTCCAGGAGCCGATGACTGCGCTCAATCCGCTGTTCACCATCGGCAACCAGATTGCCGAGGTGCTGATGCGGCACGAAGGCATCAACGCCAAACAGGCCGCGCAGCGCACAGTGGAATTGCTGGAGAAAACCGGCATCCCGGAACCTGCGCGGCGCGCGCTGGCCTATCCGCATGAACTCTCCGGCGGCCAGCGCCAGCGTGCGATGATCGCCATGGCGCTGGCCTGCAAGCCGAAGCTGCTGATCGCCGACGAGCCGACCACGGCGCTGGACGTGACCATCCAGGTGCAAATCCTGGAGCTGCTGAACCAGTTGCAGCGCGATGAAAACATGGCGGTGCTGATCATCTCCCACGACCTCAACCTGGTGCGCCATTTCGCCGACCATGTGGGCGTGATGGAAAAGGGCAAGCTGGTCGAGGCCGCGCCTACCGAGGAACTCTTCGCCAACCCGCAGCAGCCCTATACCAGGAAGCTGCTGCAAAGCCGCCCGCAGCGCAGCGTCGCCGATGTCGCGCCGGATGCAGGCGTGGTGCTGCAGGCCGAGCAATTGCGCTGCACCTACAAGATCAAGCAGGGCTGGTTCAGGAAGCGCCTGTTCCAGGCAGTCGATGGGGTGGACCTGCAACTGCGCCGGGGCGAAACGCTGGGCATCGTCGGTGAATCCGGTTCCGGCAAGTCGACCTTGGGCATGGCGCTGCTGCGCTTGTCCGGCGCCCAGGTAGCGGGGACGATCCGCTTCGATGGGCAGTCCATCGACAACACGCCCAGCCGCGAGCTGCGCCCCATGCGCTCGCGCATGCAGGTGGTGTTCCAGGACCCGTATGCCTCGCTATCGCCGCGCCGCACGGTGGAGCAGATCGTCGGCGAAGGCCTGGCGCTGCATCATCCCGACCTGGGCGCGGAACAGCAGCGCCGCAAGATCGCCGATGCCTTGGCGGAAGTCGGTTTGCCGGATTCGGTGCTGGAGCGTTATCCGCATGAATTCTCCGGCGGCCAGCGACAGCGCATCGCCATCGCCCGCGCGCTGGTGCTGCAGCCGGAATTGCTGCTGCTGGACGAGCCGACCTCGGCGCTGGATGTCACCGTGCAGCAGCAGGTGCTGCAGCTGCTGTCGGAACTGCAGCGACGCCACGGCCTGGCTTATCTGTTCATCACGCACGACCTGGCGGTGGTGCGCGCCATGGCGCATCAGGTATTGGTGATGAAGGACGGCAAGGTAGTGGAGAGGGGCGACACGCAGGACATCATGCAGCGCCCGCAGCATGCCTATACGCAGCGCTTGCTGGCGGCGTCTTACGCAGTGTGATGCGGAGGTAGCCGCTCCGGTGCAGCTGTCCGGCGGACGGCGCAAACAAAAAGCCCCGCTTGCGCGGGGCTTTCTGGTTTCTTGTTGTGATGGCAGTCGAACTGCTGTCGTCTCCTCCGGCATCCTCCGGATTTCTGCATCGGACCTTGTGCGTCCGAAGGGCGTTATTGCTTGCGTGCGCTGTTGCCCGAGGCCAGCGTGATCGGCTTGCCCGCGGCCACCTTGCGTGCCGGTGCGGGGGCTGCCTTGCGCACCGGCGCCTTGGCGGCGGCGACTTGCCTGCGTACCGGCGCCGGGCGGTGCACGGCTGCCACGCGGGTCGGTGCGGCATGCGCAGTATTGGGCACGTTCAATTGCAGGCTCTGGCCGGCGGCCAGCGTGTCGCGCTTCAAGCCATTCCATTCCTTGATCTGCGCCACGCTCACGCGGTAGCGGCCGGCGATGCCGGCCAGGGTGTCGCGCTTGCCGGCCTTGACATAGATGCGGCGGCTTTCCGGTACGTCCGGTGCGATGGCCAGGCGGGCGTTGTCGGCGATTTCAGGGGTCAGCTCGGTATCGAGCGAGGTGGTTTCCTCGGACTTGGGCACCAAGATGGTGGAGCCTGCCTTGAGCACCATGCGCGGCGGAATCTGGTTGACGCTGCGGATCACCTCAGGCGTCGTGCCGAACTTGCTGGCGATGGTTTCGATGCGTTCGCGGGCGCTGGAGACGGTATGCGCAGTCCAGCTGGTGAAGGCCTGGGTCCACTTGGACATGTTGGCCTTGAACTTCTCGGCATTGTTTTCCGGCAGCAGGATCTTGGTGTCTTCGCCGCCGATGATCACCGGTCGGTTGAACTGCGGGTTGAGCGCCTTGAATTCGTCCAGCGACAGTTCTGCCAGTTGCGCGGCGACCTTCACGTCGATGTTGCGGGTCTTGCCGATGGTGACGAAGTAGGGCTGGTTGTCGACCTTGGGCAGGGCGATATCGAAAGCGCCAGGATTGGCGATGATGTTCTTCACCGCCTGCAGCTTGGGCACGTAGTTGCGCGTCTCATTGGGCATCTGCGCCGACAGCGTGTTGAAGTCGATCGGCAGGCCGGCCGCCAGGTTGCGGTTGACTGCGCGCTGCACCGAACCTTCGCCCCAGTTGTAGGCTGCCAGCGCCAGCTGCCAGTCGCCGAACATGCCGTACAGCTTTTGCAGGTAGGTCAGCGCGGCATCGGTCGAGGCCAGCACGTCGCGGCGCTCGTCGGTGAACATGTTCTGCTTGAGGTTGTAGTCACGCCCGGTGGACGGGATGAACTGCCACATGCCGGCCGCCTTGGCGGTCGACAGCGCTTCCGGGTTGAATGCCGATTCGATGAAGGGCAGCAGCGCCAGCTCGGTCGGCATGCCGCGTTTTTCCAGTTCCTGCACCACGTGGAACAGGTAGCGCGAGGCGCGCACGGTGGTGCGCTGGATGTAGTCGGGGCGCGAGCTGTACCACTGCGTCTGGCTCTCGACCAGGCTGTTGTCCAGGTCGGGGATGCCGAAGCCCTTGCGGATGCGGGTCCAGATATCGATGTCGTTCATCCCCGGCAGCGCATTGGCGCCGAGCTCGGGATTGATCGCATTGAAGGGAGCGGGGTAGATCGAGATGTCGTTGGCGTGGGAGAGCAGCGGGGTGCTTGCGCAAAACAGAGCGGCTAAAGCGAGTTTCTTCAGTGTTCGCTGCATGAGGGCGTTATCCTGTGCCAGAGGGCTAAAGTTTGCATTCGGCGCTTCCGTTGCAGAGCTGTACATAAGCTCATAGCCTTCTGCCGGAAAACGATTTCATCGGATTCCATCGCTGGGCAGTCATGGCGGCAATGCAAGATCGGAAACTGCGGATTTCCCCCAAGCACGACTCGCACCTGGCGCCGCCAAAGGTTCTTGGTAAAAATGCGTAAAAACCGGCGCGCCAAAATGGGGAATGCAGGGAGTGTACGGAAGACCCTTTTCCGCAGTCAAGTAAAAATTGGCCGCTGTTACAAAG
Source organism: Herbaspirillum chlorophenolicum (assembly GCF_001189955.1). Taxonomy (GTDB): domain Bacteria; phylum Pseudomonadota; class Gammaproteobacteria; order Burkholderiales; family Burkholderiaceae_D; genus Herbaspirillum; species Herbaspirillum chlorophenolicum. Next base: position 85,005 of record NZ_LFLT01000005.1, on the reverse strand, counting down.
CCAAATCCTTGATTTGCTTGGGTTTTGGCGCCAAATCACCGCGATCGTCGGCTTATTTGTAGGTATTTTTCCATTCGCGTAGTGCGGCGAAGCTCTCAACTTCGCCAAACGTCTGCAAACGTCCCGCATCCTGCAGCGATTTTACGATGGTGGGCTGGGTCGCCCTCAGGAATGGGTTGGTTTTACGCTCCAATCCGATGGTCGAGGGAACGGTAGGCTGCCCGCGGTCGCGCTTGGCCTGCTCTTCTGTCATCCGGGCGGCAAGCTCTCCATTGTCGGGCTCTACCGCAGCCGCGAATTTCAGGTTCGACATGGTGTACTCATGCGCGCAATAGACCTTGGTGTCGCCCGGCAAGCTTGCCAGTTTGGCAAGCGAGTCCACCATCTGTGCCGGCGTGCCTTCGAACAGGCGGCCGCAGCCGCCGGCAAAGAGCGTGTCGCCGCAAAAGAGCAGGCCTTCGCCAGCTGCATGGTAGGCGATGTGGCCCAGCGTGTGCCCCGGCACCTCGATGACGGTCAGGTCTAGCGGCAGGCGAGGCAGGTTGACCCGGTCGCCTTCGGCCACCGGCTGTGTGATGCCGGCGATTTTCGCGCGTTCGCGCGCCGGGCCGTACACCGCAATGGCAGGGAATTCGGCGCTCCTGGCGCGTTCGGCCAATTCGGCTACACCGCCGACGTGGTCAGCATGATGATGAGTCAGTAGAATAGCGGCCAGCGTCAAGCCGTTTTCCTTGAGCGCGGCCAAGACCGGCCCGGCGTCGCCCGGGTCCACCACGGCGGCATAGCGCCCGTTATGAATCAACCAAAGGTAGTTGTCGTTGAAGGCCGGTACGGCCAGGACATCCAATGAAGTTTTCCGATCCGGTTTGGCTGGCGTGGCTGGCTGCTCGGTCATAAGGCGCGATCGAATAAATGAGTGACAATCCGGAAATTATAGACCTCGCAGCCTGGTTGCAGACACCGACCGGCACGTACTTGCGCGCTTGGGAGCAGCACTACCTCAATACGCTGACGGCCGACATCTTCGGTTTCAACGCCGTGCAGATCGGTTCGCCGCAGATCCACGCGCTGGCCGCCAACCGCATGCCTTACCGCTGGCTGACCGACAACGTCATGCCGGGCGAGAGCCAGTCCGAGCTGGAAATCCCCCAAGTGCTGGCGCACGATTTCTGCGAGCTGCCGTTCGCCAGCCAAAGCCTGGACCTGGTGGTGCTGCCGCACGTACTGGAGTTCGCCGCCGAGCCGCACCAGGTATTACGCGAAGTCGAGCGTGTGCTGATCCCGGAAGGGCAGGTGATCATCTGCGGTTTCAATCCCAGCAGCCTGTGGGGCATGCGCCAGGCGGCGGGCCGCCTGACCGGCGCCCACTTCCTGCCGCGCGACGGCGAGTTCATCCGCCTGCCGCGCCTGAAGGATTGGTTGAAGCTGCTCAACATGGAAGTCAACCGCGGCCACTTCGGCTGCTACGCGCCACCTTGCGAAACCGACAAATGGCTGAGCCGTTTCGGCTTCATGGAAAAGGCCGGCGACCGCTGGTGGCCGTATTTCGGCGCGGTCTACATCGTGCAGGCGATCAAGCGCGTGCCCGGCATGCGACTGGTCGGCCCGGCCCTGAGCCGGCAGAAGGTCAAGGCGCCCAGAGGCATGCCGGCCACCAATCGGATTCACAAATCGGAATGAACCGTCGCCGGCCGGATCGGGTATGATCGCGGCCCCGGCGGTAACCAACAAGGCGTGCAGCGCCAGAACAGACAAGCATGGACAAAGTAGAGATTTATTCGGATGGCGCCTGCAAGGGCAACCCCGGGCTGGGCGGCTGGGGTGCACTGCTGGTGTCCGGCGGCCAGGAGAAGGAAATCTTCGGCGGCGAGCACAACACCACCAACAACCGCATGGAACTGATGGCGGTGATCCAGGCCTTGAACGCATTGAAGCGTCCTTGCGACGTGGTGGTCCACACCGACAGCCAGTATGTGCAAAAGGGCATCAGCGAATGGATCCACGGCTGGAAGGCGCGCGGCTGGAAGACCGCCAGCAAGGAGCCGGTCAAGAACGCCGACCTGTGGCAGGCGCTGGACGCCGCCCAGGCGCAGCACAAGGTGGAATGGCGCTGGGTGCGCGGCCACAATGGCCACGCCGGCAATGAGCGCGCCGACCAACTGGCCAACCGCGGCGTGGACAGCATCAAATAAGCCGATACAGACAGAAAGAGCAGGAGCCCCATGCGTCAGATCATCCTCGATACCGAAACCACCGGCCTGTCGCCGCGCGCCGGCAACCGCATACTTGAAATCGGCTGCGTCGAAGTGCTCAACCGCCAACTGAGCGGCCACAACCTGCACCACTACATCAACCCGCAGCGCGACTCCGAAGAAGGCGCACTGGCGGTGCACGGGCTGACCACCGATTTCCTGCGCGACAAGCCGACGTTCGCGCAGATCGCGCCTGAATTCCTCGACTACGTGCGCGGCGCGCAGATCATCATCCACAACGCACCCTTCGACGTCGGCTTCCTCGACGCCGAACTGGCGCTGCTGGACTTGCCGCCGTTCTCCGAGCACGTCGCCGAAGTGGTCGATACTCTGCAGATGGCCAAGGAGCTGCACCCAGGCCGCCGCAACTCGCTGGACGCGCTGTGCGACCGCTACGGCATTGCCAACGCCCACCGTACCTTGCACGGCGGTTTGCTGGATGCGGCGCTGCTGGCGGAGGTCTACCTGGCCATGACGCGCGGCCAGAATTCGCTGACCATGGGTCTGGGCGGTGGCGACGAGGAGGGCGCCGACGGCGCTACACTGGAACTGGCCCCGCTGGCCGACGTGATCGTGGTCGCCGCCGGCGAAGAGGACCAGCGTCTGCATGAAGACGTGCTCAACCAGCTTGACAAGGAAGTCAGGGGCGCCTGCGTGTGGCGTTTCGAGCCGCCCCCGCCGGAAGAAGCGCCGCAGGCCTGATGCCATGACGAAGGCGCGAGAATTATTTACGTGCCCCTTGCCCAAGCCGGAAAACTTGTGCCATAATCTCGCCTCTCGAACAACGGGGCAGCAATGCGGCGTTGTTCAAATGGAAGGTTAGCTCAGGGGTAGAGCACTGCATTCACACTGCAGGGGTCGCAAGTTCGAAACTTGCACTTTCCACCAAGATCTATGAAAAAGCCAGCTTCGCGCTGGCTTTTTTCTTTTCCGCATCCAGATCGTCCGATCATTCACGGCTGCGGTTTGCGGCCTGCCCTGGCAATGCCGGCAATCTCACCGTCGCGACCAGGCCGCTTCCCTCTTCGGGCGCATCCAGCGTTACGCTGCCATGCGAGGCTTGCACGATCTCGCGCACGATGGCCAGGCCCAGGCCGGAGCCGGGCTGGTCTGGCGCAGCGTTGCGATAGAAGCGCTCGAACACGCGCTCGCGCACTTCGGCCGGGATGCCGGGGCCGTTATCGCTGACGGTGATGACAAATTGTCCGCTGCCGCCTGCATGGCTGTCGTCGCCTTCGCGCGCAATGCCCACCGTTACCTTGCCGCCGTCGGGGGTGTAGCGCAGGGCGTTGTCGATCAGGTTCATCAGCATGCCGGCCAGCTGCGCTTCATTGCCGTTGACCGGCGCACTTTCCAGTTCGGTTTCCATGCCGAGGTCGATGTGCTTCTTCAGCGCCAGCCCGGCCAGTTCTTCCAGCACCGTGGCGGCAACCGCCATGAGATCGACCGGCCCGCGCGGGAAGGCGCTGCTATTGGAGGCTTCGGCCTGCGACAGTTGCAGCAGCTTGTTGGTCAGGTCGGTCATGTTGCGGCTGCTGTCGTGCAGCGCGGCCAGCACCTGCGGCAGGCGCGCCGGATCGTCCAGCTGGCGCGCGAACTGGATTTGCGAATCGATCACGGTCAGCGGCGTGCGCAACTGGTGCGCGGCGTCGGCAACGAAGCGCTTTTGCACGATCACCTGTGCGTTGAGCCGCTGGATGTACTGGTTGATCGCTTCCACGATGGGGCGCAACTCCAATTGCAATTGTCCGGTGCGCAGCGGCGTGAGCGAATTGGGATCGCGTGCTGCCAACTGGTCTTTCACCGCCAGGATGGGGCGCAGCTCTATCGTCAGGCCCAGCACCACCAGCGCCACCGCCAGCAGCAGCAGCACGATCTGGCGCCGCAGCGACGGTTGCCACAGGTCCTCCAGCATTTCCTGGTGGCCCTGCATGGTTTGGCCTACCGACACCGCCACCATGCGCAGCGTGCCTTCGTCGTACAGTGCGCGGATGTAGCTGGCCACGCGCAGCGCGCGGCCGTCGAACACGGTGGTGGTATAGACCGGATGGATGGCGGCGAAGTCAGGATCGACCGGGAAGTCGGGGCGGCCGGCCAGGAGCGTGGTGTCGTCCATCAGCACCTGGTAGTACACCGCGTCCTGCGCCGGCGAGGCGAACATTTCGAGGGCCGCGGGCGGTACCGACACCACCGGCGCGCCTTCCTGCCAGGTCACCTGGCCGGCGATCATGCGGGCCGAGGCCAGCAGGGCGCGGTCCTGGATCAGCGTGGCGCTGGAGACGGCGTTGTCGTAGGCGTCGCTGGCCGACAGGCCGACGTATACCGTCATCGGGATCAGCAGCCATAGCAGCAGCCGCAGGCGCAGGCTGTCAATCATCTTTTTGCTTGAGGAGGTAGCCCAGCCCGCGCAGGGTCATGATGGCGGCGCTGGAGGTATCCAGCTTTTTGCGCAGGCGCGAGATGTAGATTTCGATGGCGTCCGCGCTCGGCTCCTCCGACAGGCTGAAGATCCCCTTCATCAAGGCGGTCTTGGACACCGTCTTGCCCTGCTTGAGCATCAGGATTTCCAGTACGTCGTGCTCGCGCGCCGGCAATGCCAGGGTATTTCCGGATACCGCGAACTGGCGTGTGTTGCTGTCGTAGACCAGATCGCCGCAATGGATTTCAGCGGCCTTGTCCGGTGTCTGGCGGCGGATCAGCACCTTGATGCGCGCCACCAGCTCGCGTATTTCAAAGGGCTTGACCAGATAGTCGTCGGCGCCGGCGCCGAGGCACTCGACCTTCTCGTCGATCGAGCCGCTGGCGGTCAGGATCATCACCGGGACGCCGTTGTGGCGCTCGCGCAGGCGCCGCAGGACGTGTTTTCCGCCCAGCTTGGGAAGCATCAGGTCGAGCAGCACCACGTCGTAGTTCTCATCCCGCAGAACCTGGTCGGCGATCTCGCCGTCAGCCGCGATATCCACGCTGAACTTGTGTTCTTTCAGGATCTGTTCAAGCCAATGGGCGAGCTGCGGGTTGTCTTCGATCAGGAGCAATTTCATGCAAATGTCTCGTTGGTTTTGTTGCGGTGCAAATAAAAAAACGGTTTTTTGGAAAGCTGGATGAAGGTTTCAGCTTCTTAGAATACGCGGGCAAATCAATAAAAAGTAAAGATGGCGCCAGACCATCCCATCACCAAAATCAGGAGACAATCATAATGCGTCAAGACGCCCGTGTGTTCCAAGCTTCCGTAATTCGCCGTTCCCTGCTGGCGCTGAGCGCTACCGCCGTCGCGGCTGCCGCGCTGGTGCTGTCGGCTCCGCAGGCCCATGCAGCCGACAAGATCACGATCATGGTCGGCGGCATCAACAAGCTGATCTACCTGCCGCCCAAGCTGGCCGAGAACCTGGGTTATTTCAAGGAAGAGGGCCTGGACGTCGAGCTGCAGTCGCAGCCGGCCGGCGTTGACGCCGAGAACGAGCTGCTGGCCGGCGCCGTGCAGGCGGTGGTGGGCTACTACGACCACTCCATCGACTTGCAGAGCAAGGGCAAGGAAATCACCTCGATCACCCAGTTGCTGCTGGTGCCGGGCGGCATGGAAATGGTCCGCTCCGACCTGGCCGGCAGCGTCAAGAGCATGGCCGACCTGAAGGGCAAGACGCTGGGCGTGACCGGCCTGGGCTCTTCTTCCAGCTTCATTGCGCAATACCTGGCCAGCCGCGCCGGGCTCAAGACTTCCGATTATTCGATGCTGCCGGTGGGCGCAGGCAATACCCTGATCGCCGCCATGAAGCAAAAGCGCATCGACGTGGCCTGGACCACCGAACCGACCACTTCCATCCTGCTGGCCTCGGGCGACGCCAAGGTACTGGTCGACATGAGCAGCGTGGAGGGTACGCGCAATGCATTGGGTGGCCTGTATCCGGCTTCCAGCGTGTACGTGAACCGCGCGTGGATGAACAGTCACAAGGCCGAGTCGCAAAAGCTGGCGCGCGCCTTCGTCAAGACCCTGAAGTATATCCAGACCCATACACCTGAAGAGATCGCCGACAAGATGCCCAAGGACTATTACGGCGGCGACAAGAAGATCTACGTGCAGGCGCTGAAGGCCTCCATGCCGATGTATTCGCCCGACGGCAAGATGCCGGCCGGCGGCCCGGAGCAGGTGCTGAAGGTGATGGCCGGCTTCAACCCCAACATCAAGGGCAAGAACATCGACCTGTCGAAGACTTACACCAACGAGTTCGTCGACCAGGTCAAGTAAGGCTGGCGCAGCGCAGGCAAACCGTACAAGGCTTAGAATCCGCAGGTTTCGCCTGCGCCAAGGCATCATCCAACAGGAGACTGACATGAACAAGAATATTCGCCGCACCCTTTTGTCGCTGGCATCGCTGGCCGTGGCAAGCGCCACCCTGGCTGCGCTGCCGAGCCAGGCCTTTGCCGCCGGCAAGATCACCATCATGGTGGGCGGCATTACCAAGATGGTTTACCTGCCGGCCAAGCTGGCCGAGCAACTGGGCTATTTCAAGGAAGAAGGCCTGGATGTCGAGCTGCAATCGCAGCCGGCTGGCGTCGATGCCGAGAACGAACTGCTGGCCGGTGCCGTGCAGGCAGTGGTGGGTTTCTATGACCACTCGATCGACTTGCAAACCAAGGGCAAGGAAATCACCGCCATCACCATCTTCGGCCAGGTGCCGGGCGAAGTGGAGCTGGTCTCCACCAAGGCCGCACCCAACTTCAAGAGCATGGCCGATGCCAAGGGCAAGACGCTGGGCGTGACCGGCCTGGGTTCGTCGACCAACTTCCTGACCCAATACCTGGCCTCGCGCCACGGCATCAGCTCCAAGGAATTCTCGGTGCTGCCGGTGGGCGCGGACAACACCTTCATTGCCGCCATCAAGCAGGGCCGTATCGATGCCGGCATGACCACCGAACCGACCGCTTCGCAACTGCTCAAGACCGGCGACGCGCAAGTGCTGGTCGACATGCGTACCGTGGAAGGCACCGTCAAGGCGCTGGGCGGCTTGTATCCGGCTTCCAGCCTGTACGTGCAGCGCAGCTGGCTCAACGGCCACAAGGATGATGCACAAAAGCTGGCGCGCGCCTTCGTCAAGACGCTCAAGTTCATCAATACCCACAGCGCCGAACAGATCGCCGACAAGATGCCCAAGGATTATTACGGCAACAACAAGGCGCTCTACGTGCAGGCCCTGAACAACTCGCTGCCGATGTATTCGCCGGACGGCAAGATGCCCAAGGGCGGACCGGAAACCGTGCTGGCCGTGCTGTCGGGCTTCAATCCGAACGTCAAGGGCAAGCACGTGGACCTGTCCAAGACCTACACCGACGAGTTCGTGAACCAGGTGAAGTAAGCCTGCGAACCTGAAGGGACCGGAGGAGAGGAGCGGGACCGCTTCTCTTCCGGCAGCAGCACCGGTCCCTGTTTTCTCCGATTTTTTGCCAACGACCATGATGCGTTTCGATGCGTCAGGGGATTATTCAGCCCAAGAAAGAGCATCAAGATGAATGCGATCAACCAAAACGCTTTCGCCAAACCAGCCGCCGGCAATCAGGAAACGCCGGCCATCGAACTGCGCAATGTGACTTGCCGCTTCATCACTGCAGATGGCAAGGCCACCGTGGCGCTGCGCGACTTCTCCATGAGCGTGGCACGCGGCGAGTTCGTCGCCGTGGTCGGCCCCACCGGCTGCGGCAAGTCCACCACGCTGTCGCTGATCACGGGCCTCTTGAAGCCGACCATGGGCGAAGTGCGCGTGATGGGCCAGCCGGTCAACGGCATCGACCCGCGCATCGGTTTCGTATTCCAGAACGATGCCGTGTTTCCGTGGCGCAGCGTGCGCGACAACGTCGCTGCTGGCCCGATGTTCCGGGGCCAGTCCAAGGCACAGGCGCACCAGCTGGCCGATGAATGGATCCGCCGCGTCGGCCTGGACAAGTTCGGCGACCACTATCCGCACCAGTTGTCGGGCGGCATGCGCAAGCGCGTGGCGCTGGCGCAGACCTTCATCAACAGCCCGGAGATCCTGTTGATGGATGAGCCGTTCTCCGCGCTCGACATGCAGACCCGCACGCTGATGCAAGACGAGCTGCTGCAATTGTGGTCGGCCCATTCCGGCTCGGTGGTGTTCGTCACCCACGACCTGGAAGAGGCGATCGCGCTGGCCGACAAGGTCTACGTGCTGACCGCGCGCCCGGCGACCTTGAAGAGCGTCTACCCGATCGACCTGCCGCGCCCGCGCGTCATGGAAGAGGTGCGCTACGAGCAGCGCTTCATCGACATCTCGCGCAAGATCTGGAGCGATCTGCGTGAAGAAGTGCATATCGCCTGATTTGCAGGCAGGACAAAAACCAACAAACACAGGTGAGTAACATGACACAAGCACAAACCACACACAACGCGGCGATGCAGGATATCGCCGCGGTCGAAGCCGAAGCGCAGCGCAAGATCCGCGGGCGCCGCAACCTGGTCATCGGCCTGCGCATCGCCATCCTGGTGGTGGTGCTGGGCGGCTGGGAACTCTTCGCCCGCATCGGCTGGATCGATCCCTTCTTCTTCTCGCAGCCGACGCTGATCGTGGCCCAGATCTACGAATGGATGGTCGAAGGCACTTCGCAGGGGCCGCTGCTGACCCAGGTGCTGGTGACGCTGGAAGAAACCGTGCTGGGCTTCCTGATCGGTTCGGTGGCCGGCGTGATCGCCGGTATCGTGCTGGGCCGCAACAAGCTGCTGTCGGATGTCTTCAGCCTCTACATCCAGATCGCCAACTCGATCCCGCGCGTGGTGCTGGGCTCGATCTTCGTGATCGCCTTCGGCCTGGGCATGGCGTCCAAGGTGGCGCTGGCGGTGGTGATGGTGTTCTTCGTGGTGTTCGCCAATGCCTTCCAGGGCGTGCGCGAAGCCGACCGCTACATGATCGCCAATGCCCAGATCCTGGGCGCATCGCGCCGCCAGGTGACAACCGCGGTGGTGATCCCATCGGCGCTGTCATGGATTCTGGCCAGCCTGCACGTGAGCTTCGGCTTTGCGCTGGTGGGTGCGGTAGTGGGCGAGTTCCTGGGTTCCAAGCAGGGCATCGGCTTGCTGATCTCGACCGCCCAGGGCGCTTTCAACGCCAGCGGCGTGTTCGCGGCGATGATCGTGCTGGCGGTGGTGGCGCTGGCGGCGGACTGGCTGCTGCATGCGCTGGAGCGCCGCCTGTTGAAGTGGCGTCCGCAGGCCTTCTGATGCCGGTCGGCCAAACGCTTTAAAATAGCGGCGACTGCTTCAAAGAAAGAAGAAAGCAATTCCATCGCGCGGGGACATCGAGGCAGTCAGCTTCCATGTCCCCGCCGCTTTTTCCGTGCCACACTCCATGTCCGCCCAACAACCCGACCCGCTGTCCGAACCTTCCGCCAAGTCTTCCGATATGTCGCAGCGCGCATTGCTGTGGATTGTCGCCTCCGGCTTCTTCATGCAGACGCTGGACACCACCATCGTCAATACCGCCTTGCCGGCCATGGCGCATAGCCTGGGCGAGCCGGTGCTGAACATGCACCCGGTGGTGGTGGCCTACACGCTGACGATGGCTTCGCTCACGCCCGCCTCGGGCTGGCTGGCGGACCGTTTCGGCACGCGCAAGATGTATTTCGCCACCATCCTGGTGTTCGTGATCGGTTCCATCCTGTGCGCTACCGCGCATACGCTGCCGCAACTGCTGGCGGCGCGCGTGGTGCAGGGGATCGGCGGTTCGATGCTGCTGCCGGTGGGGCGGTTGGCGGTGCTGCGCAGCGTGCCGGGCGCGCAATATATCGCGGCGCTGGCCTCGATTTCGATCGCCGGCCAGCTGGGGCCGGTGGTGGGGCCGGTCCTGGGCGGCTGGCTGGTGGAAAGCTTGTCGTGGCACTGGATCTTCCTGATCAACGTGCCCATCGGCACCGTCGGCATGCTGGCCGTACTGCGCTACCTGCCCAACGACTTGTTGCCGGCGGCGCCGAAGTTCGACGTGCTGGGCTGTGCCTTGCTGTCGGGCTGCATGGTGGCTTTCTCGCTGGCGCTGGATGTGCCTTTCGATACCCATCGCGGCATCTGGAGCGCGGTCCTGTTCGTGCTGGCGGCGCTCACGGTCTGGCTGTACTGGCTGCATGCGCGCCGTCATGAGCGGCCGCTGTTTCGCCTGGGATTGTTCAGGGAGCCCAACTTCAGCATCGGCCTGGCCGGCAACCTGGTGTGCCGCATCGGTTCCTCGGCGGTGCCTTTCCTGCTGCCGCTGCTGCTGCAGGTCCGGCTGGGCTATTCGCCGCTGCAATCCGGCCTGGTGCTGCTGCCGGCGGCCATTGCCGGCACCATCGCCAAGCCGTGGATCGCGCCGCTGGTCAAGCGTTACGGCTACGACAATTTCCTGCTGGTCAATACCTTGCTGGTGGGCGGCGCCATCGTTTCTTTCGCGCTGATTACGCCGGATTGGCCGCTCGCCGCCGGCATCGCCCAACTGGCCGTGTTCGGCGCTTCCAACTCGATGCAGTTTGCCGCCATGAACAGCGTGACCCTGAAGGGCCTGGACAAGAACGATGCCGGCAGCGGCAACAGCCTGTTCTCGATGGTGCAGATGCTGGCCATCGGCCTGGGCGTGACCATCGGCGGCACGCTGGTGAACCTGTTCAAGGATGATTCGGGTGCGGCCACCAGCTTCAGCTTCCAGATCACTTTCGTGATCGTCGGCGTGATCACCCTGGTCTCGGCCTGGGTGTTCCGCAAGATGGACCCGCGCTACTTCAAGTAGGGCTCAGGTATCGCCCCATTGGCGCAGCAGGTTGTGGTAGCAGCCCACCAGCGTGCGCCGCGCGAGTTCGTCGGCGTTGCTCTGGTTGAGCCGCTGGATGGCGTTGTCCATGTCGAACAGCATGCCGCGGCGGCCGTCGTCGCGCACCAGGCTTTGCACCCAGAAGAAGCTCGCCACGCGCACGCCGCGCGTGACCGGGGTCACGTTATGCAGGCTGGTGGCGGGGTAGAGCACGAGGTCGCCGGCATCGAGCTTGGCGCTGTGCATGCCGTAGGTGTCTTCGATTTGCAGCTCGCCGCCATCGTATTGCGCGGCATCGGCCAGGAACAGCGTGGCCGAGATGTCGGTGCGCAGCTTGCGGCCGTTGTGCGGGTGGATGCGCACGCTGCCGTCCACATGCGCGCCGAAGGCCATGCCTTCACCGTAGCGGTTGAACATCGGCGGGTAGATCAGGTTGGGCAGGGCGGCGCTGATGAAGCGCGGGTTGCGCTCCAGCGCGCCGGTGATGATGCGCTGGCATTGCAACGCCACTTCCGAACGCTCATCGATCTGCTGGTTGAATTTTACCGGCGCGCCCTGGTAGCCCGCCGTCACGCGTCCATCTACCCACGCCGGTCCCGCCCCATCGAGCAACTCGCGCACGGCCTTGACCTGTTGTTCGTCGAGCAGTTTGGGGATGGTGATCAGCATGGGCGGATTTTTCGATGAGTGTTTTTTACATACGGTAGTTGACCGACAGCATCGCGGTACGGCCGCTGCCCGGCACCGAACGGCCGCCGTCGGACTGGATCAGCGCATCGTAATACATCTTGTTGGTCAGGTTGAACAGGTTCAGGCGGATATCGTAGTCCTTTTGCAGGTAGGCCACGGTGGCGTCCCAGCGGGTGTAGCCGCCGACCTGGACCGTGTTGGTCGCGTTGGCGTAGCGCTGCGACATATAGGTGGCGCCGCCGCCGACTTGCCAGTGCGGGGCCACGTCATAAGTGCTCCAGGTGGTCAGCGTGTGCTTGGGCGTATTCACGGGGATTTTGCCCAGGGTGCCGTCCAGGCCGGAGGCGCCGATCACCTGGGCATCCAGGTAGGTGTAATTGGCGGCGACCTGCCAGTCGCGCGTGATGCGGCCGGTGGCGCCGGCACGCGCGCCATTCACGCGCACCGTGCCTTGCAGCTCATAGACGCCGGTGGACACCTGGCTGCGCGCATTCTCTTTGGTGATCTGGAAGGCCGCGGCGTTCAATGCCAGGCCCTGGGCCACATCCCACTTGCCGCCGACTTCATACGAGCGGTTCTTTTCCGGATCGAGGTTTTGCTGGCCGTTGGTGCCGGTCAACTGTTCCAGCGACGGGTTGAACGAAGTGCCGTAGGACAGGTAGTACGATTGCGCCGCACTGGGCTGCCAGATGGCGCCGGCGCGCACGCTCAGGAAGTTGACGGTCTGGCTGGCCGAGGCCGGTACGCTGATGGTGTTGCTGATGCTCGCGATATAGCGGTCATAGCGCAGCCCGCCGACCAGTTTGAATTCCTTGGCCAGTTCCATGGTGTCGTTGGCGTAGACGGCCACGGTGTTGGCCGAACCGCCCGCGTGGTTGCCGACGCTGCTGGCAGTGTTGGCGGCGGCGCTGCTGTAGCCGGGATTGAGCACCGGCACGCAGGACAGGTAGCCGGTGGTGGCGGTACTGGCCTGCAGGGCGGTGCCGTTGCAGCTGCCGTTGCGGTAATAGGCCTGGTTGTCGTAGCCGTCATGGCCCAGTTCCAGGCCCAGCAGCAGGTCGTGCTTGATGCTGCCGGTGGCGGCCTTGGCGCTCAGTTCGGTCTGATTGAAGATGGAGTAGTCCTGGATATTCCGGTCATGGCTTTGGCCGCGCACGTACAGGCTCGACAGCGGCAGCGAGCTGGTGCCGGTCAGCGCGGTGAAGCCCGTGCCGGAGACGGTGCCGATGGTATTGGGCGCGGTTTCCACGGCGCTGGTGCGTACCCAGTTGAACTGGGTCTGGTTGCGCAGCGTGACATCGGGAGCGATCTTGTGCTTTACGCCGGCCGACAGCGCCACGACGTCCTGGTTGGTACGGTCCGACAGCAGGCCATAGGCGGTATCGCGGTCGACATTGACCGGGTGGCCGTTGAGGGCGGGCAGGCCGTAGTCGGGCATGTCGTGGTTGTGCTGGACCAGCGCCGACAGCGTGATCTCGGTCGAGGTGCCGATGCCGTTCACATAGGAACCGGCGACGCCGAAATCTTGCACATTGGTCTGGTTGCGCGTGCTGGCCGGGCCGTTCTGCGCCATCGCTTCGATGCGCATGGCAGAGGTGTCGGAGAGCTTGTGGTTGTAGTCGGCAGTGGTGCGCACCAGGCCGTTGGTGGTGGCCGATGCCGATACCTCGGTGGCGTCCTTGAGGTTGGCCTTCTTCGACACCTGGTTGATCACGCCGCCGGTCGAGCCGCGGCCGAACAGCATGGAAGAGGGGCCCATCAGGACTTCGATCTCGTCCAGCGCGAAGGTGTCGCGATAGTACTGGCCGCGGTCGCGGAAGCCGTCGAGGTAGATATCGGTGCGGGCCGAGAAACCGTTGAGGTTGATGTTGTTGCCGATCTGGCCGCCTTCGGCGCCGCCCAGCGTAATGCCGGAGACATTGCGCAGCGCATCGGCCAGCGAGGCCACGCCTTGCGATTGCATCTGTGCCTTGTTGACCACGGTGATCGACTGCGGCACGTCATGCGGGTCGGCCGGCAGCTTGGACAATGCCGTCGGGCCGGGAGCGAAGTCGTCGCGATTGCCTTCGACCGTGACCGGCGCGAGCTGGCCGGCGTTGGCCGCGGGGGCGTTATCGGGGGTGGCCTGTTGGGCATACAGCGGCACAGGCGCGGCGAATACTGCGACCAGCGCAGCGGCGATTGGCGAAAGACGGTTCATGTTTTTATGGATGGTTGGGTTGGCGCGAAGGAGATGCCCCCGGTGGAGCGGGAAATTCCATTGGCTGGCTAATCCGACCTGACAAGACCGTTTGGCTGGCTGAAAACTGTACTGGATGCTATTTTTGAGAATGAGGTGGATTCTCATTCGCATGGTCGGCTAGACTAAATCCCGGGGCTGACTGAATGCTGTCGAATTGCTGACAAAAAACTGACTGTGACAAAAATGAAACAAAATGCAAGCGACGTGGCGGGAGCTTTACAATCGCGCGTTTGCAGCATTCACGGGGCTGCAATACGATGTCCCGGTTCGCAGATTTTTTGCGCCGTTTTTCTTCTCGTGAAGTCCCTATGAACGTTCTGCTGGTCGAAGACGACCCGGTGCTCACCGACGGCCTGTCGCGTGTACTCAATTCCCATGGATTCACCGTCCATACCGTCAATAACGGCACCGATGCGCTGGCGCAGCGTTTCAATGCGTCGGTGCTGGTGCTCGACATCGGCCTGCCCGGCATCGACGGCTTCGAAGTGCTGCGGCGCATGCGCGCCTCCGGCAACAACACGCCGGTATTGCTCCTGACCGCGCGCGACACTATTCCCGACCGTGTGCATGGCCTGGAGCTGGGCGCGGATGACTACCTGGTCAAGCCTTTCGCCACACCCGAACTGGTGGCGCGCATCAAAGCGCTGGTCCGCCGCAGTGCGCCGCAGCCGGCGCAATTGTCGGTAGGCGGCCTGTCGCTGGACAATGCCACCAAGCGCGCTGACATCGATGGCCGCAAGATCGAATTGTCGCTGCGCGAATGGACGGTGCTGGAATATCTGATGCAGCACGCTTCACGCGTGGTCTCCAAGCAGCAGATCATCGACGCCGTGCTGCCTTGGGGCGAAGACTTCACCATCAACGCGGTGGAAGTCTATGTCTCGCGCATCCGCCTCAAGATCGCCGACTCGGGCGTGGCCATCCGTACCATCCGCGGCTTCGGCTATATGCTCGAAAAGAGCGAGAGCTGATTGTTGCGCTGGCTTGAACGCATGCCCGCCCTGCATCCCAGCATCCGGCGCGACCTGCTGAAGTGGCTGATTGCGCCGCTGCTGCTCATCAACCTGGTGGGCGCCGGGGTTACCTACTGGCTGGCCTGGCTGCCGGCCCAGCATGCGTTCGACCAGAACCTGATGGATTCGACCTGGGGTTTGTATGCCCAGGTGCGGCACCGCCAGGAAAAAACCTTCGCGGAACTCACCAAGCAGGCCGAACAGATCCTGCGCAGCAACCATTCCGACACCACCTTTTTCGCCGTACGCAACATCAAGGGCGAGATCATCCTGGGCGACAAGGGCTTTCCCCCTCTGCCTGACAGCGATGTATTCGAGCGTCCCATCAATTACGACGCCGAGATGCGCGGAGAGCCGGTGCGCATCGCCGCGCTGCAGGTGCGCGTCAAGAACGGCGTGATTTCGGTAGCGGTGGCCGAGACGGTACGCAAGCGCAATCGCGCTCATTACACGATCCTGCTGTCTTTCCTGGCCCTGGACGGCGTGCTCACCTTCATCTCCCTGACTGCGGTGCTGGTGGCTGTGCGGCGCGGGCTCAGGCCGTTGCAGACGCTGCAGGCCAATCTGGAGCAGCGCGGCCACGGCAAGCTGGGCGCGATCGACAGCACCGGTTCTCCGGTCGAGCTGCTGCCGCTGATTGGCGCCATGAACCAGTTGATGGACCGTATCAGCACGGGCGAGCAGGCGCAGCAGAATTTCCTGGCCGATGTCGCCCACCAATTGCGCACGCCGTTGACCGGCCTCAAACTGCAGCTGGAGCTGCTGCATGCCAAGCACCAGCAGGAACCCGACACCACGCGCTCGCTGGAGATGATGAATTCCTCGGTCGAACGCATGATCCGCCAAAGCCGCCAATTGCTGGCGCTGGCGCGTTCCGAGCATGGCCAGTTCGAGCAGCGCAATCTGGAGAGCCTGTCGCTGGACAAGCTGGTGGAAGAGTCCATCCAGCATTTCATCGAAGAGGCCGACAAGAAACAGATCGACCTCGGCTTCGACCTGCAGCCGGGCCGCATGCGCGGCGACCGTTTCCTGTTGTCCGACCTGATCGACAACCTGATCGACAACGCGGTGCGCTATTCGCCGCCGAACAGCAGCGTCACCGTGCGTTGCCAGGAGCAGGACGGGGCTACCTTGCTGACGGTGGAAGATTCCGGCCCAGGCATCGCCCCCGAGCATCGCGAACTGATCTTCGACCGTTTTTACCGCGCCAACGACAAGGTGGCCGGCAGCGGGCTGGGCCTGGCGATCGTGCGCGAGATCGCCCGCGACCACGGCGCGGTGATCACTCTGGCTTGCGGCGAAGCAAGGCAAGGTACGGTCTTCACGGTGCGTTTCCCGTTGGCGGCCTGATACTTTCCCATCGGAATGCGCATCTTGCGTGACGATGTCGAGAAGATTTCCCGGGCGTAATTTTCAGAACCTCGCGCATACCCCTGTGTCTAACCGCCTTCAACGCAACCGGGACAGGAGGCGGCATGACGGACAAAGTGATACAGAACGGCACCCACATCGCTCGCTATGATGCGATCGAAAAACCCGACCACGCCTACGAGGCGCAAGTCTTCGTGCGCCTGACCCGCGAACCCGACATCGCGGAAACCTATATTCCGGCCGGCATCTATCCCACCGAGGAAGAAGCCCTGGCCGGCGCCCGCGAACGCGCCAAACGCGCGCTGAAGGAGCATGAATTTTGAGAATGCCTATCCATTTGTCATCCGCAAGTTGCTTGCGCCGCCTGCTTGGGCTGGCCGCAGCAGGTGTGGCGTTGGTCGCACTGGCGGGCTGCGGCAGCACCGGCGCCATTTCGCAATCCAATCCATTCGAGTTGCGCGGCGCCACCACGGTGCCGACGCAAGGATGGATCAAGGCCGAGAACAGCGATGTTCCGGGCAGTGTGGTCTATCTTGCGCCCAGGGCATTGCTGGATGCCTCCGACGTCCAGCGGGCCACTGCGCAAAAGGATGCGGCCGGACGCGCCATTCTGCTGCTGCAGTTTTCGCCAAGCGGGACGGCGCGCCTGATCGCCGGTTCGCGCGAACTGGTGGGGCGCCAGATCGCTGCGGTGGTCGAGGGGCGGGTGACGAACATGGCCACCGTGCAGGAGCCGTTGACCATCAATACCATGGCGCTGACCGGCTTCAAGAGCTTTGACGAGGCCACGCGTGTGGCGCATCAGATATCTTCTTCCAGGTAAGGGCAGGCGTTGGGCGTGGAGAGAAATGGCTGAAGCATGCTATGTTTCAGCCATTATTTTTGGACGATGTTTTTTGTCCGGTGCGTCCGCTTGTGCCGTCCCATTCCTCTAGCTCCTTATTGATGCCATGTCCGTTGCCCGCAATATTGTCCAGGTCCATCCGCGTTTGCTGGTTGCCATCCTTGTTGGCATAGCCTGTGGCTTGCTGATTCCCGCCGGTTCCCCGGTGACGCATTGCCTGATTGGATGGAACGCCGGCGTCTGGACCTACCTCATTACGATCTGGCTGATGATGTATCTCGCCGACGCCCAGGATGCCAAGCGCCTGGCCGAGACCGAAGACGAAAGCGCGCAACTGGTGCTGTGCATGGTCTGCATCGCCGCCATTGCCAGCCTGCTGGCAATCCTGCTGGAACTGGCTGGCAGCAACCATGGGCATGAAGGGCGCATACTGCGCTACGCTTTTACTGCGGCCACCGTGTTTGGTTCCTGGTTCCTGATCGGCACGATTTTCACGCTGCACTATGCGCGCCTGTTTTACGCCGGGGACGACGATCCGAAAGCCCTGCCGCTGCGTTTTACCGACGGCGAAGCCACTCCCGACTATTGGGATTTCCTTTATTTTTCCTTCACCATCAGCGTCGCCGTGCAGACTTCCGACGTGGGTGTTGCCACGCGCTCCATGCGCCAGGCAGTGCTGGCGCATTCGCTGATCTGTTTCATCTTCAATGCCGCGATCATCGGCCTGTGCATCAATATCGCCGCCGGCCTGGCCGGGAACTGAAGCTGTATGCATGTGATTGCCTGAGTGCCGTTGCCCGGTTCCGGGTAAAGCGCCAAAGAAAAAAGGGTTGCCTTTGCAGGCAACCCTTTTTCATTTCAGCGAACCGCGTGGATCGGCTTATTGCCAGCCGTAGCGCTTCGAATACCAGTTCTTCATGAGCTGGATCAGCACCGCATATGCCAGCAGGATTCCAGCCAGCCACGGGAAGTAGGACAGCGGCAGCGCTTCCAGCTTGAAGTAGTGCGCCAACTCCGACATCGGGATAATGATGCCGATGGCCATGATGATCATCGTCATGCCCATGAGCGGCCACGAGGCGCGGCTCTGGAGGAAGGGAATGCGCCGGGTGCGGATCATGTGCACGATCAGCGTCTGCGACAGCAGGCCTTCGATGAACCAGCCCGACTGGAACAGTGTCTGGTGGTCCGGCGAGTTGGCGCCGAAGATGTACCACATCAGCGCGAAGGTGGTGATGTCGAAGACCGAGCTGACCGGGCCGAAGAACACCATGAAGCGGCCGATGTCGGCAGCATCCCAGCGTTGCGGTTTTTTCAGGAACTCCTTGTCCACGTTGTCGAACGGGATGGCGATCTGCGACACGTCGTACAGCAGGTTCTGCACCAGCAGATGCAACGGCAGCATCGGCAGGAAGGGCAGGAAGGCGCTGGCGATCAGCACCGAGAACACGTTGCCGAAGTTCGAGCTGGCCGTCATCTTGATGTACTTGAGCATGTTGGCGAAGGTCTTGCGGCCCTCGAGCACGCCTTCTTCCAGCACCATCAGGCTCTTTTCCAGCAGGATCAGGTCGGCAGCTTCCTTGGCGATGTCCACTGCGGTGTCGACCGAGATGCCGATGTCTGCCGCGCGCAGGGCCGGGGCGTCGTTGATGCCGTCGCCCATGAAGCCGACCACGTGGCCCTTGTCGTGCAGCACGCGCACGATGCGTTCCTTGTGCGTCGGGGAGAGCTTGGCGAACACGGTGACTTTTTCGACGACCACGGCCAGTTCTTCGTCGGTCATCTTCTCGACGTGCGAACCGAGCAGCATGCCGTCCACTTCCAGGCCCACCTCGCGGCAGATCTTGGCGGTTACCAGTTCGTTGTCGCCGGTCAGGATCTTCACTGCCACGCCATGCTCGCGCAGTGCGGCCAGGGCCGGCGCGGTCGATTCCTTCGGCGGGTCGAGGAAGGCGATGTAGCCGATCAGCACCAGGTCCGACTCGTCGGCCAGGCTGTAGGTTTCCTTGGTCGGCGGCAGGTCCTTGGCGGCTACGCCCACCACGCGCAGGCCTTCGGCGTTCAGGCTGCCGGTGGTCTCGCGGATTTCAGCCAGCAGTTCGGGGGTGAGCGGCACGATCTCGCCGTTCAGGCGCGCGCGGGTACAGACCGAAACGATCTCTTCCACTGCGCCCTTGCAGATCAGTTCGTGGTGGTCTTCACGCTCGGACACCACCACCGACATGCGGCGGCGCTGGAAGTCGAAGGGGATTTCGTCGACCTTGCGGTAGGCCGAGGCAATCGACATTTCGCGCTGCAATTCGGCGTGTTCCAGCACGGCCACGTCCAGCAGGTTCTTCAGGCCGGTCTGGTAATAGCTGTTCAGATAGGCGTACTGCAGCACTTCGTCGTCGAGCTCGCCGCGGATGTCGGTGTGGCGTTCCAGGAAGATCTTGTCCTGGGTCAGGGTGCCGGTCTTGTCGGTACACAGTACGTCCATCGCACCGAAGTTCTGGATCGCGTCCAGCCGCTTGACGATCACCTTCTTGCGGGAAAGGGCGACGGCGCCCTTGGCCAGCGTCGAGGTGACGATCATCGGCAGCATTTCCGGCGTCAGGCCGACGGCGACCGACAGGCCGAACAGGAAAGCCTCGACCCAGTCGCCCTTGGTGAAG
This sequence comes from Herbaspirillum chlorophenolicum, assembly GCF_001189955.1. Taxonomy (GTDB): domain Bacteria; phylum Pseudomonadota; class Gammaproteobacteria; order Burkholderiales; family Burkholderiaceae_D; genus Herbaspirillum; species Herbaspirillum chlorophenolicum. The sequence continues at coordinate 65,159 of NZ_LFLT01000005.1, read as the reverse complement.
CCGTTCAGGAAGAACACCACGGGTGTCATCACCAGCATGAAGCGGATCAGCAGCCAGCTAACCTTGTTCACGCCAGCCTGGAAGGCGGTGGGAGTACGGTCGGTGGCCGTCACGCGCTCGGCCAGGGCGCCGAAATAGGTGCGCTTGCCGGTGGTCAGGACCACGGCGGAGGCCGAGCCGCTGACCACGTTGGTGCCCATGAAGCACAGGTTTTCCAGCTCCAGCGGGCTGCCGGTGTCGGTGTTGGCGGGGTGGACGAATTTTTCCACCGGCAGCGATTCGCCGGTCATCGCGGCTTGGCTGACGAACAGGTCCTTGGCCGAGAGCAGGCGCAGGTCGGCGGGAATCATGTCGCCGGCGGAGAGCAGTACGACGTCGCCCGGCACCAGCTTCTTGATCGGCAGCTCGATGCGCTTGGCGCCCTTGGGATGCAGCTTGATGTCGAAGTAGCGCTGCGCCTCGGCGGCGAGTTCCTCGGCCAGGTCGTGGCGCATTACGGTGGCGGTGTTGCTGACCATCGCCTTGAGCTTGTCGGCCGCGGTATTGGAACGCGCCTCCTGCACGAAGCGCAGCAGCGTCGATATCACCACCATGGTGCCGATCACGATGGCGGCCTTCATGTCTTCGGTATAGAACGAGACCGCGGCCAGGAGCGTGAGCAGCAGGTTGAACGGGTTCTTGTAGCAGTGCCACAGGTGCACCGGCCAGCTCAGCGGCTTTTCATGTTCGACCTCATTGGGGCCGACTTCGGCGCGGATGGCGTCGGCTTCGGCTTCGGTCAGGCCGTCATGGCGCGATTTCAGGCGTTGCAGCAGGTCGGTGGTGTCGCAGCGGGCAGCTTCGCTGAGCTGCTGGGCCAGGGTTTGCGGGATGTCCTTGGTCACCGGCGCGCTGCGGAACATGTCCATTCCAAGGCGGCGGAAGTGGCGGTCCATTCCGCGTGCGCGGATGAAGCCGGCGAAGGTCTCTTTCAGCAGGTTCAGATTCATGGCGTACTTCTTTTCATGTTGTTTTCGCCGCCAGGGCGGGAAGGGGCGAAGTGGCTTGGAACCTGTTTCCGACGAGATCGGGACAGGTTCTTACGGTCCGATGCGCAATACTGACCGGGCAGGATACGCATTCAGGTGGCGTCGTCAGGCGATCCGAGTCAGGACTCTAACGGGCTTGTTTGACGGATCGATGACAAACATCGGATCTTCATGTTTTTTTCTGTCGCATTGCAGTCTCCGCTTCGGTTGAGCGGAGCCCCTTTCACAAGCGCCTGTACTGAGCCTGCCCGCAAGACCATCCAGTGGCGGGCCAAGTCGGTTCGCTGGTGCAGGCGTCTTCCGGCCGCAACGAAGCGGCGGCAATAAGCTTGCTCCGCTGGTTGCGGTGCAACCAGCGCCATACGGACAAACTGTGGCTCGCCGCGTCGACAGCAATGTCTGCGGCGGTCGGTCGTCGATCTGTTGTTGTGAGGGAAAACGATGCGGCGGAATATCGGGAAGAAAACGCGAGGACCGCGCCTGGACTTCTTCCGGCAACTTGCAGCCAGTGGCTGCCAAGTGTCATTCCGTATGCATTGAGATACCGTCATCTGCCTGATAGCAAGATGACGGCAGGAGGATGTCCTGCTGAATCTTGCCGAGGCTTAACCGGGAGTTACCCGGCAACAACTGTCACCCGAACAAGTGCCCATGAGAGGGACTCCAAAAAAATAAGAACGGGCGAATTCTACGCTTGCGCTTAAACGAGGGTCAAGGCAAATCCGGCCGTCTGCTGAAAATTTGTGCATCTGCAACAATGCCATGGCCGCGCTTTATCGCTGCTGTGCAGCAACGAATTGTCGGCGGCGCTGCTTGTTTTATATGACACGCAGCCTATACTCAAATCACAAAGTCACGCCGGGCAAGGCTGGCAGCGATGCCGGGCCACCCGATGAGAATAATTCGAAAGCGGATTTTTGAATGTGAAGGCTGAATGAGGAGACGCATCATGCCGAACATCATCATGAACAATCTGATGTTTTTCATCCCGATGACCCTGGCCGGTCTGCTGTTATGCGGCGAGGTGCCGGTCGCCTCCAAGGTACTTCGAACCAGTTGCAGGGCAATCGGCGCGGTGTTCGGCGCGTTGCTGGCGCTTTTAGTGCTGGAGGCTCTACCAGTGCTAATTTAGCGGGCATTGCGCCCGCTTTGCCGCTCGTTGCGGCAGTGGCAGGGGCTCGGCGGAGACCACTTTTTTGGAGAGTTCAGGTCTTTCACTGTACGTTGATGCCCCTCCCTTGATTTCCCTAGGTCGATGTTTTCACAGTGGTCTCGTGGCGGCCCCGAAAGCATCGGCCTTTTTTGCGCCCACGCGCTTCATGGGTTCACGCTGTCCAGCGAAAAAGCCTTCCCCAGCAATTCGTTCACGCGGTCTGCACGTCGGCTGCGGTTTTGCCGTGCGCGCGGTGTAGCCCCGCATCCCAGGCCACCAGGCAATCCCGGCCCTTTCCCTTGGCGCAGTACATGGCCTGGTCTGCACGCTGCAGCCAGACGTAGTGCGCATCCATGTCAGGCGTGAAGGGCACCAGGCCGGCACTGACCGTGCAGCCCCACAGGCTGTCGCTGCCGGATTGCTTGCTGCGCGCTTGCTCGACCAGGCGCTGCGACAGCAGCAGGGCATCGGTAGCCGAAGTGTGGCGAAGGATGGCCACGAACTCCTCGCCGCCATAGCGGCCGATCAGGTCATCCTCGCGCAGGTTGGCGCGCAGCAGTTGCGAGAAATTACGCAGCACTTCGTCGCCGACCAGGTGGCCGTGGGTGTCGTTGATGTTCTTGAAGTGGTCGAGGTCGAGCAGCAGCAGGCAGGCGCCGTGGCCGCCGCGGCGGCACTGCTCGAATTCCTCGATCAGCAGGCTTTCCCAGTAGCGGCGGTTGAACAGGCGGGTCAGGCCGTCTATCTGGCTGACGATCTCGAATTCGCGGGAGCGCTCGGCCAGCTTTTTGGACATGTCGTAGGTCGACTTGCCCAGCACCAGCGGATAGAGCGCCAGCATCGGCAGGCAGGCGACGATGGTGACGATGTCGGATTGCGGCATGAAGCGGTAATCGAGCACCAGCCAGCCGAGCAGGAAGCCGGCCACGCTGGCGTAGACGCCGCGCATGAACAGGCGCACGCCGCCGGCAGCGATGTTGTCCATTGAGATCATGGAGAGGATGACTGCGCTGGGCACCAGGTTGCCGTCCATGGCAGCGATCCAGAAACCGCCGAAGCCGGCGTCGATCACCAGGTTGCGGCGTTCGGCGCGGTAGGGGATCTTGCTGTGCAGCGCCCAGTGGCGCGCCAGGTGCGGCCAGGCGAAGCCGTGGAATACCAGCAGCGCCCACAGCGGCCAGCTCACCGGATTTTGCACGAATCCGGCCGAGACGCAGAAAAAGCCGATGCCCAGGCCGATCGCGCGCAGGAGGTAGATGCGGTTGACGAAGCGCACTCCCTTGCCAATCAGGGCCTCCGGAGGAGGAGCGTCAGGGCGGTTCGGGCGCTTGCGATAGAGTGCGACCGGATTGAGTAACGCCAGCAGCGCGGACAATGGCCGCTTGCCGCCGGTCCTGGCGCGTCGCCTGGTAGTGCTGGATGACATATCGGTGCTTCTCTTTCGTCCTGTCCCGGAGGATTGCCAGCCGTATCTGTAGCGATTCCGGCAACGCCTCCGCGTACCGGAAAGTGCATCCTGTTGTTTGAGCCAATGTAACTAGGCAGCTTTTGCCATCGTAACGCAAAGCCTTGGCCGTGAGGCAAAATCGGCGGCGCAGGCGCGCGGAGCTGCCGGTGCGCGCATGTCATGTCGTTTCGATAACGATGGCCGAGGTATTGTCGCACAGGCCTGTGACGGCATTGTGTCGCCGGCAGCGGCGCGCAGCCTGCCGCGTGGCTTGCCTCTATAATGCGTGATCTCCATTTTCGGTTGAATCATGCTGCGTTTCCCCTCGTTTTTTCCCTTGCATCGCTCCCGCCTGCCGTCATTCCGTTCGCTGACCCTCGCCGTTTCGCTGCTGGCTGCAACCGCCGCCGTTCCTGCCCAGGGCCTGCCGCCGGCCGTGGTCGGGGCGCTGCGTGTGGCGCATATTCCGCAACAGAACACCGGCGTGCTGGTGCTTGACGCCGACAGCGGCAAGCGGGCGCTGGTGGCCAACAACCTGACGCAGCCTTTCAATCCGGCCTCGGTGATGAAACTGGTGACCACCGACGCCGCGCTGGAGCTGCTGGGGCCGACCTATTCCTGGAAGACCCAGGCCTATGTCGACGGCACCCTCGACCAGGGCGTGCTCAATGGCGACCTGATCATCAAGGGCGGCGGCGATCCCAAGCTGGTGATGGAGAACTTCTGGCTGTTCTTGCGCCAACTGCGCGCCAGGGGAGTGAAGGATATCCGCGGCAACCTGGTGATCGACCGCAGTTTCTTCGCCGAGTCGACCTATGATCCGTCGCAGTTCGACGGCGACCCGCAAAAGCCCTATAACGTCGGCCCGGATGCGCTGCTGCTTAACTACAAGACGCTGGCCTTCCGCTTCGAGCCTAATGCCGCAACCGGGACGGTAGCCGTGACCATGGAGCCGCCCATGGCCGGCTACACGATTACGCCGCCGCGCTTGTCGCAGGAGCCTTGCGGCGACTGGCAGGGCAAGCTGGTGCTGGCCAACGATGCGTCGTCGGCAACCTTCTCCGGCGCCTATCCGGCCGATTGCGGGCCCAAGGTCTGGTACGTGCATCCCTACCGCATGGGCAGCGTGCAGTACGCAGGCGCCATGTTCGCGCAGATGTGGGCCGAGCTCGGCGGCAGCTTGTCCGGCCGTGTGGTCAGCGGCGCCGTGACGCCGTCGGCGCGGCTGATGGCCGAGGTGCAGTCGCCCACGCTGCCCGAGGTGATCCGCGACATCAACAAGTACAGCAACAACGTGATGGCGCGCCAGGTGCTGCTGACCCTGGCCGCCGAGACGAGCGGCCAGCCCGGCGATGCGGTCAACGGCGCGCGCGCGGTGCGCGCCTGGCTCAATGACAAGGGGCTCGACACGAGCGGCCTGGCCATCGAGAACGGCGCCGGGCTGTCGCGCGTGGAGCGGGTCACGCCCGCCTTGCTGGGCGGCATGCTGGCCCAGGCCTACCGTTCGCCGCTGATGCCGGAATTCGTGTCCTCGATGCCGCTGGTCGGCTACGACGGCACCATGCGCCGCCGCCTGAAGACGCAAAGCGTGGCAGGGCAGGCGCATATCAAGACGGGCACGCTGAATGACGTGCGTTCCATCGCCGGCTATGTGCAGGCCGCGTCGGGCAAGTCCTACGTGGTGGTGTTCCTGATCAACCACCCGAACGCGCCGGCCGGGCAGAAGGCGCAGGATGCGCTGTTGCAGTGGGTATATGAGAATGGCTGAGGCCGGCTGAATCGCCAATGAAAAGCGCCGCCGCGGATGGTCCGCAGGCGGCGTTTTCTTTTTGGGACGGTCAGAGTATCAGCGGCTTGTCGGAGAGTTCGTTGGCGCCGGCCGTATCGCCGCTGTCGCGCGGCATGGTGTCGGCCAGTAGCACATGCAGCTGTTCCAGCGCCTGCAGGGTGCTCTCGTGATAGGCGCCATGCGCATATCCGGCAGTCATGGCGCGGCAGACGTCCTGCCACTGCTGGCGCGTCACTACACGGCTGACGCCGCGGTCGGCAACGATTTCCACCTTGTGGTCGGCCAGGTTGACGTAGACCAGCACGCCGCAGTTTTCCTCGGTATCCCAGATGCGGTAGCGCGAGAACAGTTCGTGCGCGCGTTGGCGCGAGCTTTCTCCTCGCCATACCGCACCCAGCGACAGCGAAGCCTCGACGATCATGCGTACCTGGGCGCGATGCTGCTTTTCGCCTTCGCCGATCCCGGCCTGGATCGCCTTGAGCGTGGCCGAAGGGAAGGCGCGCCGTGCCGCCGCATGGGTACCGGCGAGGTGGCGTAGCATGCGGCCGATCATGGGGGGCTGTGTCTTTTGCTTGCTCATCTCACCAGTCTCCCGAGGCGCCGCCGCCGTCGAATGTGCCGCCACCGCCCGAGAATGAATCGCCGCCCGAGGAGCCGCCCGAAAAGCCGCCGGAACTGGGGAAACCGCCCGAACGGCCGGAAGCGGCGTTGCGCACGACCTGCTCCAGGATGCTGCCGATGATGACGCCGGCGCCGGTGCTGTGGCCCCAGTCGTTGCTATTGAGGTTGTTGCGCGCGTTGCGGCGCGACTTGAGCAGCATGGCAAAGAAAATGAAGAGGAACACCAGCACCACGATCAGCGTCACCCAGCCGCCGCTGTCATCCTGCGCCGGCTGGGCGTGGCGCTGCGCGGCCGGCAGCTTCTCCTGGTCGAGCAGGCCGGCGATGGCCGACACGCCGGCCGCCAGCCCGCCGTAGAAATCGTTCTGGCGGAAATGCGGCGCGATCACGTCTTCCAGGATGCGTTTGGACTGCGCATCGGTCAGGCTGCCTTGCACGCCGCGCCCGGCCTCGATGCGCAGGCGGCGCAGCGCTTTGGGATTGTCCTTGGCGACCACCAGGATCACGCCGTCGTCCACGCCTTTGCGGCCAAGCTTCCAGGCTTCGGCCACGCGGATGCTGTATTGCTCGATGGCTTCCGGTGCAGTGGAAGCCATCAGCAGTACCGCGATCTGGCTGCCGGTGCGGGTTTCGTACTCGGCCAGCACGCTGTTCAGCGCGGCGCGCTGCTGATCGTCCAGCATGTGTACCTGGTCGATCACGTGGCCGGATAGTGGCGGAATGGGGACGAAATCCTCGGCTGCGGCCGCACTGCCCAGGATGGGCAGCAGGACCAGCAGTAGTTGGAGTCGCAGGAGGAATTTACGCATCGGCGATGCCCGCGCTCAGGCTTACTTGCCGAAGTTGACGGTGGGGGCGGTCGAGATGGCCTTCTCGTTTTCTACCGTGAAGGAGGGCTTGACCTGGTAGCCGAAGACTTTCGCCGTGATGTTGCTGGGGAAGCTGCGCGCCAAGATGTTGTATTCCTGGACCGCGGCGATGTAGCGCTGGCGCGCCACGGTGATGCGGTTTTCGGTGCCTTCCAGTTGCGACTGCAGGTCGCGGAAGCTGGTGTCGGCCTTCAGCTGCGGATAGTTTTCCGACACCGCCATCAGGCGCGACAGCGCCGACGACAGCTGGCCCTGCACCTGCTGGAATTTGGCGAAGGCTTCGGGGTTGTTCAGCACCTCCGGCGTGATCTGGAAGCTGGTGGCGGCGGCGCGCGCCTGGGTCACGGCTTCCAGCGTGTCTTTCTCGTGCGCGGCATAGCCCTTGACGGTATTGACGAGGTTGGGGATCAGGTCGGCGCGGCGCTGGTATTGGTTGACGACTTCGCCCCAGGCGGCTTTGGTGGCTTCGTCCTTGGCCTGGAAGTCGTTATAGCCGCAACCCGACAGAGCAAGGGCCAGGAAAGCGGTAGCCAGCCATGCAAACCATTTTTTCATGTTGTGTTCCTCGTAAGAAAAATAAAGCGTGTGCAACCGGGATGCCGTATTCCAAGTCTCCTTTTTTCGCCTCAAAAGCCTTGAAAAAGCGGGCGGAAACGCGGTTTTTCCGGTGCCAGCGGTACAATAGCGCATCTTTGCATATTAAGGCATCACCGTGACATTCATCGACAAGTTAAACGGCGCGTGGAAATCGCGTAATTCCCTGCTGTGCGTCGGCCTGGACCCTGACGTCAAGAAGATTCCCGAAGAATTGCGCGGCAAATCGGACGCGATTTTCGAATTCTGCCGCGCCATTGTCGACGCTACAGCCGATGCCGCCTGTGCCTTCAAGCCGCAGATCGCCTATTTTGCCGCGCTGGGTGCGGAAGACCAGCTGGAGCAGATCTGCTCCTACATCCGCCGCCATTATCCCGATATCCCGCTGGTGCTGGATGCCAAGCGCGGCGACATCGGCGCCACCGCCGAGCAATACGCACGTGAAGCCTTCGAGCGCTACAACGCCGACGTGGTCACCGTCAGCCCCTACATGGGTTGGGATTCGGTCGCGCCTTACCTGGAGTGGAAAGACCGTGGCGTGATCGTGCTGTGCCGCACGTCGAATGCGGGCGGTTCCGACCTGCAATTCCTGGAAGTCGAGGGCAAGCCGCTGTACCAGCACGTGGCGCGCCTGGTGGCCGAGAAATGGAACACCAACGGCCAGTGCGGCCTGGTGGTGGGCGCCACCTTCCCGCATGAACTGGCGCAAGTGCGCGCCATCATCGGCGACATGCCGTTATTGGTTCCGGGTGTAGGCGCCCAGGGCGGCGACGTCGAAGCCACGGTCAAATCCGGCAAGACGGCTGCCGGTACCGGCATGATGATCAATTCTTCGCGCGCCATTTTGTACGCCAAGCCGGAAACCGGCGAAGACTTCACCGCGGCGGCACGCCGCGTGGCGCTGGAGACGCGCGACACGATCAACAAGTATCGGTGAGCGCGATGTCGTCCCTGCCTTTGCAGGGGACGACAAACCATCTTGAAAAGAAACAGGCCGTGCTGCGAATGCAAGCGCGGCCTGTTTCTTTTTGGGGATGTCTTCAGTCCGCCAGCAGCTTGAGCAATCCCTTGAGAGAATGCACCACAGTCTGCTCGCGCACTGCTTGCCGGTCGCCTGAAAACACCAGGCGTTCGGTGTAAGTCTTGTCGCCCACCTTCCAGCCGAAGCAGACGGTGCCCACCGGCTTGCCCGGCACTGCGCCGCCGGGGCCGGCGATGCCGGTGGTGGAGACGGCGACATCCGAACTGCTGTTGGCCAGCGCGCCTTCAGCCATGGCGCCGGCGATCTCCTCGCTGACGGCGCCGTGCAGCGCGATCATGGCTTCCGGGATATCCAGCAGCTCATTCTTGGAGGCGTTGGAATAAGTGACGAAACCGCAGTCGAACCATTCGGAGGAACCGGCGATTTCAGTGATGGCGTGCGCGATGCCGCCTCCTGTACACGATTCGGCAGTGGCTAACAGCAGGTTCTTGGCCTTCAGGGCCTGGCCTACGCGTGTGGCTAAGTCAATCGTGGTGTCCATGAGTGTCATCCTTGGCTGTACCGTCGGCCGCTTCCAACGGCCGCGGTCGGTTGATCATGTGCATGCAGGGACAGGATACTCCCGTCTTCACGATTCTTGAATCGGAATATCGCGGGCGTTCCGGAGGTCAGGCGTAGACGCGCCAGAAGGCGAACACCAGCAGCGTATAGAAGGCCGCCACGATGTCATCCCACATCACCCCGAAGCCACCCTTGAAGCGGCGGTCGAACCAGGCGATCGGCGGCGGCTTGACCATGTCGAAGAAGCGGAACACGACAAATGCCGCGAACTGCACCTTGGTGCTGGCCGGCGTCACCAGCACCAGCACCAGCCAGAAGGCGATGATCTCGTCCCACACCATGCTGCCGTCATCGGGCGAGTTCAGTGCATGTCCGGTGCGATGGCAGGCCCAGATGCCGATCACGAAACCGGCCACGATGATGGCCAGCCAATTGGCTGCGGTAAACACATGCGGCCAGCGTGCGGAGAGCACAACATAGGAAAGCCAGGCGAACAGCGTGCCGGCGGTGCCCGGCATGATGGGGGAGAGGCCGCTGCCGAAGCCCTGCGCGATCCAGTGCGCCGGATGGGCCAGCATGAACTGGGCGTTGGCGCGGCGCTTCTTGCTGGCCGGCGCGGCGGCGGAAGAGGAGGAAATGTCTGGGTTCATGAACGGAAATGGTCGAAGGAGCCGAGCTCCAGCTGTAGCGGTTCGCCGCCGGCATCGACGATGCGCAGGCCGGGGGCATGCTCCATCGTGCCGACGCGGGCGACTTCGACGCCGGCCGCATGTGCGGCCTTCTCCACCGCATGGCGCAGGCGGACCGGGGCGGTAAAGCAGAGTTCGTAGTCGTCGCCGCCGTTGAGCGTGAAGCGGCGGCGCAGTTCGAGCTCGCGCTGCTGCAGCACGTTGCCGGGCGGCAGGGCGTCTGCGTCCAGCGTGGCGCCGAGGTTGGAGCGTTGCAGGATATGGCCGAGGTCGCCGGCCAGGCCATCGGAGATATCGATGGCGGCATGTGCAATGCCGCGCAGCGCGATGCCCAGCTCCACACGCGGCGTCGGCTCATGCATGCGCGGCGCGGCCTGCAGAAGCTCATGGTCGGACAGCGCGAGTTCGTTGCGGTAGCCGGCCAGCGCCAGGCGCGCATCGCCCAGCGAGCCGGAAATCCAGATATCGTCGCCGGCGCGAGCGGCATCGCGCCGCAGCGCCTGTTGCGACGGCACTTCGCCGAACACGGTGATGCTGATGGTCAGCGGTCCCTTGGTGGTGTCGCCGCCGATCAGCTCGCAGCCGTGGCGGTCGGCCAGCGCCAGCATGCCGTTGGCGAACGGCGCCAGCCATTCAGGATCGGCTTCGGGCAGGGCCAGCGCCAGTGTGAAGGCGATCGGTTTGGCGCCCATCGCCGCCAGGTCGGACAGGTTGACCGCCAGGCATTTGTGGCCCAGCGCCAGCGGATCTGCATCGGGGAAAAAATGGCGGCCGGAGACCAGCATGTCGCTGGAGATGGCCAGTTGCATGCCCGGAGCCGGCATCATCAGCGCGCAATCATCGCCGACCCCGAGCGCCGTGCGGCTGTCGGGAGCAAGCGGGCGGCTGAAATAGCGCGCAATAAGTTCGAATTCGGAGAGCATGAGGCGATTGTAACTAATCTGTCATCGCTTCTGGAGGACAATATCAGCGTTCGCCGATATGTTTCCGCATACGCCCGGCAGGACAAGGAATCGGATGTTGCGCTGCAGCGAATGCACTGAAAGAGCGCGCTGTCGATTTTCCCTGAAACTTCGTAGCGGAGGCGGAAACTGATCCCGGAAAAATGTGAGCGGCAGGGCACCGGTATATCACCTCCGCGCCTGCACACCGCTGCCGCCGGGCCAAAAGCCTTGCCGGCCAGCGCCGCCAGGCCGGTAAGGACTTTCCACAACGTCCTTCCCGGCCAGCGCAGGCGAGTAAAGATTCGCCATTGCGAAGCTGCGCGTAACGTGTACCCATCACGTCACTAACAGTCGTCAATTGCACCGTGGAAGGGCATGTTCGCGGACATCACGCTCCGCCGATGAAACGCCGCAAAGCCTGTTCCGGACTGGCTTTGCGCGGGGCAGCATGAAATCGGCGGCCTATGATTGAAGGCCGACCTCTGCTAGAATCGACGGTCTTCGCAAGTCAACATAGAGAATACAGAGTTATGGATTCGATGATCAGTAAGAAAGAAGAAGTGCGTCAGCAACTTCGTCAGGCAGCGCTGGAGTACCACGAGTTTCCGACACCGGGCAAGATCAGCGTCACTCCCACCAAGCTGCTGACCAACCAGCGTGATCTCTCCCTGGCGTATTCTCCCGGCGTGGCCGCGGCTTGCGAAGAAATCGTGGCCGACCCGGCCAACGCATTCAAATACACTGCCCGCGGCAACCTGGTAGCTGTGATCAGCAACGGCACCGCCGTGCTGGGCCTGGGCAACATCGGCCCGCTGGCTTCCAAGCCGGTGATGGAAGGCAAGGGCGTGCTGTTCAAGAAGTTCGCGGGCATCGATGTGTTCGACATCGAAGTCAATGAAAACGACCCGGACAAGCTGATCGACGTGATCGCAGCCCTGGAGCCGACCTTCGGCGGCATTAACCTGGAAGACATCAAGGCGCCAGAGTGCTTCTACATCGAGCGCAAGCTGCGCGAGCGGATGAAGATCCCCGTCTTCCACGATGACCAGCACGGCACCGCCATCATCGTCGGCGCGGCTATCCTGAACGGCCTGAAGGTGGTCGGCAAGAACATCAAGGAAGTCAAGCTGGTGGTCTCCGGCGCGGGCGCGGCAGCGCTGGCTTGCCTGGACCTGATCGTCGACCTCGGCTTCCCGATCGAGAACATCTACGTCACCGACCTGGCCGGCGTGGTCTACAAGGGCCGCACCGAACTGATGGATCCGGACAAGGAGCGTTTCGCCCGCGAAACCGATGCGCGCACCCTGGCCGACGTCATCCCCAATGCCGACATTTTCCTGGGCTTGTCCGCCGCCGGCGTGCTCAAGCAGGACATGGTCAAGCAGATGGGACCGCGTCCGCTGGTGCTGGCGCTGGCCAACCCGACCCCGGAAATCCTGCCGGAAGACGTCAAGGCCGTGCGCGACGACGCCATCATCGCCACCGGCCGTTCGGACTATCCGAACCAGGTCAACAATGTGCTGTGCTTCCCGTACATCTTCCGCGGCGCGCTGGATTCGGGTGCGACCACCATCACCCGCGAGATGGAAATCGCCACCGTGCACGCCATCGCTGAGCTGGCACAGGCCGAGCAGTCCGACATCGTGGCCGCCACCTACGGCGTGACCAACCTGTCCTTCGGCCCGGAATACATCATTCCCAAGCCGTTCGACCCGCGCCTGATGATCAAGATCGCACCAGCCGTCGCGCGCGCCGCCGAAGAATCCGGCGTGGCTGCACGCCCGATCAAGGACATGGCTGCCTACGCCGAAAAACTGGAGCAGTTCGTTTACCACAGCGGCACCTTCATGCGCCCGATCTTCCAGGTCGCCAAGAAGGCCGCGGAAGCCAAGAAGCGCATCGTCTACGCCGAAGGCGAGGAAGAGCGCGTGCTGCGTGCGGTACAGGTGATCGTCGATGAAAACCTGGCCAAGCCCATCCTGGTTGGCCGCCCGGAAGTGCTGGAACAGCGCATCAAGAAATTCGGCCTGCGCCTGCGTCCGGGCATCGACTTCGAAGTCATCAACCCGAACTTCGACAGCCGCTACCGCGATTACTGGCAGAGTTTCCTGGAAATGTCGCGCCGCAAGGGCGTCACCGAGCAGTACGCCAAGCTGGAAATGCGCCGCCGCCATACCCTGATCGGTTCCATGGCGATCCACAAGGGCGACGCCGACGGCATGATCTGCGGCACTTACGGCACGACCCAACTGCACTTGCACTACATCGACCAGGTGCTGGGCAAGCGCGAGGGCGTGAATGTCTATGCCGCCATGAACGCGGTGATCCTGCCGAACCGCCAGCTGGTGCTGGTCGATACGCACGTCAACGAGAACCCGAACGCGCAGGAACTGGCCGAGATCACCATCTTGGCCGCGGAGGAAATGCGCCGCTTCGGCCTGCATCCGCGCGCCGCGCTGCTGTCGCATTCGAACTTCGGTTCCAGCAACAGCGAATCGGCCCGCAAGATGCGCGAGGCGCTGTCGATCATCCGTGAAGTTGCGCCGGACCTGGAAGTGGACGGTGAAATGCATGGCGACACGGCGCTCGACAGCAAGCTCCTGAACGCCGCGATCCCCGATTCGCCGTTGAAGGGCGATGCCAACCTGCTGGTCATGCCCAATATCGACGCAGCCAACATTGCCTACAACCTGCTGAAGACCGCATCGGGCAACGGCGTGGCGATCGGCCCCATCCTGCTGGGTTGCGCCAAGCCGGTTCACATCCTGACACCGTCGGCAACGGTTCGCCGCATCATCAACATGACGGCGCTGTGCGTGATGGACGCGTTGTCGGAGCGTTGATCGGCAGCCCGTACAGGCAAACAGCGGTACCAGAAAAGCGGTGCATGTCGGAAGACATGTGCCGTTTTTCTTTTTTCAGCTCCGAAGCCCCGGCGAAAGCAAGGCCCAGCGTCGTTAGCCGCATTCAGGAAATGGCCGGCCGGCTCGTATTTCCTCGCCCGCAGACTCTGCAGCCCATCTGGATGGAATCCCGCAAGCACCGCTTTGCTGCATTCCGGACATCCGCACGATTGTTGCGTCGCATGAAAATTTCTTCCGCAAAAAATCCTTTGAAAACAGTGGCTTAACCATTCGTTCAAGCCCGCCTCGCTCTGGCACGAAGCCTGCAATGACTACCCCATAAACAAAGCAGGCGGAGACAGACATGATGCAGGCAGTTCTTTCGCACGCGCATTAGCGTCGCGTCTTCTCCCCATTTCCCGCTCTCGAAAAACGCATCCGGTCCGGCAATCCGGCACCGGATGCGCGAGGGCAAAAACAGCGCCGCCGAACCGGACAGGAAGGGGGCGGCGACAACAGGAGATCTCCATGAGCGGCAAACAGCAATTGAGCCCGGCGGAATACCGCAAGCGCATCTTCGCCATCCTCGGCGCATCATCAGGCAACCTGGTCGAATGGTTCGACTTCTACGTCTACTCCTTCTGTGCGATCTATTTCGCGCCGGCCTTCTTCCCCAAGGGCGATCCGACCTCGCAACTGTTGAATACCGCCGGCGTGTTCGCCGCCGGTTTCCTGATGCGCCCGATCGGCGGCTGGCTGTTCGGCCGCATCGCCGACAAGCATGGCCGCAAGACTTCCATGCTGATTTCCGTGCTGATGATGTGCGGCGGCTCGCTGGCCGTGGCGCTGATGCCGACCTATGCCGCCATCGGCGCCTGGGCGCCGGCGCTGCTGCTGGTGGCGCGCTTGTTCCAGGGCCTTTCGGTGGGCGGCGAGTACGGTACCTCGGCCACCTACATGAGTGAGGTGGCGCCCAATGGCAAGCGCGGCTTCTTCGCCTCTTTCCAGTATGTGACGCTGATCGGCGGACAACTGCTGGCGGTGCTGGTGTTGTTCGGTATGCAGCAATGGCTGAGCAAGGAAGAGCTGATGGCCTGGGGCTGGCGCGTGCCTTTCGTGCTGGGCGCCCTGGGCGCGCTGGTGGCGATGTACCTGCGCAGCTCGCTGGCCGAGACCGCCTCGGCCGACGTGCGCAAGAAGAAGGATGCCGGCACCCTGAAAGGCTTGCTGCAGCACAAGCGCGCCTTCATCAACGTGGTCGGCTTTACCGCCGGCGGCTCGCTGATGTTCTACACCTTCACCACCTACATGCAGAAATACCTGGTCAACACGGCCGGCATGGACCCCAAGGTGGTCAACGGCGTGATGACCGGCGCATTGTTTGTGTACATGATCCTGCAACCGATTTTCGGCGCCATCTCGGACAAGATCGGCCGCCGCAATTCCATGCTGTGCTTCGCCTTCCTGGGCATGGTGTGCACCTTCCCCATCCTGCATTTCCTGAAAGACGTTTCCAGCCCGTACGCGGCGTTCGGCTTCGCCATCCTGGCCCTGACCATCGTCAGCTTCTACACATCGATCGGCGGCCTGATCAAGGCCGAGATGTTCCCGGCCGAGGTGCGTGCGCTGGGCGTGGGCCTGTCGTACGCGGTGGGCAATGCCATCTTCGGCGGCTCGGCTGAATTCGTGGCGCTGTCGCTGAAGTCTGCCGGTATGGAATCGGTGTTCTACTGGTATGTGTCCGCCATGTGCCTGGTGGCGCTGATCGTGTCCCTGCGCATGCCTGACCCGCAACGCGACGGCCATTTGCATGACGACGTGCATGTCGACGATGGCGCAGACGACACTGGCAGGGGCGCAGGCGGTACCAAGGTGCACAAGCCGGCCTGATTCCGGTGTGCCGGAAGATGAGGCTGGGCCGGCCGCATCCGCGCTATCATTACGGTTGAATCACGGCTGGACGCGGCGCCTTTTCAGGCGCTGCGTCGCATTCGGAGCCCGCGCACCGGCGGGCATCCTGCCGCATCTCCTCCCCACCACACGAGCGCATGAGAGCCAGAAGAAACCTGCTGCTGTTCCTCGCCTTCATTGCGGCAACACTGGCCGTGTGCGGCGTCACCTATCAGCTCAGCCTGCGCAAGGCCACGGCCGACCAGAAAAGCCTGGGCTCGGCGCAACTGCAGATCGTGGCCATGGATCTGGAATCCATCCTGCAGAAATTCGAGACCCTGCCGTTTGCGCTGGGCTTCCAGGCCGACGTACGCCAGGTATTGCTGCACCCTGAAGACGCCGCCGCGATCGACCGGCTCAACCGCGCCTTCAAGATCATCCAGCGCCAGTCGCATGCCGTGCATATCTTCATGCTCAATACCGCCGGCATGACGCTGGCCTCAAGCAACTGGGATGAGGAGTTCAGTTTCGTCGGCCGCGACTTCGGCTTCCGCCCTTATTTCCGGGAAGCCGTACAAGGCAGGGCGGGGCGCTTCTATGGCATCGGCAACATCTCCAGCGAGCCGGGCTATTTCATTGCGCAGCCGATCTACCGCAGCCAGGACCAGGTCTCGGGCGATGCGCCGATCGGCGTGATGGTGGTCAAGGTCGACCTGGCGGAATTCGAACATACCTGGAGCAGCAGCGACGACCCGATCGCCCTGACCGATGCCAGCGGCGTGGTCTTCCTCAGCAACCGCCCGGAGTGGAAGTACCACAGCCTCAAGCCGCTGAGCGCACCCATGCAGCGCGAGCTGGAGGGCACGCACCAGTACGCCGATCTGCCCATCGCGCCCGTGACCACCTTGCCCAAGGCGTTGCAGCGCGGTTTCGGCGAGCATGTGGCGCGGCCTGTCTCCAAGCTCGGTTGGGAACTGATGCTGTATCCGTCGCGTGCGCGCATGGTGCGCTCGGCCACGCTGGCGACGCTGGCTGCGGCGTTATTCATGGTGGCGCTGGCGATCTCGCTGCTGGCCTGGTACCAGCACCGGCGCCGCGTGCAGGAGCGGCTGGAATCGCGCGATGCCTTGCGGCGCGCGGCGGAAGAACTGGATTTGCGCATCGCCCAGCGCACGCGTGAATTGACCGCCGCCAACCAGGCCATCGCTGCCAAGTACGACAAACTGCAACAGACCGAAACGCTCTTGCGCACCACCCAGAATGAGCTGGTACAGGCCGGCAAGCTGGCCATGCTGGGGCAGATGGCCGCCGGCGTGACGCACGAGCTGAACCAGCCGCTGGCGGCCATCCGCGCCTTCGCCGACAACTCGGTGAAGTTCCTGGCGCGTGGCCAGACTGCGCAGGCGGTGGAGAACCTGGAACACATCAGCAGCGCCAGCGCCAACATGGGCAAGATCATTGCCCAGCTGAAGGGCTTCGCCCGCAAGAGCGGCGACCTGGTGGCGACGGTGGACCTGCGCCAGACCATCGAGGCGGCGGCGCTGCTGCTGGGCAGCGAATTCCAGCATCATGGCGTGGACATCGCTATCGATATCCGCCAGCCGGCCAGCATTACCGGCGACGTGGTGCGTACCGAGCAGGTCCTGATCAACCTGCTGCGCAATGGGCTGGACGCGGTCGAAGACACGCCGCGCAAGCAGGTCTACGTGGTACTGGACATTGAGGACGGGCAGGCCGTAGTGCGTATCCGTGACTCGGGCGCCGGCATTTCCGACGAGGTGGCGCCGCACCTGTTCGAACCTTTTTTCACTACCAAGTCCTCTAGCAAGGGGCTGGGCCTGGGGCTGGCGATTTCCTCGTCCATCGTGCAGGCGATGAACGGCCAGCTCACCGCGCATAACCATGAGCAGGGCGGCGCCGAATTCATCGTGCGCCTGCCGCTGCAAAAGAACGGCTGACATCATGAATGCAAACACCGACGACACCAACAACAGCGCAGCCATTCTGGTCGAGGATGAACAGGCGGTGCGCCGGGCCACCGCACAGACGCTGGAGCTGGGCGGTTTTTCCGTCAGTGCCTGGGCCAGTGCGGAAGAAGCCCTGCCGCTGATCACACGCGACTTCAGCGGCATCCTGGTGACCGATGTGCGCTTGCCGGGGATATCCGGGCTGGAGTTGCTGGAGCATGCCGTGGGCATCGATCCGGACATTCCGGTGATCGTGGTCACCGGTCACGGAGACATCGGCACGGCGGTGGACGCGATGCGTGCCGGCGCCTACGACTTCATCGAAAAACCGTTCGCCTCCGACCGCCTGCTGGAAGTGGCGGCGCGCGCGCAGGAAAAGCGCCGCCTGGTGCTGGAAAACCGCAAGCTGCGCGAAGCCTGGGCCAGCCATCCCGAGCTGCCGCCGCTGGTGGGGCAATCATCTGCCATCGAACGCGTGCGCACGCTGATCCGCAGCCTCGGGCCGGCCGATGTCGATGTCCTGATCAACGGCCAGACCGGCACCGGCAAGGAGGTCGTGGCACGCCAACTGCACGCGGCCAGCGGCCGCAAGGGGGCATTTGTCGCGCTCAACTGCGGCGCGCTGCCGGAGACCGTCTTCGAAAGCGAGATCTTCGGCCACGAGGCAGGTGCCTTCACCGGCGCGCAGAAACGCCGCATCGGCAAGCTGGAATACGCCAACGGCGGCACCCTGTTCCTGGACGAGATCGAAAGCATGCCGCTGGCCATGCAAGTCAAGCTCCTGCGCGTGCTGCAGGAGCGCCGGCTGGAACGCTTGGGCGGCAACGAGTCGGTGGCGATCGACTGCCGCGTGGTGGCGGCCAGCAAGGCCGACCTGCTGCAGATGAGTGCGCGCGGCGAGTTCCGTGAAGACCTGTATTACCGCATTGGCGTGGTCGCCATTGACCTGCCCACGCTGAACCAGCGCGGCAGCGATATCCCATTGCTGCTGGCGCATTTCTGCCAGGCCGCCGCGGTGCGCTACCGGCGCGATGTACCGGCCTGGAGCGCGGCGCAGATGCAGCAATGGCAGCAGCGCCAGTGGCCGGGCAATGTGCGCGAGCTGCGCAATTTCGCTGATCGCTGGGTGCTGGGGGTAAGCGAGGCGGGGCCAGTGCGGGAAATGGCATCGGAAGGCATTTCGCTGCCGCAGCAGGTCGAGAATTTCGAAGCGGGGATGATCGCCTTCGCCCTCAGGGAGACCGGCGGCAGCGTGGCGCTAGCTGCGCAACACCTGGGTATTCCCAAGAAGACGCTTTACGACAAGATCAAGAAATACAATTTGGCAGAAGGGTGAGGCGGCCTGGGCCTCATCCCCCCGGCAGCCGTCGTGTGACCGGTTGTGACTTGATGATGGCAGTGCTGGTTTCCGCCTTGTCTACGATGCGCTCCAGTATGAAATCCAGATGTTCGATCGAACGCAGGTGCAGGCGGGCGATGAAGCAATCGTCCCCTGTCACCTTGTCGCACTCCGATATCTCGGGAATCGCTTCGAGCAATTTCTGAACGGCATGCAGCTTTCCCGGCAAGGGTTTGATGCGGACGATTGCTTGCAAGGAGTAGCCCAAGGCGCGCGGATCGACATCGATGGTAAATGCACGGATCACGCCTCGCTCCTCCAGGCGCCGCAGCCGCTCGGCGGCGCTGGGTGCGGATAAGCCGATATGTTCTGCAAGGGCCTTGGTAGACATCCGTGCATCGGCTTGCAGCAAACTGATGATGCTGCGATCGATATCATCCATCGTCATAAAGTATTTCTCCTTTTTTTCTTAATGAAAGAAGGAATTTTCGAGAGCTTGCCTGGTTTTTCGTATGTGGGTAATGAATGCAGCGAATTAAAGTATAGCCTTGCTTAACGACGGGAATTGGCCGATGAAGGACAACTTGCGCGGTGTTTTGGAAATGACTGCGGCAATGGTGATTTCCGGAACCATTGGCTGGCTGGTGGTGCTGTCGGGCCGACCGGCTTCGGAGGTGGTGTTCTGGCGTTGCCTGTTCGGGGCTGCCACGCTGTTGCCTGTCTGCGCGGCGATGGGGCATCTCAAGCACGGCAAAATTTCCTTGCGGCAGCTTTTCCTGGCCATGCTGGGCGGTATCGCTATCGTCGCCAACTGGTTGCTGCTGTTTGCTGCCTATCCGCGTGCTTCAATCTCTATTGCGACAGCAGTCTACAACACGCAACCATTCATGCTTGTGGCACTGGGCGCGCTGTTCCTGCGCGAGCGGTTGACCTGGGTGAAGCTAGGCTGGCTGTTGCTATCGTTTGCCGGCGTGCTGCTCATCGTGCAGGGGCGGCCCGATATGGGCAGTGACGGTAGCCACTATTTGATAGGAGTGTTGCTGTCGCTGGGGGCTGCATTCTTCTATGCCATAGCGGCACTCATCACAAAAGCATTAAAGAGTGTCCCTCCGCATCTGATTGCCTTGGTCCAGGTGCTGGTGGGAATTGTCATGCTGGCGCCTTTCGCCCTGCATGGGGACGGAGACGCTGTCGGCCTGGACGGCTGGGGCTATCTGGTGACGATGGGCGTGGTGCATACGGGACTGATGTACATCCTGCTGTATGGTGCCATCCAGCGCTTGCCTACACACTTGACGGGCGCGTTGTCCTTCATCTATCCGGTGGTCGCATTTCTGGTGGATGCATTGGCATTTGGGCACCGATTGCACATAGTCCAATTCATCGGTGCCGCCGCCATCCTGTTGGCAGCGGCGGGCATGTTGTTCGGCTGGAGATGGCGGTCGCGCGCTACAAGGGAAATTGAGCGAACGCTTCGGTAAGGTTGTTCTTTTCGTGAAAATCCGGAAAAGCGCAACGTCGTATCGCTCTGTTTTCCACATGGTTGGGCCGCTGGAGGGAGCGGCGCTTTTTTAATCAATGGCGGTATTAATCTTGGTTGTCCATGCTACCGCAGCCTTGGACGAGCGCGGACAACAAAAAGCCCGCTGTGTCAGCAGACACGCGGGCTTTGAAAACATCTTTGGACTTCTTTAAATAATCAGTTGGTGCCGGGAGCCGGAATCGAACCGGCACGCCTTGCGGCGCGGGATTTTGAGTCCCGTGCGTCTACCTATTCCGCCATCCCGGCAACGCAAGCGCGAGATTATGACGGATTTTGAACTTGCGGGCAAGTCCCCAAAACCAGAAGCGGGTATCATGGCGGGTTGAAGAAACAGACGGCAGTGCGGCTTCGCATTGCCTGCCTCAAGTAATGAAGCCGTTGAAGATTCGTGAAATAGTGATCGGGAAAGCACTCGATCCCCTCAAGAGCGAAACCCGCCATTCTCTGGCGCTGGTGGCTTTCCTGGCGTGGGTCGGGCTGGGGGCGGACGGGTTGTCGTCTTCCGCCTATGGGCCCGAGGAGAGTTTCCGCGCATTGGGTGAGCACACCCATCTCGGTCTCTATCTGGCAATCGCTACCGCGCTGACCGTGTTCATCATCGCGTTGGCGTATAACCAGGTGATCGAACTGTTCCCGACCGGGGGCGGCGGCTATCGCGTCGCTACCAAGTTGGTGGGACCTTATCTCGGCCTGGTGTCGGGGGTGGCGCTGATCCTCGATTATGTATTGACCATCGCCATTTCAATCGCTTCCGGTGTCGATGCGCTGGCGTCCATGTTGCCGCTGGGTTTCCAGCCTTACAAACTGTGGGTGGAGGCCATCTGCATCGGTCTCCTGATCGTGCTCAATCTGCGCGGCCTGAAAGAGGCGATCCGGGTGCTGCTGCCGATTTTCCTCGGTTTCGTGGCGACGCACCTGCTGTTGATCCTGTACGGCATCTTCGCGCATGCCGGGCATTTCCCTTCGCTGATTCCCGACACGCTGGCCGATACCGGCAACCTGGCCCAGCATATCGGCTGGTCGGGCGTGGCGGCGATGCTGTTGCTGGCTTATTCGCAGGGCGGCGGTACTTATACCGGGCTGGAGGCCGTTTCCAACAACGTCAACATGCTGGCCGAGCCGCGCGTGCGCACCGGCAAGGTGACCATGATCTACATGGCCTTGTCGCTGGCCTTCACTGCCGGCGGCATCTTCCTGCTCTACCTGCTGTGGGACGCCAGGCATGTGGATGGCCAGACCCTTAATGCATCGACCTTCCGCATCATCATCGGCAGCCTCGGCATCGAAGCCAAATGGATCAACGACCTGATGCTGATGGTGGTGCTGGCGTTCGAGGCAGGACTGCTGTTCGTGGCGGCCAATACCGGTTTCCTGGGCGGGCCGGCGGTGCTGTCCAATATGGCGGCCGATTCCTGGGTGCCGCACAAATTCCGTTACCTCTCCACCCGCCTGGTGACGCAAAACGGCATCCTGGTGATGGGCGTGGCGGCGCTGGTGATCCTGTTCTGGACGCAGGGCAGCGTGACGCTCCTGATCGTGCTGTACTCGATCTCGGTGTTCCTGACCTTCGCCATTTCGCTGTTCGGCCTGTGCCGCTATTGGTGGCGCCGCCGCAGGCAGCTCGACCACTGGAAGCGGCGCTTCCTGCTGTCCCTGGCCGGTTTCGTGATCTGCGCTGCTATCCTGTGCGTGCTGGTGGTGGAAAAGTTGTTCGATGGCGGCTGGGCGACGGCGGTGATCATTGCCGCCATGTCGGCGCTGTGCATCTATATCCGTAACCATTACCGCGACACCAAGCTGGCCATCCGCACCGTCGACCAGATCTTCGCCAACCAGCCCTTCGGCTCGCACCAGGGGGAGATCCTGCCGGATCCATCCCAGCAGACCGCGGTGTTCATCGTCGGCACCTCGCGCGGCGGCGGCTTGCATGCCTTGCTGTGGGTACAGCGCATGTTCCCGAACCACTTCAAGAACTTCATCTTCGTCAACGCCCGCACGGTGGATTCGCATGCCTATGGCGGAGAAGGCATGGTCGAACAAATGCGTGCCGAGGCCAATGCCACGCTGCAGTTCTTCGTCGATTTCTGCCGTAGCCACGGCATGGCTTCGGCTTCGTATCTCGGCTTCGGCACCGATGCCGTGCAAGAGGTGACCCGGCTTTGCTATGCGATCAGCAAGGAATACCCCAATGCCATCTTTTTCACCAGCAAGCTCATCTTCGAGCAGGACAACTGGTTCATCCGCCTGCTGCATAACCAGGCGGCGCTGGCGGTGCAGCGGCGGCTGCATTTCGACGGATTGCAGATGGTGATCCTGCCCATGAAGGTTTGAGGCGGGAAAGCTGGACCGAGAAGAGGGGGAGTCTTATTTGCCGCAGACGGCGTCAATGGCGCGTTCGCCGGTGGAGCCCGGAATCGGGTCTTGCAGCTTGACGTCCGAATAGGCCAGTTGCGGCGCCAGCAGCAACGTCCCCTTGCCGTCCGGTTGCGCATACATCTTGCGGCTGCCGAAGCCAAGCTGGTGGTTGCTGCAGTCGAAGTAGGCGGTCGAGATTTCCGACGTGTAGTAGGTCTTGCTGCCTTGGCCCATCAGCAGTTGGGGGCGGCTCCAGTTCAACAGGATCTGCGCCTGGCGGATGCTGCGGGTGGAGACGATGCTGTTCTTGTCGACGAAGAAGCTGCCGATGTTGTTGTCGCCCAGCGGCGACCATTCAGCATGGGCGGGCAGTGCCGTACCGGCGAGTGCCACTGCGATAGCCAGGCTTGCCGATGTGCGCAAGGCAGAGGGTGAAAAAAACGGTACGTCCATAGGGCAGGGTGCGTCGCGATCAACTGAACATGGTTGCCAGCATTGCCACATCATCTTCCAGCAGCAGCGCCAGCGTCACACCCCAGAACAGCGTTTCCGCCAGGAGCCGGTTCCAATTGCACTGCAGCCTTGATGACATGTCCGGTCCGGTGATCGGGAGAATTTGAATTGCGCCCATCCTAACATGTAGTTTTCAGGGCGTGGCGTCGAAGAACGGTTTCCAGCGCCCCAGCGAGCGCAGCAGGTGTTCTTCCATCGCTTCCTTCGCGGCTTGGCCGTCGCCTGCAATGATCCCTTTCATGATTGCCGCGTGTTCCTGCACCGCGCCCTCGGTCACCACCGAGTGGTAGCGCAGGCGGAACAGGTGCATGTGGGCGTAAGAGCGCGCCAGCGCTTCGGCCACCAGCCGGTTGCCGCTGGCGGTGGCGATCAGGTTGTGGAATTTTGCATCGAGCAGGGCGAACTGGCTGTAGGCCCGCTTGTTGTCGTCGCTGTTCGGCGTGGCCATGGCCTGATCGAGCGCGGCCAGCTCTTCGCGGACTTCGTCGGTCACGGCCTCGGCGGTGCATTTGGCGGCATAGGGTTCGAGCAGCAGGCGCAAATCGTAGATCTGTTCGAAGTGTGCCCGCGACGGCATCGGGGCCGCACTGTAGCCGACGTTATGCGTCTTGATGACCAGACCTTCATTCTCCAGCCGGATCAGCGCAGCGCGGATCGGCGTTTGCGATACCCCCATCTCCCGCACCAGCGCATCCACCGCGATGCGATTGCCCGGTGCGATCTTGAGCGAAATCAACTGCGCCAGCAGCGTCTCGTACACCTCTTCATCCAGCGATGGCCGGCGCTGGATGGCGGAGTGGTTGGTCTTTTCGGCGGCCTTGAAAAAGGCGGTCTTTTTCGGTTCGGACATGGAGTGCGGCAATGGTGGGTGAATCGAATTGCATGGTTTGGCTTGACGCCATCATACCGTCAAGCTACAGTCCGGGAAAATATTATTTCCGATCCGATCGGATATTGTAACCGGAGACAATCATGTTATTGATCACACGCAACATCCTGTTCGCGCAGTCTCAGCCGTTTTCCCTGCCGCTTTCCAAGCCATTCGCCGCTTCCGCCTTCCCCCTGTTTGCCTGTTCGGCAGGGATGCCGGCCTTGCTCATTACGTATTGACGTGATGGGCCGTTGCGGCTCATCGCGATCTGGTGACGCGCCTTCATCGCTCGGCCCGCCACAGGGCATGACGGCTGCCATCCCGTTTGACCAGCACCAGTCCCGCTTCATGTAGCCCGGGCGCCATGCCATCTCGGCGGCATGGCTGCCAGATGTCGTATTTCGCACATATTTCCGCATTCGGTCTGCATTAGTCCGGTGCCGCCCATCGCAAGAGAACGCAGGGAAGGAGGAAGTACGCACGACCAGATACCGCATCGCAATGCGGCCAAGCCACGAAAAACACAACAACAAAAGGGATCATCAAGGAGACGTGATGGAGTTATTGGCAATCAATTTTCAAGTGCTGTTTGCCGGCCTGGCGCTAGGCGCGATCTATGCGCTGGTGGCACTCGGCTTCGTGCTGATCATCCGGGCCACCAACGTGGTGAACTTCGCGCAGGGCGACTTCGCCATGCTGGGAGGGTTCGCGCTGGTGGCGTTCATGGGTGCGGGCGTGCCGTTCTGGCTCGCCATCATTCTGGCGCTCCTGATGATGGCGGCGTTCGGCATGGTGTTCAACCTGGGGGTGTATTACCCGCTGCGCCACCGCAATTACCTGCCGGTGATCATCAGCACACTGGGCGCCTCGATCTTCCTGCAGAACACCGTGCTGTATTTCTTCGGCCCGCAACCCAAGCCGATGCGCCGCGTGTTCCAGTCGCCCGGCATCGAGATCGGCGGCGTGTTCATGGACTCCCAATATCTGGTGATCCTGGCCGTGACCGCCATCGCCGTGTGCTTCCAGTACTTTTTGTTCGAGCACACCATGCTGGGCAAGAAGCTGCAGGCAACCTCGCAGGATAAAGACATGGCGCGGCTGGTCGGCATCCCGGTGGCGGCGATGATCGCCTTCACCTTCATCTACAGCGCCGTGCTGGGAGGGCTGGCTGGCATCCTGGTGTCGCCGATCCTGTTCGTGTCCATCGGTATGGGATCGATCATCGCGCTCAAGGCCTTCTCCGCCACCATCATCGGCGGCTTCGGCGACGTCAAGGGCGCCATCGTGGGCGGCTTGCTGCTGGGCGTGGTCGAAAGCTTCGGTGCGCAATACATCTCGGTGCCTTACAAGGACGCGTTCGCTTTCCTGCTGCTGTTCATCTTCCTCCTGTGCAGGCCGCAGGGGATTTTCGGCGAAAAGATCTCGGAGAAAGCATGAACGACAAGATCGATCACTATAAAAAGGGCCGCGCCGCGCGCATGGCCTTCTTCACCGGCGTGGGCGCCCTGGTCGTCGCCGCGCCTTTCCTGTTCTCCTTCAGCCCCTACGTGCTCAACATGTTCATGCAGGCGGCGACGTATTCCATCGTCGTACTGGGCATGATCGTGGTGCTCGGCTACGCAGGCCAGATCAACCTGGCGCAGGCCACCTTCTTCGGGTTGGGCGCTTACGCCGTGGCGCTGGGGACGGTATCGCTCGGCCTGAACTTCTGGTTGACGCTGCTGTTGGGCGTCGGAGTGGCGGCGCTGGCGGGGCTGGTGCTGGGCATGACCACGTTGCGCCTGGGCGGCCATTACCTGGCAATGATCACCATCAGCTTCCAGCAGATTTTCGACCTGGTGGCAGTGAACTGGGCCGAGGTGACACATGGGCCCGACGGCATCGCCGGCATCGAACGGCCTGCGTTGTTTGGCTATCAGCTGACTGATGACCGGGCCTATCTCGCATTGTCCCTGTTCACACTGATCCTGGCTGCATTTCTGATCTGGTGGCTGCCGCACACCCGTCTCGGGCGCGCCATGCGCGCAGTGCGCGAGAATGAGCTGGCAGCCGAGGTGACCGGCGTGCACACGCTGCGCATCAAGGTCATCGCCTTCACCATGAGCGCCGGGCTGGCCGGTCTGGGCGGCGGCTTCTACGCCGCCGGCTTCGCTTACATCAGCCCTGACAACTTCAACTTCGCGCGTTCCATCGAGTTCCTCACGATGACCTTGCTGGGCGGCGCGCAGTCGGCTTTCGGCGGCATCCTGGGCAGCAGCTTGCTGATCCTGTTGCCGGAGTGGCTGCGCTTTTTGAAGGAGGTCTACCTCGCGGTCTATGGCCTGGCGGTGATCCTGATCATGGTGTTCCTGCCGGCAGGAATCTGGGGGCTGATCCGCCACCTGGCCGACCGCTACCGCAAGCCGGCAGTGATCGACGAGGCGAATATTCCCGACCTCGACCTGGTCGTACCGGCAACGGACAACGCACCGATCCTGAAGATCGCGTCGATCCGCAAGCACTTCGGCGGCGTCAAGGCGGTCGACGGCGTGAGCCTGGAAGTGCGGCGCGGCACCGTGCATGCGTTGATCGGGCCGAACGGGTCGGGCAAGACCACGACGCTCAATGTGCTCAACGGCATTTACAAGCCGACCGATGGGCAACTGCTGTTCGACAACGTCGATATCACCGCGATGACGCCGCACGAGCGTGCCGGCATGGGCATCGGCCGCACCTTCCAGAACATTCGCCTGTTTCCGAACATGAGCGTGCTGGAAAACGTGATGGTCGGCGCGCAGCGCGAGCACAACAACATTGCCCGTACCGACCAGGCACTGCGTGAGCGGGCGCTGTCGGCGTTGAAGTTCGTCGGCATCAGCGACAAGGCTGAACTGATCGCGCGCAACCTGCCGTACGGCCACCAGCGTTTAGTCGAGATCGCCCGCGCGCTGGCCGGCCATCCGCGTTTCCTGTTGCTTGACGAACCCGCTGCCGGCCTGAACCAGACCGAGAAGCGCGAGCTGGGAGAACTGCTCAAGCGCCTGCGCGGCCATGGCCTGACCGTGTTCCTGATCGAACACGACATCGGCCTGATCGAGCAGGTGTCCGATCGCATCACGGTGCTCAATTTCGGCAAGAACATCGCCGAAGGCACACCGGCCGAAGTCCTGCGCAATCCGGATGTGATTGCCGCTTATCTTGGGGAGGCGATCCATGCCACTGCTTGAACTACGCAACGTCCACAGCGCTTACGGCAACGTCAAGGCGCTGCGCGGCATCACCTTGAGCGTCAACGAAGGCGAGATCGTCACGCTGCTGGGCGCCAACGGCGCCGGCAAGAGCACCACACTGCGCAGTATCTCTCGGCTGGCGTCGGTGACCGATGGCGAGATCCTGTTCGACGGCAAGCCATTGGCCCAGGTGAAGGCGGAAAACATCGTAAAGATGGGCATTGCCCATGTGCCGGAAGGGCGGCGCATTTTTCCCGGCCTGACGGTCCGCGAAAACATCATGATCGGCACTTCCGCGCGCGGGCATTTGCCGCGGGCACGGATGGACGCCGAGGTTGAAGAGATGTTCAGCATCTTCCCCGACCTGCGGCGGTTGTCCGGCGCGTATGGCTGGAGCCTGTCGGGCGGCCAGCAGCAGATGCTGGCGGTGGCGCGCGGACTCATGTCGAATCCGCGCCTGCTCCTGCTCGATGAGCCTTCGCTGGGGCTGGCGCCGATCATCGTGCAGCAGCTCTTCGCCACTATCCGCACCATCCGCGAACGCGGCGCCACCATCCTGCTGGTCGAACAGAACGCGCACATGGCCTTGTCGGTTGCCGACCGCGGCTATGTGCTGTCGACCGGCCAATTGATTGTCGAAGGCACGCCGAGCCAGCTGCAGGACAACGAGGAAGTCCGCGCTGCTTACCTGGGAGGCGCCCACCATGTGTGATGCCGCCGCCACTCGTCCTTCCCACTTCATTCATCCGTAACCAGGAGATAGTCATGGAAAAAATCGCCATCATCGGCGCCGGCCTGATCGGCTGCGCGTGGGCCACTGTGTTTGCCCGCGCCGGTTACCCGGTGGCCTTGTACGACCTCGACGCCAAGGCGCTGGAGAACGCGCCCGGCCAGATCGACGCCACGCTCAAGCCGCTGCTCGCGGTTGGACTGATCAGCGAAGATCCTGCCGTGATCCTCAAGCGCGTGAGTTTCGTGTCCGACCTGGCGCAGGCGCTGCAAGGCGCGGTTCTGGTGCAGGAAAACGTGCGTGAAACGGTCGATGCCAAGAAAGAGATTTTCGCCAGGCTCGATGCGTTGGCGCCCAAGGACGCCATCCTCGCCAGCTCCACCTCCGGCATCCCGGCATCGAGCTTTACCGAAAGCCTGGCTGGCCGCGCGCGCTGCCTGGTCGGGCACCCGATCAACCCGCCGTCGCTGGTGCCGCTGGTGGAGCTGATCCCGGCGCCGTGGACCGACAGTGCCGTCATGGAGCGCGCCCGCGCCATCTACGCCGGCGCCGGCCAGGTGCCGATCATGGTCAAGCGCGAAATCCAGGGGTTCATCGTCAACCGTCTGCAGGGCGCTTTGCTGGCCGAAGCCTTCCGGCTGGTCGAAGACGGCTATGTCGACAGCATCGATTGCGACAAGGCCATCAAGGATGGCCTGGGCCTGCGTTGGGCTTTCATGGGGCCGTTTGAAACCATCGATCTCAACGCGCCGGGCGGCATCCGCGACTATTGCCAGCGCTATGGCCCGCTGTATCTGGACATCGCCAAACAGGCGCAGCCGCGCGCGTGGGAAACGCCCTTGCTCGACCAGTTGGAGCGCGAGCGCCTGCAGGCATTGGGCGGCACCGACCGTCCGGCACGGCAGCGCTGGCGCGACGGGCGCCTGATGCAACTGGTGGCGCACAAGCGCCAGCAGGAATCCGGAGGGTGAGAACGGAGTAGGGAAGGGTTGAAGAGGTAGTGAAAAATCACCGGTTGTCGCCAAAGGCCGGCTTTGCATGTCACAACAAGAGGAGACCATCATGAAACGAAAGATCGCATCATTGTGTACAGTCGTCGCGCTCACCGCCGTATCGCAATTCACCCAGGCCGCCGACACCATCAAGATCGGCATGATCGCCGAGAGCACCGGCGCTAACGCTGAAGCCGGCGTCTACCAGATCAACGGCGCCAGGATGGCGGTGGAAGAAATCAACAAGGCCGGCGGCGTGTTAGGCAAGCAGCTGGAACTGAAGGTGGAAGACAACCAGAGTACCAACCCCGGTTCGGTGCTGGCGTTGTCCAAGCTTACCAGCGGCGGCGACATGGCCGCTTTGATCGGTACCGTGCGCAGCACGCAGATCCAGGCAATGTCGCCCACGCTGGTGAAGACCGGCCTGCCGATGATGATTGGCGGCACCGACTACGGCCTGACCCATGCCAATAATCCGTGGATTTTCCGTGCGCGTCCCAATGATGGCTACTCGGCGAAGGTGATTGCCGAGTACGGCGTCAATACGCTCAAACTGAAGAAATGGGCCATCGTGCACTCCACCGACTCCTTCGGCAACGGCGGCAAGACCCACCTGACCAACGCGCTCAAGGCACTGGGCGTCACGCCGGTGACAGTGCAAGGCTTCACCAGCAACTCGCAGGACATGACGCCGGTGGTACTGGCGATCAAGCAGTCAGGCGCCGACATCGTGTCCAGCTACATCGCCAACTCGACCGATGTCGCGATCTTCGCCAAGCAGCTGCGCCAGCTCGGCGTGAAGGCAGCCTGGGTCGGCTCGCCGTCGGTTTCTACCGACACCGCAATGAAGCTGGCGGTCGAAGCGCTGTATGACACCTACTCGATCGCCGATTACGCCAGCTCTTCCAGTCCGGAAGCCGGCGCCTACGACAAGAAGTACAAGGAGAAATACAAGATCGATGCAGACCTGTATTCCGCCTGGGCTTATGATGCCGTCAGCCTGCTCGCCATGGCGATGAACAATGCCAAGAGCACCAAGCCGGACGATATCAAGAAAGCGTTGCATGCGATCAAGGGGTACAAGGGCGTGGAAGGTACCTACCAGTTCGACAAGAACGGCGACGGCCTGCATGGTTACAACATCGTCAAGAACGAGAACGGCAAGATTGTGTTCATCAAGCACATCGACTTCAATCCGGGCGAGTAATCTTTTTTTGTGTATTGATGCATGACGCCCCGTTCGGGAGGGGCAATTGGGGGCCTCTGTCGTTCATGTCACGACAAGCCCTTTGATGTATCGAGCCGATTCATGGTGATTTCCAAGCCAATTTTTCACGAGAGGGATGATCTTGCAGCGCCGTTTATATCAAGGTCGTGACGTCAGTCGCGCGCAAAGCATTGACGAACTACGGGAAATGGCGCGCCGGCGTGTGCCAAACTTTTGCTTTGAGTACGTGGAAGGGGGCGCGGAGGATGAGGCGACCTTGCGCCGTAACCGGGATGTGTTTGGCGAGTTCGCCTTTGTCCCGCGCACCCTGGTGGACGTTACGTCGCGCAACCAGTCCGTCAGCCTGTTCGGCCAGGCAAGTGCGGCGCCTTTCATGATCGGGCCGACCGGTTTTTCGGGGCTGCTGGCGCGCGAAGGCGACGTGGCCATGGCCAGCGCGGCAGCGGCGGCCGGGATCCCGTTTGTGTTGACCAACGTATCGACGACGTCAATGGAAGATGTGGCGCGCCGTGCCGGTGGGCGTATCTGGCAACAGGTCTACATGTACCGCACCCGCGATTTCATCGAAAAGCTCGCCCGCCGCGCCCATCATGCGGGCATCGAGGCGCTGGTGGTAACTACCGATAGCGCCATCTACGGCAAGCGCGAATGGGACATGCGCAACTATGTGGGGCACCAGCAGCTCAATTGGCGCAACAAGATCGATGTGCTGCGCCATCCTCGTTGGATCGCCGATGTCCTGTTGCCAAACGGCTTTCCCAAATTTGCCAACCTTGGCGACCTGCTGCCGCCTGACAAGACCAGCGTACGCGGTGCAGCAGCATCCATTCTGGGCCAGAACCTGGATCCCTCGCTGTCGTGGCGAGACATTGCCTGGCTGCGGGACCTTTGGCGCGGCAAGTTGCTCATCAAGGGCGTCATGAGCCCCGAGGATGCGGCGCTGGCAGTGGCTCACGGAGTGGATGGGATCGTGTTGTCCAACCACGGTGGGCGCCAGCTTGATGGTGCGCTGTCGACCATGGACGTGCTGCCGGACGTGATAGCTGAAGTAAAGGGGCGTGCTGCCGTGATGCTCGACGGTGGATTCCGGCGCGGCACGGACATCCTCAAGGCGGTGGCGCTGGGAGCCGATGCCGTGCTGCTCGGACGCGCCACCACTTATGGGCTGGCGGCCGGCGGGCAGGCAGGCGCGGCGCGCGCCATCGAGATATTGCGCAGCGAAGTCGATCGCGCATTGGGTCTCTTGGGGTGTCCCGACATTGGAGGGCTGGACGGCAAGTTCCTGCGCAAACTTGGTTCGGCAGGCAATGTGGCATCGTAAGGGGGGAATGCCATTCGGTTGAGATGAAAACTATTGCCGTCGTCCTGACGAAAGCCGGGACGACGGGGGACGGAGTTGAGGCTTAAGCAAACGGCCTTACTTCAACACGGCAGGATCGCGGCCGATGGTCTTGAAGATCTCTTCCATCAGCGGTTTTCCCACGCGCTTTTCCATGTCGTGGTAGACCGGGGCCTGTACTTTGCGCCATTCATCCTTGTCTTGTGCCGTCATCGTCAGGATCTGCGTTTTGCCGGTCTTGCGGATTTCCTCCAAGGCATCGTCGTTTTCCTTTTTCGAATTGCTGTTGAAGTAGCTGGCCGTATCCTTGACGGCCTGGTCCATGAGCGGCTTGATCTCCGCCGGCAGTCCATCCCAGAAGCGCTTGTTGGCCACCAGCACATAGCCGTGGTAGCCATGCTCGGACAGGGTCAGGTATTTCTGTACTTCGAACAGCTTGGAAGTGCTGACAATCGAAGGCGGGTTTTCCTGCCCGTCCACCACGCCGGTCTGCAAGCCCTGGTAGAGCTCGGAGAACGCCATCACCTGCGGCAGTGCGCCGACCGCGCGGGTGCGCGCATCGATCACCTTGGAAGACTGGATGCGGATCTTCATGCCCTTGATGTCATTGGGTTTGACGATGGGTTTATTGGAGGTCCAGTCGAGGAAGCCGCTGTCGAGCATGGTCAGGCCGACGATGCCCTTGGTATCGAGTTTCTTGAGAAGTTGCTGGCCGATCGGTCCTTGCGTGATCCTTTGCGCCTGCTCCATGTTGTCGAACAGGTAGGGCAAGTCGAACACTTCGAACTCGCGCACGCCGATCGGCCCGAATTTTCCGAAAGTCGGCGCCAGCATTTGCACTGAACCCATCTGCAGCGCTTCAAGCTCCTCCTTGTCCTTGTACAACTGGCTGTTCGGGTAGACCTCCACTTTGACCCGGCCCTGGGTGCGTTCCTCGACGATCTTCTTGAAATATTCGGCGGCCTTGCCCTTGGAGGTGTTGGCCGCGACCACATGGCTGAACTTGATCACGATGGGCTGCTGCTGGGCATATCCGGGCGTGCTGGCCGCCAATTGTGCAAACAGGGCAAGCAGGCCCAGGGTCTTCCAGGTTTTCATTGTGTCTCCTCGTCATTTTTGATTGTATGGGCGGCATGATGCCGCCGCGGTGACTGCGTGCTGCGGTGTGAACGTTGTGCTGATGACTGGATGCTGCTGGACGTTGCCGGTGCTGCGGAAGGAACCGGCAGGATGATCGCCTGCCGGTTGGTCGGCGGCCGGGAAGCCGCCGGGATACTGCATGATCGGACTTAGATCGCTGCCGCGATGGCTTTGCCGACCGAAGTGGTGTCGCCCTTGCCGCCCAGGTCGGGGGTCTTCGGGCCTTCCTTGAGCACATGCTCGACAGCGGCCATGATGGCGTCATGCGCCTGCCGGTACTTGGCGTCGCCGTTGCCGAGGAAGTCCAGCATCATCGCACCCGACCAGATGGTGGCAATGGGGTTGGCGATGTTCTTGCCGAAAATGTCGGGCGCCGAACCGTGCACCGGCTCGAACAGCGAAGGCAGTTCGCGCGAGGGGTTGATGTTGGCCGAGGGGGCGATGCCGATGGTGCCGGCGCAGGCCGGGCCGAGGTCGGAGAGGATGTCGCCGAACAGGTTGGAGGCCACCACCACGTCGAAGCGGTCCGGGTTCAGCACGAAGTGGGCGGTCAGGATATCGATGTGGTACTTGTCGCGCCTCACGTCGGGGTACTGCTTGCCCATGGCTTCCACCCGCTCGTCCCAGTAGGGCATGGTGATGGCGATGCCGTTGGACTTGGTGGCCGAGGTCAGGTGCTTTTTCGGGCGGCTTTGCGCCAGGTCGAAGGCGAACTTGAGGATGCGGTCGGTGCCCTTGCGGGTGAATACCGATTCCTGGATCACGGTCTCGCGCTCGGTGCCTTCATACATGCGGCCGCCGATGGAGGAATATTCGCCTTCAGTGTTTTCGCGCACCACGTAGAAGTCGATGTCGCCGGGCTTGCGGTTGGCCAGCGGGCAGGGTACGCCGGGCATCAGGCGCACCGGGCGCAAGTTGACGTACAGGTCGAACTCGCGGCGGAACTTCAGCAGCGAACCCCACAGCGAGACGTGGTCGGGTACCGTGGCCGGCCAGCCGACCGCGCCGAAGAAGATGGCTTCGAAGCCCTTCAGCTGGTCGAACCAGTCGTCCGGCATCATCTTGCCGTGCTTTTCATAGTAGCCACAGTGGGCCCAGTCGAAATGGGTGTATTCGATCTCGATGCCGAACTTCTTGCTGGCGGCCTCGACTGAGCGCAAGCCTTCCGGGATCACTTCCTGTCCGATGCCGTCGCCGGCGATGACTGCTACCTTGTGTTTTTTTGTCATGCTGTTCTCCTGGATGATGTGGCGCCCGCGGGCAAGCTCTGGGGGAAATCATAAACGCATTCGTGCGGCGATCATGCACGGATCGGTGATTCCATGAAACACGATATGTGAATAATAGGGGCGTGGAACCGGCACAGAAAAAAGCCCGGCGCGTGGCCGGGCTTTCGCAAGGGCATGAGAGTCAGGGCTAGTCGCCGAGCTGCTCCGCCCACATCGCTACCCCCATG
Source organism: Herbaspirillum chlorophenolicum (assembly GCF_001189955.1). GTDB lineage: Bacteria > Pseudomonadota > Gammaproteobacteria > Burkholderiales > Burkholderiaceae_D > Herbaspirillum > Herbaspirillum chlorophenolicum. The sequence goes on along the minus strand of NZ_LFLT01000005.1, from coordinate 31,067 downwards.
CTGTGTGCTTCGCCGGGCGCCAGCTCTATCAGGTCTTCCATGACATTGGCGGTTTCGATGCACAGCATGCGCTGCCAGGCGTCGTCGGCGAATTGGGAGAGGCGGCGCGCCTTGCTGGCCCACGGGTTCCACACTATGGCCGAGGTCGAGCCGCTGGCTTCGATGCGGATGCGGCGCTTCCAGTTCTCGTCCCGGATCGCCAATTGGGGCGGCAGGTCGAGGTAGATGCGGTCGGTTTCGTTGCTGATCACCAGTTCGCGTTTTTGCTGGCGCTCGGCCCAGCCTTCCAGCGTTTCGATGTAGCGCTGCCCTTCCAGGCCTTCCACCGCCACGTTATGGATGCTGCTCACGGCAAAGTAGCTGTGCAGCGCCTGGGTCAGGGCGATGTGCTGTTCGCTGTTGTTGCGGGTGGTCAGGTTCAGGTGCAGGCGGTCGTCCAGCAGGATTTCCAGGCTCAGCTCCAGGCCGGCAGGCAAGTGGCGCAGGCTGGGGGAGTCCGTGGTGGGGGGAATGGCCAGCACCAATCGCACGCTGTCGCCTTCGATGGCGCTTTCCTGCAGAAGCCAGTCGATGCCGCGCACGAGGCCGTGCGCCGGCAGCCGCCCGCCGGAATGCAGCGCCTGCACCTGCGGCGGGTTGCGCATCAGGTCGCCGAACCACGGCCAGCAGACGGGAATGCCGCCGCGCACCGAATTGCCGGCTTCAAATGCGGCCTCTTCACTCATCCAGATCACCGGCTCCTGGCCATGCACCTGGTAACGCAGTACTTGCGCACCCTGTTCGGCCACCAGCAACTCGGCCCGGGCGGTCTGTATGCGCAGGCATTGGAGCTGGTTGACTTCAATGCGCTGGATATGCGGGACTTCCTGGGGGGCAGTCCCGCCGTCTGTCGTGGTCATGCTGGAAACTCCGAAAAAATTGCGATAGTGCAAGCCTGCCACATTTCGTCCTGGTGAGGAATGGCCGGGGCGATTTCTCCTGGTGCGCGGGCTTGTTGTTTTTATATGATTTTCAATATTGTCCCATGCATCATTAAAGATTGATTTCTCGAACAGATACGTTTCCCTGCCGTGCGCCGATGTTATCCCGGTGCTGTCCAATGGCGATTATCCAAGCAAACTTGCCGACCATGAAGACAATGCACGACACGATGAACCAGTTGCTGGTCCTTCTTTTGCTCCTGGTAGCGACAGTGGCGCCTGCCATTGCCGCCGATCCCATGCAGTTCTGGGATAGCCCACGGCATGGCGCCAACAGCTTCAACCGGCTGCCGCCCGACCAGGCTTACTTCGATGCATTGCGCGCGCATGGCGCCGATTGGGTGCGCCTTTCCTACGACAAGTGGCATGCGCAGGATCGGGATTTCCTGCTGGGCGACGCCGATCGCTACGATGGTATAGCCGCAGGCGACCTGGCTATTCTCAAAGAGGTGCTGGGCCGGATAGAGAAGGCGGGCCTGAAAGCGGTGATCGCGCCGTTATCGCTGCCGTATGCGCGCTGGTCGCAAAACAATGGCGGCAAGTTCGACGACCGGATTTGGCAGGAGCGGCAGCATTGGCGCGATGCCGTGCGCTTCTGGCGTGACCTGGCGCAGGCATTGCGCGGGCAGCCGGGCATCGCCGCGTATAACCTGATCAACGAACCGGCGCCAGAGAAGATGGGCGGCTTGCCGGAACATGCGGCGCCCGAACGCATGCGGCAATGGTATGCCGGCCAGAAGGGCAGCGGCCGCGACCTGCCGGCTTTTTATGCCGAAGTGATCCGCGCCATCCGTGAAGTCGATCCGGATATACCCATCATGGTCGATGCGGGCTGGTACGCGGCGGCCGACGCTTTTGCCTATTGGCCCGGGCCGCTAGGCGATGCGCGCACGCTGTACAGCTTCCATATGTACGAACCCTATGAGACGACCAGCGGGACGAACCTGCGCCGCAAGCCGCCGTTGCGCTATCCCGGCGACAGCCGTTTCGGCGGCGCGGCACAATATTGGGATGCAAGGCGCGTCGCGGCTTATCTTGAGCAGCCGCTGGCCTGGGCGCGTACCCACGGCATTCCCATGTCGCGCATGGTGGCCGGCGAGTTCGGCTGTATCCGCACGCTCGACAGTTGCGAACGTTATCTCGATGACGTGTTGACTGTGCTGCAGCAGGCCGGCGTGCACTGGGCTTTTTATGCGTTCCGCGAAGACAATTGGGATGCTATGGACTATGAGTTGGGCAAAGGGAAGGTACCCTGGGCTTACTGGGATGCCCAGGAAAAAGGCTTGTCCGATCCGGTCAAGCGCAAAGCCACGCCCGAGTTCGACGTGATACGGCGTCGCCTGCAGGGCGGATCGTAGCAATGGAGATGCGTGGCTATAATCTACGCATCGTTGATCCAATCCGCTACGAACCGTGAACAATTCCCCCTTGCTTGAAGACCTGCGCTTGTTTTGCGTCGTGGCCCGCCGCAGCAGCTTTGCCGAATCGGCCAAAGAGGTCGGCGCTTCCCCGGCCTACATCAGCAAGCGCATCGCCCTGCTGGAGCAAGCATTGGGCGTACGCCTGTTCCATCGCACCACGCGCAGCGTGGTGATGACGGAGGAGGGCGGCAACGTCCATGACTGGGCGCGCAAGATCCTCGATGATGTCGAGCAGATGATGGAGACGGTGAGCAGCGCCAAGCGCGTGCCGCGCGGACTGCTGAAGATCAGCACCAGCTTTGGCCTGGGCCGCAAGTACGTCTCGCCGATCCTGTCGGAATTCGCGGCGCTGCATCCGGAGCTGAAGATCCAGCTGGAGCTGGTGGACCGCCAGATCGACCTGGTCAATGAAGGCTTCGACCTCGATATCCGCGTCGGGCCGGGGCATGAGCCGCACCTGTTTTCCAAGCGCATCATGCCCAGCCAGCGCGTACTGTGCGCCAGTCCGGATTACCTCAAGCGCAATGGCTTGCCGGCCGACCTGGCCGCATTGCGCCAGCACCAGTGCCTGGTGATCCGCGAGCGCAACCAGTCCTTCGGCATCTGGCGCATGATGGGCCCCAAGGGGCAGGAGACCGTCAAGGTATCGGGCGGGCTGGCGTCCAACCACGGCGAGATCATCCACCAGTGGGCGGTGGACGGCCACGGCATCATCTTGCGGTCGATCTGGGATGTGGCCGAGAGCTTGAAGCGCGGCCGGCTGGTGCGCATCTTGCCGCAGTACTATCAGGAAGCCGACCTGTGCGCGGTCTATCCGCTGCAGCTGAAGAACTCGGCCAAGGTGCGCGAATGCGTGCGCTTCTTGCAAAAAAAGCTGGATGTGAACGCACCGGCCATGACTGTATGAGCCGGCAAGCTCAGCCGAAGGCTTCTTTCAGCGTCAGGATCTTGCCGGTGTCGGTGGCGTCGTAACCGGCCAGGTTGTTGACCACGGTGCGGAAGGAGTCCGATTGCAGGATGTCGATCACCGCGCGGATCAGCGGATCGTGCAACGACGCTGCCGGCAGCGCGAAGAAATAGCGTTCGCGCACCAGCGGGATGAATTCCAGTCCGAAGCGCTGGGAAGCAGTCTGCACACCGAAGCCGACGTCGGCCATGCCGCTGGCGATGAAGGCCGCTACTGCCGAGTGCGTGAATTCGGTGTTCTCGAAACCGTTGATCTTCTTGTGGGCGATGCCGGCACCCGACAGCATCAGCTCCAGCAGCATGCGTGTGCCTGAACCTGCCTCGCGGTTGACGAAGCGCAGGTCGTTGCGCGTGAGGTCGGCCAGCGATTGCACATTCTTGGGATTGCCCGGCTCCACAAACAGGCCCTGGCTGCGGACTGCCAGATGGATCAGGCAGTCGCTGCGCTTGTTGAGCCATTTGGCGTAGGTGGCGATTGCCGGACGCTCGAACTCACCCAGCGGCACATGAAAGCCGGCCAGGTCGCACTCCTGGCGCGACAGCGCGGCCACGGCGTCAGTGCTGTGGCGGTAGCGCACTTCCACCGGCAGCCGCGCCTCATTGATCTTGCCCAGCAACGCGGCCACCGCGAAACCGTGGCTGGCGTTCAGGCGCACCGTTTCCGATTTGCCTTCCACCGTCTTGCCCAGTTCGATTTCCAGTTCCGACGCCAGGCTGTCCAGCGTGGGCGACAGGCGCGCCGTCACCAGGCGGTCGGCCCATAGCAATTTGTTGGCGAAGGGGGTGAGGGTGGTGCCGCGTCCGCGGCCGCTGTCGATCAGGTGATTGCCGAAGATGCGTTCGGCGTCGCGCAGCAGCCCCCACGCATGCCGGTACGAATAACGGATCTGCTGCGAGGCTTGCGCGATCGAGCCGCTTTGCTGGATCGCGGTCAGCAGCGTGAGCAGGTTGGCCGTATCGAGCGGGGCCTCGTTGTCGTAGGCGATTTCCCAGTGCGGTTTGATGTGGACTTTATACATTTATGAAAAATATAGCATATTGAACCCACCGTTTTTAGGTGATAATTTCCGTGCAGCCTACATAAATGATAAAAAATATATGTAGCGTTGTACATATATAAACAGGGAGGAGCATTATTGCAAAGATGGATTGGCTTGCCGATCCTACCGGCTTTGCAACGACCTCCCGCCCGATCCACATCATCATAATTATTCGGAGGAATAATGGCTTTCGATTTCCTGAACAAGGAACATACGGTCGCCAAGCCCGGCTTCAACCGTTGGTTGGTGCCGCCGGCTGCGCTTGCAATCCACCTTTGTATCGGCATGGCCTACGGCTTTTCCGTATTCTGGCTACCGCTGTCCAAGGCCCTGGGCGTGACCGCGCCGATCGCTTGCGGTGCCGATGTCGGCTTCTTCGCGCAAATCTTCTCATCCGGCTGTGATTGGAAAATCTCCATGCTCGGCTGGATGTACACCATGTTCTTCGTCCTGCTCGGCATTTCCGCCGCGATCTGGGGCGGCTGGCTGGAACACGCCGGCCCGCGCAAGGCCGGTGTCGTGGCAGCCCTGTGCTGGTGCGGCGGCCTGCTGATCTCGGCCGTCGGCGTCAAGACCCACCAGCTGTGGCTGATGTGGCTGGGCTCCGGCGTGATTGGCGGCGTCGGGCTGGGCTTGGGGTATATCTCGCCCGTCTCGACCCTGATCAAGTGGTTCCCCGACCGTCGCGGCATGGCCACCGGTATGGCCATCATGGGCTTCGGCGGCGGCGCACTGGTCGGTAGCCCGCTGGCCGACATGTTGATGAAGAAATTCGCCACCCCGACCTCGGTCGGCGTGTGGGAAACCTTCGTCGCCATGGCCGTGATCTACTTCGTGTTCATGATGGCAGGCGCCTTCGGCTACCGCGTTCCGCCTTCGGGCTGGAAGCCGGCCGGCTGGACGCCGCCGGCCGCCACCAACAACACCATGATCACCCAGAACCACGTGCACGTCTCCAAGGTCTGGGGTATCCCGCAGTTCTGGCTGGTGTGGCTGGTGCTGTGCCTGAACGTGTCGGCGGGTATCGGTGTGATCGGCATCGCTTCGCCGATGCTGCAGGAAGTCTTCGGCGGTCACCTGCTGGGTGTGAACGTCGGCTTCAACGACCTGTCGCCGGAACAGAAGACGGCCATCGCCGCGCTGGCTGCGGGCTTTACCGGCCTGATCAGCCTGTTCAACATCGGCGGCCGTTTCGCCTGGGCTTCGTGTTCCGACTTCTTCGGCCGCAAGATGACTTACGTCATCTTCTTCGTGCTGGGCTTCGTGCTGTACGTAAGCCTGCCGTGGTCGGCCAAGGCGGGCAGCATCGCCCTGTTCGTCGGAGCGGTCTGCATCATCCTGTCGATGTATGGCGGTGGCTTTGCTACCGTGCCGGCTTATCTGGCGGACTTGTTCGGTACCCAGATGGTGGGAGCGATCCATGGCCGCTTGCTGACCGCATGGGCGACTGCCGGCATCCTGGGCCCGGTGGTGGTGAACTACATGCGTGAATACCAGTTGTCGCTGGGCATGCCGCGCGAGTCGGTCTACAACACCACGATGTACATCCTGGCCGGCATGCTGGTGCTGGGCCTGATCTGTAACCTGCTGATCCGTCCGGTTGCCGCCAAGCACTTCATGACGCCTGAAGAACTGGCGCGCGAGAAGCAGCTGGCGCACGAAAAGTCGGCAGCCGAAGCAGTCACGACTGCTTCGTCGGGCGACATGTCCAAGATCGGTACCGGCGGCAATCCGGTGGTGATCGCGCTGGCCTGGCTGGCAGTGGGCATCCCGCTGATCTGGGGCGTGACGCTGACGCTGCAGAAATCGGCCGTGCTGTTCCGTTGATCGGGACTTGAAGCAGCAAGCAGTATCCGGCGCCTGCGACGGCGCCGGCAGCGGCGAAAGCCGCTGACACAACCCGCAAGGGGAGAAGATCCGCAGGCGGGTTGTGTCAGCGAGACTATCAAAAAAACAGAAGCGGCATTCGCTTGTCCAATACAGGCGAGCGCCATATTCCCAGTGTTCTGTACCAACCCGCAAAGGCAGGGAGAACATGCATAAACGGAGACCGGCTGTATCCATTCGCGCGGCCATCGACAGTGGCCCGGTGGCGCAGCATTTGCTGGCATTTCCAGCGGGCATGCCTTTTCTCCCCGTCCTTTCCGAGCTTCCCAGAATGATGCGTTTCAAGCAGGCCGCGCCGCCTTGAGGTGCGCGCCGTACCCGGTTTCATTTGTTCCCGAAGCGCCGATAACAAGATTCGCAACGAACGGCGGCGTTTCACAGCGAGGCAGGAGACTTCAATGAACAGGCAACAAGACTTCGATGTAGCGGCGGTGCGCAGCATCATCGCCGAACGAAAAAGGATGGCGGGCGCCATGCTGCCCATCCTGCACGGTATCCAGGAGAAGGTCGGCTATATTCCATCGGACGCAGTGCCGATGATCGCCGATGAGCTCAACGTTTCGCGCGCGGAAGTGCACGGCGTGGTTTCCTTCTACCATTTCTTCCGCCAGCAGCCGCCAGGCAAGCACGTGGTGCAGGTGTGCCGCGCCGAGGCGTGCCAGGCGCGCGGCGCCGACGCGCTGGCCGGGCATGCGCAGGATCTGCTCGGTTGCGGTTTCCATGAAACCACGGCCGATGGCCAGTTTACGCTGGAGCCGGTGTATTGCCTGGGGCAATGCGCCTGCGGCCCCAACATCATGATCGATGACGATTTGCATGCATGTGTGGGCGCCGATAAATTCCAGCTCCTGGTGCAGGCCAAGCGAGGGGCATGATGAATACCCAGACTCTGAACACCATCACCGTCTATGTGCCGCGCGATTCCACCGCGCTCGCCTTGGGCGCCAATGACGTGGCTGCCGCCATCGCCACCGAAGCCGGCAAGCGCGGCGTGAAGGTCAAGCTGGTGCGCAACGGCTCGCGTGGCATGTTCTGGCTGGAGCCGCTGGTGGAAGTGGCGACCGATGCCGGCCGCGTGGCTTACGGGCCTGTTGACATGAGCGACGTGCCGGGCCTGTTCGATGCGGGTTTCCTGGCCGGCGGAGCGCATGCGCTCCATCAGGGGGTAACCGAAGATATTGCTTACCTGAAGAACCAGGAGCGCCTGACTTTCGCGCGCGTGGGCGTCACCGATCCGCTGTCGCTGGACGACTATCTCGCTTATGAAGGCTATGTCGGCCTGAAGAATGCGCTGGCCATGACGCCTGAGTCGGTGGTGCAGCAGGTGCTCGATTCCGGCCTGCGCGGGCGCGGCGGTGCGGCGTTTCCGACCGGCATCAAATGGAAGACCGTAGCCGGTGCCAAGGCATCGCAGAAGTATGTGGTGTGCAATGCCGATGAGGGCGACTCCGGCACCTTCTCCGATCGTATGGTGATGGAGGACGATCCTTTCATGCTGATCGAAGGCATGACCATCGCCGCCATCGCGGTCGGCGCGACCGAGGGCTACATCTATGTGCGCTCGGAATATCCGCATGCCATCGCTACATTGACCCAGGCAATCGCCATCGCCACGGAGAAGGGCTACCTGGGCGACAACATCCTGGGCTCCGGAAAATCCTTCCGGCTGGAAGTGCGCAAGGGTGCCGGCGCCTACATCTGCGGTGAAGAGACCGCCATGCTGGAGAGCATCGAAGGCAAGCGCGGCGTGGTGCGCGCCAAGCCGCCGCTGCCGGCGCTGGAGGGTTTGTTCGGCAAGCCGACGGTGATCAACAACCTGATCTCGCTGGCCTCGGTGCCCATCATCCTGGCGCGCGGCGCCCAGTTCTACAAGGACTATGGCGTAGGCCGCTCGGCCGGCACGCTGCCGTTCCAGCTGGCCGGCAACATCAAACATGGCGGACTGGTGGAGAAGGCTTTCGGCCTGACGCTGCGCCAGCTGCTGGAAGACTTCGGCGGCGGCAGCGAAAGCGGCCGGCCGATCCGCGCCGTGCAGATGGGCGGCCCGCTGGGCGCCTACATGCCGCAGAGCCAGTTCGATACGCCGCTGGACTATGAAGCCTTCGCCGCCATCGGCGCCATGATCGGCCACGGCGGCCTGGTGGTCTTCGACGATACGGTCGACATGGCCAGGCAGGCGCGCTACGCGATGGAATTCTGCGCGGTGGAATCCTGCGGCAAGTGCACCCCGTGCCGGATCGGCTCCACGCGCGGCGTGGAAGTGATCGACAAGATCGTCGCCAACCAGGACCGGCCGCAGCAGATCCATCTGCTGCGCAGCCTGTGCGACACCATGGTCAACGGCTCGCTGTGCGCCATGGGCGGCATGACGCCGTTCCCGGTGCTGTCCGCGCTCAACCATTTCCCGGAAGACTTTGGCACGCCCAGCGAAAAGGCTGCCTGACCTCTGCATCGAATCGTAAGGAGTTGCACCATGAACCAGCTCAATGAAACGGATTACGGCACGCCGGCGCGTGTCTCGGAACAGGAAGTCACGCTGGAGATCGACGGCGTCGCGGTTACCGTGCCGGCCGGCACATCGGTCATGCGCGCGGCGGTCGAGGCCGGCGTCAACGTGCCCAAGCTGTGCGCTACCGACAGCCTGGAGCCCTTTGGCTCCTGCCGCTTGTGCCTGGTCGAAATCGAAGGCAAGGACGGCCGCAAGATGAAGGGCTATCCGGCCTCTTGCACCACACCTTGCGAAAGCGGCATGAAAGTGCAGACGCAGACCCCCAAGCTGGCCGAGATCCGGCGCGGCGTGATGGAGCTCTACATCTCCGACCACCCGCTGGACTGCCTGACCTGCCCGACCAACGGCAACTGCGAACTGCAGGACATGGCTGGCGCGGTCGGCCTGCGCGAAGTGCGCTACGGCTACGAGGGCGAGAACCACCTCGAGATGAAGAAGGATGAATCCAACCCCTACTTCACCTACGACCCGTCCAAGTGCATCGTCTGCAACCGTTGCGTGCGCGCCTGCGAAGAGACGCAAGGCACCTTCGCATTGACCATCAACGGCCGCGGCTTCGAGTCGCGCGTTTCGGCCGGGCAGATGGACAGCTTCATGGAATCGGAATGCGTCTCCTGCGGCGCTTGCGTGGAAGCTTGCCCGACCGCGACGCTGACAGAAAAGACCGTGATCATGCTGGGCCAGGCCGAGCACAGCAAGGTCACCACTTGCGCCTATTGCGGCGTCGGTTGCGCCTTCAAGGCCGAGATGAAGGGCAATGAAGTGGTGCGCATGGTGCCCTGGAAGGATGGCCAGGCCAACCACGGGCACTCGTGCGTGAAGGGCCGCTTCGCCTGGGGGTATGCGACCCACAAGGACCGCATCCTCAATCCGATGATCCGCAAGAGCATCAGCGATCCGTGGCAGGAAGTGTCGTGGGAGGAGGCGCTCTCCTATGCCGCCAGCGAGTTCCGCCGCATCCAGGCCAAGCATGGCAAGGATTCTATCGGCGGCATCACGTCCTCGCGTTGCACCAACGAAGAAACCTACCTGGTGCAGAAGCTGGTGCGTGCCGCCTTCGGCAACAATAACGTCGATACCTGCGCGCGCGTCTGCCATTCGCCTACCGGCTACGGCCTGAAGCAGACGCTGGGCGAATCGGCCGGCACCCAGACTTTCGATTCGGTGATGAAGTCCGACGTGATCATGATCATGGGCGCCAACCCGGCCTCGGGCCACCCGGTGTTCGCCTCGCAGATCAAGCGTCGCTTGCGGCAGGGCGCCAAGCTGATCGTGATCGACCCGCGCACCACCGAGATGGTGAAGTCGCCGCACGTGCAGGCCGACTACCACTTGAAGCTGCGTCCCGGCACCAATACCGCGATCATCACTGCGCTGGCGCATGCCATCCTGTCGGAAGGCTTGCAGAAGGAGGATTACATCCGGGAGCGCTGCGACGTGAAATCGTACGAGGACTGGAAAGCCTTTGTGCTGCGTCCGGACAATTCGCCCGAAGCCATGGCCGAAACCACCGGTGTGCCGGCTGAGGCGATTCGCGGCGCCGCGCGCCTGTTCGCCACCGGCGGCAATGCGGCGATCTATTACGGCCTGGGTGTGACCGAGCATGCGCAGGGTTCGACCACCGTGATCGGCATCGCCAACCTGGCCATGTGCACCGGCAATGTCGGCCGCGAGGGTGTGGGCGTGAATCCGCTGCGCGGACAGAACAACGTGCAGGGTTCGTGCGACATGGGTTCCTTCCCGCATGAGCTGCCGGGCTATCGCCATATTTCGGACTCCACGGTACGCGGCCAGTTCGAGCAGGCGTGGGGCGTCACGCTCAATCCGGAACCGGGTTTGCGCATCCCCAACATGTTCGATGCCGCGCTGGACGGCAGCTTCAAGGGGCTGTACTGCGAAGGTGAAGATATCGTGCAGTCCGATCCGAACACCCAGCACGTGGCGGCTGCGCTGCAATCGATGGAATGCATCGTGGTGCAGGACCTGTTCCTGAACGAAACCGCCAAGTACGCGCACGTGTTCCTGCCCGGTTCCTCTTTCCTGGAGAAGGACGGCACCTTCACCAACGCCGAGCGCCGCATCTCGCGCGTACGCAAGGTGATGCCGGCCAAGGCCGGCAAGTCCGACTGGGAAGTGACGGTGGCGCTGGCCGAAGCGCTGGGCTACCCGATGCCGTACAATCATCCTTCGGAAATCATGGATGAAATCGCCGCGCTGACGCCGAGTTTCCATGGCGTCAGTTATGCCAAGCTGGACAAGCTGGGCAGCATCCAGTGGCCGTGCAACGACGCTGCGCCGGAAGGCACGCCGATCATGCACATCGGCAGCTTCATCCGCGGCAAGGGCAAGTTCCTCAACACGCAGTACTTCGCCACCGACGAGAAGGTGACCCAGCGTTATCCGCTGATCCTGACCACCGGCCGCATCCTGTCGCAGTACAACGTCGGCGCCCAGACGCGCCGTACCGAGAACTCGCAGTGGCACAGCGAAGACGTGCTGGAAATCCACCCGCACGATGCCGAAGACCGTGGCATCCGCGAGGGCGATTGGGTCGGCATCGAATCGCGCGCCGGGCAGACGGTGCTGCGCGCGACCGTGACCGAGAAGGTGCAGCCGGGCGTGGTGTACACCACCTTCCACTTCCCGGAATCGGGCGCGAACGTGATCACCACCGACAACTCCGACTGGGCTACCAATTGCCCTGAGTACAAGGTGACGGCGGTGCAGGTGTTGCCGGTGTCGCAGCCGTCCGAATGGCAGCAGCATTACCAGCGCTTCAACCGTGAACAGCTTGACCTGCTGAAGGGAGAGAAGGTCGCGGAGCCGCTGGTGACGAAATAGGCGCATTGCCCATCGCCCCGTCGTCCTGAAGAAAGTCAGGACCCAGCGTCGTTCAGCGGCCCTCGGCGCATAACGAACGTCACTGGGTTCCGGATTTTTTCCGGAACGACGGGATGGTGGTTGATTGGTTTTGAATTGAATAGCAGAGAAGCATGAACGCACGCATCCCTCCAGCCCCCAACGTCGATGAATCCACCGGCGAATATGCAACGTCCGCCCGTGTGACCGTCGACCGCTGGCGCGACGGCCAGCGCGAGACGGTGGAGGATGTCGTCGCCGAGGAAGTGCCGATCGCGCTGGAATACAACGGCATCTCGCACGCCGTGATGATGGCCACCCCGGCTGACCTGGAAGACTTCGCGCTCGGTTTCTCGCTGACCGAAGGCATCCTGGCCGATCCGGGCGAGTTGTACGAATGCGAGATCGTGCCCGGCTGCGAAGGCGTGCAGGTGCAGATGCGCATCGCCGCCGAGCGTTTTGTGGCCCTGAAGGAGAAGCGCCGCAACCTGACCGGCCGCACCGGCTGCGGCCTGTGCGGCGCCGAGACGCTGGAGCAGGCGGTGCGCCATCCCAAGGCCGTGGCGCATGAAGGAGCGCGCTTCACGATAGCGCAGATCCATGCCGCGCTGGAACAGATGCAGGGCGGCCAGCAATTGCAGCAAATCACTGGCGCCACCCATGCCGCCGCCTGGCTGGGCGAAGACGGCAAGATCGCCCTGGTGCGTGAAGATGTGGGCCGCCACAATGCGCTGGACAAGCTGATCGGCGCGCTGGCCGAAGATGGCGCAGACTTTTCCAAGGGGGCCGCCATCATCACCAGTCGCGCCAGTTACGAGATGGTGCAGAAGGCGGCGACGGTCGGCATTGGTTTTATCGCCGCCATTTCTGCCCCGACCGCGCTGGCGATCCGGCTGGCGGAGGAGACCGATGTCACTTTGCTCGGTTTCGTGCGCAAGCAGGGGCATGTGGTGTACGCAAGGCCGCACCGGCTGCGTTGAGTCGATGCGTTCCGGATAAAAGATAAAGACAGCAGGAGGACGACATGAATACCGAGCACCTGATCAAGATGGCCAACCAGATCGGTTCCTTTTTTTCGACCATGCCCGATCACGAGCAGGCAGTGGCGGACCTGGCCTCACACATCAAACGTTTCTGGGAGCCGCGCATGCGCCGTGCGTTGCTGGCGCATATCGACGCCACGCAAGGGGAGGGGGTGAGCGGGATTGTCCTGGAAGCCGTGAGCAAGCATATGGAGCAACTTGCCGCCTGATCCTTGTTGCACCGCGACGCTTGCTCGTTCGCGTTCTGTCCACACTCAAGAGCCGCCATTCTGGCGGCTTTTTTCTTTGTGCCAGCGATGTTCTTCGGATAAGTAAACCTGGTGTGGAGGCGTTTCATGACTGCGCCGCAACACACGCTTTCCCCCGGGGTCTTGCGTGTAGGAGCAAGGGGGCGTGGAGTATTGCTTGTCAGTACATATTCGGAAAACGAGCAACGCTTCACCATTCGCCATCAAATTTTTCATCTGAAAATTGTTTGCCAAACGGTTTTTGCGCTGCTACCTTGGAACCGGTTCCAAAAGATTCAAACAATTGAGCAGCCCGGAACCCAGGAAGCACAAATCGACCGATAACGATCCTCTGATTTGGCGGGCAATAGTGAGACAAAGCATAAAGACAGGCACTGAGCGGGTCACGATCGCGCAGGTTGCGCGTGAGGCCGGCGTGTCGAAAACCAGCGTATCAAGATTTCTCGGCGGCGAGTTCGACGCGCTGTCGGTGCGCCTGCGCGACCAGATCGGCACGACCATCGCCCGGTTGGGCTACCAGCCCAGCCAGATGGCGCGCGGCTTGAAGGGCGGGCGCACCCGGCTGATCGGCATGCTGGTGGCCGACATCCTCAATCCATATTCGGTGGCGGTGCTGCACGGCGCCGAAGCTGCGTGTCAGAAGTATGGCTACACGCTGATGCTGTGCAATACCGGCAACGATGAGCAGCGCGAGAAGCAATCGCTGGCGGCATTGCATTCCTACAGCGTGGAAGGCCTGCTGTTCAATACGCAAGGTCGCAATGTGACGCCGCTCAAGGAGCTGGGACAGGCTGCGTTTCCGGTGGTGCTGCTGGACCGCCGCGTCGAAGGCTGCGATTTCGACCTGGTCGGCTTGGACAACGTCAGTGCCGCGCAATTGGCGACATCCCATTTGCTGGAGCAGGGCTATACCGATATCGCCCTGGTAGTGCAGCCGCTGTATGGCGTGAGTTCGCGCCAGGGGCGCCAGGCAGGTTTTTTGCAGGCCATGAATAGGAGGCCGGATTGCCATGGCGAGACGCTGGAAGTGCATATCGACCAGCCGGGGCATACGGCGACGGTGTTGCATGAGTTTTTCCTGCGTCGCCGCAACGGTGGCGGCCGCATTGCCATCCTGGCCGGCAACGGCATGGTGTCGCTGCAGATCGCGCTGGCGCTGCAGAGCATGAAATTGCGTTTCCCGGAGGACATCGGCTTGCTGTGCTTCGATGAACTTGCCTGGTCGCCATTGGTGGGGGCCGGCATCAGCACCATCGAGCAGCCTACTTATGAAATCGGCTTCACGGCGATCGAGCGTCTGCTGGTTCGTATCAATGGCGAGCGCTCGGGGCGCAAGGAGATTCTGCTGGATGGGCGGCTGGTCAGGCGCGGTTCGACCGCACCTGTCGCGACAGGACATGCAGCGCCGTGAATGCGTCGCTTTTTGGAACCGGTACCTGAAAAATACGGCGCCGGAATGTTGGAGGTGGTTTCAGTAGTTGAAATAGAAAAATGCAGCAGTCATCCAGACTGAAGGATTTTGACAAAAACACTGCCGCGACAGCAGAGCAGTGACTACCAGGAGACAAGCACCATGCGTATTAAAGGGCTGATTCACGCAAGATTCCTCGCTGCCATGTTGGCCGGTTGCGCCATGCTGGCATCCATGCAAGCGAACGCGCAGAGCATTGCCGAGCTGACGAAGAAAGGCAAGGTCGCTATTGGCGTCGTTAGCGGCACGCCGCCATTTGGCAGCGTTGATGCCAAGGGCGTGCCGATCGGATACGACATCGATGTGGCCAACCTGATTGGCAAATATATGGGCCTGCAGGTTGAAATCGTGCCGCTGACGCCGCCGGCGCGTATTCCTGCGCTGGAATCGGGCAAGGTCGATTTCCTGGTCGCCACACTTGCGCCGACGCCTGAACGCGCCAAGTCGGTGCTGTTTACCATTCCCTACAGTGCATTCGAGCTGGCGGTGGTGGCGCCGGTCAATTCCAAGTTCAAGTCGCTGGCCGATCTGGAGAAAAAGAAAATTGCCGTCAATCGCGGCGGCACCAGCGATACGGCGCTGACGCGCCTGGCGCCTCCGGGGACCGTGCTGGTCCGTTTCGAAGACGATTCGACCGTGACCCAGGCCTTGCTCAGCAACCAGGTGGATTCGATCTCGATTCCCAGCACGATGGCGCATGAAATCATCAAGACGCGTGGCGCCGGCAAGATCGAACTCAAATTCGCCTATTCGGTGCAGCCGAATTCGATGACCGTGCGCAAGGGTTCGTATGAACTGCAGCAATGGCTCAACAATTTCATCTATTACGTGAAGATCAACGGCGAGCTGGAAGCTATTGCCCATAAATGGACCGGCTCACCTTTGCCTGACCTGCCGGTTTTCTAAGCGCTTGAAAGAGCGTTGGAACGACAGCGGCGAGGCGTTGAGCGGGTTCCAAGTATTGTTGATGCAGTAAAAAAAGTGGGCGCAAGCCTTTGTTGATGAGGACCGCCGCCGGCATTGCCTATCTGCGGATGGCAAGCGGCGACGATAAGGAGATGAGTCATGAGTATGATTAAAAAATTATTGAATGCGAAATTCATCGCGCTGACCCTGGCCGCGACCTGTGCGGTCGCCGGCGCGGCCAGCGCCGGTGCGCAGAGCATCGCCGAGCTGACCAAGAAGGGCAAGATCACCATCGGCGTGGTGAGCGGCACGCCGCCGTTCGGCAGTGTCGATGCCAAGGGCACGCCGATTGGCTACGACGTCGATGTGGCCAACCTGATCGGCAAGTACCTCGGCCTGCCGGTCGAAATCGTGCCGCTGGTGCCGCCGGCCCGTATCCCGGCGCTGGAGTCGGGCAAGGTCGACATGCTGGCCGCGACCCTGGCGCCGACGCCGGAACGCGCCAAGGCGGTGCTGTTCACGATCCCCTACAGCGGCTTCGAGCTGTCCATCGTCGGTCCGGTCGGTTCCAACTACAAGAAGCTGGAAGATCTGGTGAAGAAGAAAGTCGGTGTTTCGCGCGGCAGCACCAACGACACCGCACTGACCCGTCTGGCGCCTCCGGGCACCGTGCTGGTCCGCTTCGAGGATGACTCCACCGTGACCCAGGCATTGCTGTCCAACCAGGTCGATGCGATCTCGATCCCCAACACCATGGCGACCGAAATCGTGAAGACGCGCGGCCAGGGCAAGATCGAAGTCAAGTTCCCGTACTCGGTGCAGCCGAACTCGATGACCGTGCGCAAGGGTTCCTATGAACTGCAGCAATGGCTCAACAACTTCATCTACTACGTCAAGCTGAACGGCGAGCTGGATGCGATCTCGCGCAAGTGGGCCGGTCCGCTGCCGAACCTGCCAGTGTTCTAAACCAAGGTATCCGGTTCCAAAGAAGTATCGTCCCTGCGAAGGCAGGGACTTAGTCTCTTTATTACGGTTGCCGAAGCATCCAACGCCGCTGGGCCCCTGCCTTCGCAGGGGCGACAACGGCGCAAGGCAAGGAGCACACAATGCATTATGAATTTCAGTTCGCGTTCATCTTTCAGCATCTCGACCAGTTGCTGATGGGCGCGCTGCTCACCATCCGGTTGAGCGCGCTGTCGATGATCTGCGGTTTGGCGGTGGGGATCTTCGGGGCGATCGTGAGCATTCACGGTTCGGCGCCGGCCCGTTTCGCGGTGACCTCCTATGTAGAGCTGATCCGCAGCACGCCGTTCCTGGTCCAGTTGTTCATCATTTTCTTCGGCTTGCCTTCCATCGGGGTGCAGGTCGACGCCAACATCGCCGCGCTGGTGGCGATGACGGTCAACCTCGGCGCCTATTCCACCGAGATCGTGCGCGCCGGCATGATGGCGATCCATCCTTCGCAGATCGAGGCGGCGCAAGCGCTGGCCATGACGCGCGGGCAGGTGATCCGCCATGTGGTGCTCACGCCCGCGCTGGAGAAGGTCTACCCGGCGCTGGCCAGCCAGTTCACGCTGATGATGCTGGCCTCCAGTATCGTGTCGGCGATCTCGGCCGAGGAGCTGACGGCTACCGCCAACCTGCTTGACGCCGAGACCTTCCGCAGCTTCGAGATCTACCTGGTGGTGATGTTCCTCTACATCGCGCTGGCGCTGCTCTTCCGCCTGGCCTTCTGGTTGATCGGCCTGGTCGTGTTCAAACGTCGCCGCCGTCTGGGCGTTCCCCGTCCGAGGAGGATGTAATGCTTTCAGAATTTTCCTTCGACCAGTTCCTGTTCCTGCTGGAAGCGGCGCAGTGGACGCTGCTGCTCTCGGCGCTGGCCTTTGTGGGCGGCGGCATTGCCGGCTTCATCGTGGCCCTGATGCGCACTTCGCATATCCAGGCGCTGCGTTTCATCTCGGCGGTCTACATCCAGATCATCCAGGGCACGCCGGTGCTGATCATCCTGTTCCTGTCGTTTTACGGGCTGGCGATCTTCGGCTACAAGCTGCCGCCGATGGTGGCGGCGACCATCGCCATGACGATTTATTCCAGCGCCTACCTGGGCGAGATCTGGCGCGGCTGCATCGAGGCCGTGCCGGTGCCGCAGTGGGAGGCGTCGACCGCGCTGGCGATGACGCGCTGGCAGCAGTTGCGCTACGTGATCCTGCCGCAGGCCATGCGCATCTCGCTGCCGCCCACCGTGGGCTTCCTGGTGCAGATCGTCAAGAACACCTCGATCGCGTCCATCATCGGTCTGGTGGAACTGGCCCAGGCCGGCAAGCTGGTCAGCAACGCGACCTTCCAGCCGTTCCTGGTGTTCCCTGTCGTCGCCGCCATTTATTTCGTATTCTGTTATCCGCTGTCGCGATTCAGCTTTGCCTTAGAGAGGAAATTACATGCCCATCGTTGAGATTGAGAACATCACCAAGAGCTTTGGCAGCAACCAGGTTCTCAACGGCATCTCGCTGTCGGTCGAACGCGGCCAGGTGGTGGCGATCATCGGCCGCAGCGGCTCCGGCAAGAGCACCATGCTCCGTTGCATCAACGGCCTGGAAAGCATCGACGGCGGCAGCATTACCGTGGCCGGGCACAAGCTGACCAACAAGCATGAGCACCTGATCGAGCTGCGCAAGGATGTGGGCATGGTGTTCCAGCACTACAACCTGTTCCCGCACCTGACGGTGGAGGAGAACATCATGCTCTCGCCGCGCATCGTCAAGAAGATCGCCACCGAAACCAGCCGAGAGACCGCCCTCAAGGTGCTGAAGCAGGTCGGGCTGGAGCACAAGCGCGACGCCTATCCCGAGCAGCTTTCCGGCGGCCAGCAGCAACGTGTGGCGATCGCGCGTTCGCTGGCGATGGAGCCGCAGGTGATGCTGTTCGACGAAGTGACGTCGGCGCTGGACCCCGAATTGACGGTCGAGGTGCTGAAGGTAATGGAAGAGCTGGCGCGCGGCGGCATGACCATGCTGCTGGTTACGCACGAAATGGAATTCGCTCGCCGCGTGGCAGACCTGACCGTCTTCATGCATCAGGGCCGGGTGTGGGAGGCGCGGCCGTCGAAGGAGTTCTTCGCCGATCCGCAGACGCCTGAAGCCCGGCAGTTCATCGGCGCGGGTTCGGTCAAATGACTCCCGTCCTGGTTGCCGCATCCGCTTACGGGGCCGACCTGGTGCGCCGCGTCGGCCATGCCGACCTGGTGCATATAGTGGCCGGGGCCGGCGCGGCCGGACTGGAAATCCGGCGCGAGCTGTTCGACGGTCCTGAGGATTTGCCGGCCTTGCGGGCGCTGATCGCGCAGCGCAAGCTGTTCTCGGTCTACTCGGTGCCGTTCGAGTTGTTCGGCGCAGACGGCAAGTTCGATCGGGCGGCGATCGATCTCGCCATGACCGAAGCGGAAGAGGTGGGGGCGCGTTACCTGAAGGTTTCGCTTGGCCATTTCTCGGCAGCCAGTGATTTGCAGGCGTTGTTGCGTTACGTTTCAAAGGCGCCGGTCGAGGTGCTGCTGGAAAACGACCAGACCGCGCAGGGCGGCAGGCTGGAGCCTATCGTCAGTTTCCTTTCGCTGTGCACCGGAAACGGTTATGCCTTCGGTATGACCTTCGATATGGGCAACTGGCGCTGGCACGGCATCGACCCTGAGCTGGCGGCGCGCACGCTGGCGCCGCATGTGCGCTATGTGCATTGCAAGGGAGTGCGTGAAGACAAGGGCAAGTTGAAGGCGGTGCCGCTGGAGGCGCAGGACGCGCATTGGCCGACATTGCTGTCGCACTTTCCCAAGGGGATACAGCGGGCCATCGAGTTCCCGCTGGTCGGCAGCGATCTGGAGGAAGTCACGCGGCGCTACGTGGCGCTGCTGGCTTCGGTTTGACGGAAAGAGAACAATGAGTGCGGATGCAGTGCAGCTGGATGTGGTGACCTATGGCGAGGCACTGGCCTTGCTGGTGGCCGACGAAGTCGGCGCCTTTGAGGATGTGGAGAAATACACGCGGCGCCTGGCCGGCGCCGAGACCAACGTTGCCATCGGCCTGGCGCGGCTGGGATTGAAAGTGGGCTGGGCCAGCCGCGTAGGCAACGACTCGTTCGGGCGCTTCATCAGGAAGCGCGTGGCGCAGGAAAGCGTCGATGTCAGCCGCGTCGCCACCGATATGGAATTCCGCACGGCGATCCAGCTCAAGGCCAAGGCGGTGGATGGGGCCGATCCGGCGATCGAGTATTACCGCAAGGGCTCGGCCGCCAGCCACTTGTCGGTGGCCGATTTCAATGAGCAGTATTTCGGCAATGCGCGCCACCTGCATGCGACCGGCATCGCGCCGGCGCTGTCGGCAACCACCATGCAATTCGCCCATCATGCGCTGGATTTCATGCGCGCACGCGGCAAGACCATCTCCTTCGATCCCAACTTGCGTCCCATGCTGTGGCCTTCACAGGAGGCGATGACGCGGCAGTTGAATGAACTGGCCTTCAAGGCGGACTGGGTCTTGCCGGG
Organism: Herbaspirillum chlorophenolicum; assembly: GCF_001189955.1. GTDB lineage: Bacteria > Pseudomonadota > Gammaproteobacteria > Burkholderiales > Burkholderiaceae_D > Herbaspirillum > Herbaspirillum chlorophenolicum. The sequence continues at coordinate 11,206 of NZ_LFLT01000005.1, read as the reverse complement.
GCTGTCTGAAGGAAAAATCCTGACGGGGTACACTGAAGCACGCGATATCGCCGCCTTCTATCTGGAGCGCGGTGTATCAATGGTGGTCATCAAGCTCGGCGCTGAAGGCGCGTACTGGCGCAATGCCCGCGATGAAGGCACGGTTCCGGGCGTCAAGGTCAAGGAAGTGGTCGATACGGTGGGCGCCGGCGACGGTTTCGCGGTCGGCGTCATCAGCGGCATGCTGGAAGGTTTGCCGGTCGAGCAGGCGGTGATGCGCGGCAACCGCATTGGCGCCTTTGCCATTCAAGTGGTAGGCGACATGGAAGGCCTGCCGACTCGTGCAGAGCTGGAGGCCGTGGGCTAATTCGCTTGACTCAATTCAACAGGACAGGAAGATCGATGAAACAGCGTGTAGTGGTGTACAAGAAATTGCCGGAGCATCTGACGGAGCAACTACAAGCTGAATTCGATGTAACCCTGTTCGACCGCGTCAACGACGGTAATCGCGCCGCTTTCCTCGAAGCGCTCAAGCATGCGCACGGCATCATCGGCGCCAGTTTGCCGATGACCAATGCGATGCTGGACGGTGCGCCGGAATTGAAGATCGCCTCGACCGTCTCGGTCGGCGTCGACAATTTCGATCTGGAATATTTCAAGAAGCGCGGCCTGATGCTGGCGCATACGCCTGGCGTACTCACCGAAGCTACCGCTGACACCATTTTCTCCCTGATCCTTGCTAGCGCACGCCGCGTGGTGGAGCTGGCCGAGTTCGTCAAGGCCGGCAACTGGAAGGGCAGCATCGGCGAAGCGCAATACGGCGTCAACGTGCATGGCAAGACGCTGGGCCTGATCGGCATGGGCCGCATCGGCGGCGCGGTGGCGCGGCGCGCCCATCATGGTTTCGGCATGAAGATCCTGTATAACAACACGCGCCCGAATCCTGAGGCCGAGCGCGAACTGGGGGCTACCTTCGTCAGCAAGGATGAGTTGCTGGCGCAATCCGACTTCGTCTGCCTGATGCTGCCGTTGACGCCGGAGACCGAGAAGATGTTCGGCGCGCGGGAGTTCGGACTGATGAAGCGCAGCGCCATTTTCATCAACGCTTCACGCGGGCGCATCGTCGATGAGGCAGCCTTGATTGCAGCGCTGCAAGACAAGACCATTTATGCGGCCGGGCTGGACGTGTTCGAAGTCGAGCCATTGCCGGCGGATTCGCCGCTGTTGAAGCTTTCCAACGTGGTGGCCTTGCCGCATATCGGATCGGCTACGCATGAGACTCGCATGGCGATGGCTGAGCTGGCTGTGGTCAACCTGATCGCCGGCTTGCGTGGAGAAAAGGTGCCGCATTTGGCGGCCTGATTCCGATCCGTGCAGCGGAACGCCTGGCAGGCGCTTGTGGTTTATCCTGCGACAGGCGGAAATCCCCGGCCAATTTCATTGGCCGGTTACCCGGATATTCCATTCGGCGGGACAGGATATTGCATTGCAATATCGATACGTCGCCATTGCTGAAGTCCGGGCAGCCGCATTCTTCTTGAAGTTTTTTTGTTTGCGGCGGCAATTCCTCTTTCGTTCCAAGAAATTAATGTGTATGCTTCGAATATTAAAAAGAACGATCGTGCTAAATTTTGGTGGCTGCTTCGTTTTGCTTTTATAATTCGGCAAAAGTTTACGTTTACGTCAATTTGATTTTTCAAGGGCCATGCGATGAAAGTATTAGTACCCGTAAAGCGCGTAGTGGATTACAACGTGAAAGTGCGCGTCAAGAGCGACGGCACCGGCGTGGACATTGCGAACGTCAAGATGTCGATGAACCCGTTTGACGAAATCGCGGTGGAAGAAGCGGTGCGCCTCAAAGAAGGCGGCAAGGTCACCGAGGTGATCGCAGTGTCGGCCGGCGTGACGCAATGCCAGGAAACCCTGCGCACCGCGATGGCCATTGGCGCTGACCGGGGCATCCTGGCTGAAGTCGGCGCGGACGTGGAACTGCAGCCGCTGGCCGTGGCCAAGATCCTCAAGGCGCTGGCCGAGAAGGAACAGCCGCAACTGATCATCCTGGGCAAGCAGGCCATTGACGACGACTGCAACCAGACCGGCCAGATGCTGGCCGCCTTGCTGGGCTGGCCGCAAGCCACCTTTGCATCCAAGGTCGTGCTGGAAGACGGCAAGGTGACGGTGACCCGTGAAGTGGACGGCGGCCTGGAAACCCTGGTCCTGACCCTGCCGGCTATCATCACCACCGACCTGCGCCTGAACGAGCCGCGTTATGTGACGCTGCCCAACATCATGAAGGCCAAGAAGAAGCAACTGGATGTCGTCAAGCCCGATGAGCTGGGTGTGGACGTGGCGCCGCGCGTGAAGACGCTGAAGGTCGCCGAGCCCGCCAAGCGCAGCGCCGGGGTGAAGGTGCCGGACGTGGCCACGCTGGTGGCCAAGCTGAAGAACGAAGCCAAAGTTATCTAAGAGGGTAATGAACATGACCGCACTCGTCATTGCAGAACACGACAACGCCAGCCTCAAGGGCAGCACCCTCAACACCATCACCGCCGCCGCGCAAGCCGGTGGCGATGTCCACGTCCTGGTCGCAGGCGCCAATGCCAAGGCAGTGGCCGACGCCGCCGCGCAAGTCGCGGGCGTGACCAAGGTACTGCTGGCCGACGCCGCGCAATTCGCCGACGGCCTGGCCGAGAACGTGGCAGAGCAAGTCCTGGCGATCGCCAAGGACTACAGCCACATCCTGGCGCCGGCCACCGCCTACGGCAAGAACATCCTGCCGCGCGTGGCCGCCAAGCTGGACGTGGGCCAGATCTCCGACATCACCAAGGTCGATTCTCCCGATACCTTCGAGCGTCCGATCTATGCCGGCAACGCGATTGCCACCGTGCAATCGCTTGACGCGATCAAGGTGATCACCGTGCGCACCACCGGTTTCGATCCGGCAGGCCAGGGCGGCAGCGCTGCTGTTGAGGCTATTCCGGCTGTGGCCGATTCGGGCAAGTCCAGCTTCGTCAGCCGCGAAGTTGCCAAGTCCGACCGTCCGGAACTGACGGCCGCCAAGATCATCGTCTCCGGTGGCCGCGGCATGGGTTCATCGGAAAGCTTCAAGATCTTGGAACCGCTGGCCGACAAGTTGAACGCTGCCATGGGCGCATCGCGTGCGGCTGTGGATGCGGGCTACGTGCCCAACGACTGGCAGGTCGGCCAGACCGGCAAGATCGTCGCGCCGAATCTGTACATTGCCGTCGGTATCTCGGGCGCCATCCAGCACCTGGCTGGCATGAAAGATTCGAAGGTGATCGTGGCGATCAACAAGGATGAAGAGGCGCCGATCTTCTCGGTGGCCGACTACGGCATCGTCGGCGACCTGTTCGAGATCGTGCCTGAACTGGTGAAGCAACTGGGCTGATCCAGGCAGTATCCACCGCAGTTTTTGCCCCGGCTTTCGCCGGGGTATTTCCATCCGGCGTCGCTTTGCCGTCGGAGGCATTTTTTCGCAAGCAAGGAACGACGGCAGATCGTTCCTAAGAGGAGGTTGGAGATGAGTTACACCGCGCCATTGAAGGATATGTTGTTCGTCATGAACGAGCTGGCTGGGCTGGCCGAGGTCAATGCCATGCCGGGCTGCGAAGATGCTACGCCGGAGACGGCCGAGGCCATCCTGGAAGAAAACGCCAAGTTCTGCAGCGAAGTGGTGGCGCCTCTGAACCATTCCGGCGACCAGCAGCCAAGCTCCTGGGCCGATGGCAGCGTGACTACCAGCGCCGGTTTCAAGGAGGCTTTCCGGCAGTTTGGCACCGCCGGCTGGCAGGGCGTGCAGCATCCGGTCGAATTCGGCGGCCAGGGTTTGCCCAAGTTGCTGGCGACTCCCTGCATCGAGATGCTGAACTCGGCCAACCTGTCCTTCGCGCTGTGCCCGTTGCTGACCGATGGCACCATCGAGGCGCTGATGACCGCCGGTACCAAGGAGCAGCAGGACACCTTCATCGCCAACTTCATTTCCGGCAAGTGGACCGGCACCATGAACCTGACCGAGCCGCAGGCCGGTTCCGACCTGGCGCTGGTGCGCACGCGCGCGGTGCCGCAGGGCGATGGCACCTTCAAGTTGTCCGGTACCAAGATCTTCATCACCTATGGTGAGCACGATATGGCGGAGAACATCGTGCATCTGGTGCTGGCGCGCACGCCGAACGCACCGGAGGGCGTCAAAGGCATTTCGCTGTTCGTCGTGCCCAAGTTCCTGGTCAAGGCCGATGGTTCGCTGGGCGAGCGCAACGACGTGCATTGCGTATCGATCGAACACAAGCTTGGCATCAAGGCCAGCCCGACCGCGGTGCTGCAATTCGGCGACCATGGCGGCGCCATCGGCACGCTGGTGGGCGAGGAGAACCGTGGCCTCGAATATATGTTCATCATGATGAACGCGGCGCGCTTCGCAGTCGGCATCCAGGGACTGGCGGTGTCCGAGCGCGCATACCAGAAGGCCGTCGCTTACGCCAAGGATCGCGTGCAGTCGCGTGACCTGGCCGGCTCTGCTGGTGCAGTCACCATCATCCACCAGCCGGACGTGCGCCGCATGCTGATGTCGATGCGCGCGCAGATCGAGGGCGCGCGTGCGCTGGCTTATGTTGCCGCCGCCACTTCGGACGCGGCGCACTTCCATCCGGATGAGGCGACGCGCAAGGCCAACCAGGCTTTCTATGAATACCTGGTGCCCGTCGTCAAGGGCTGGTCGACCGAGCTGGCGATCGATGTCACTTCAACCGGTGTGCAGGTGCACGGCGGCATGGGCTTCATCGAAGAGACCGGCGCCGCGCAGTACTACCGCGACGCGCGCATCCTGTCGATCTATGAAGGCACCACTGCGATCCAGGCCAACGACCTGGTCGGCCGCAAGACCGCGCGCGATGGTGGCGCGGTCGCCAAAGGCATCATCGCCCAGGTGCGCAAGACTGCCGCCGGGCTGGAGGGCGATGCCGAGTTGAAATCCATCGGCCTGCGCCTGAACGAGGCGGCCGGTGCGCTGGAAGAAGTGGTCGATTACGTGGTGGGCAACATCAAGGGCGACATCAAGTCGGTCTTCGCCGGCAGCGTCACCTACCTGAAGATGGCCGGCGTGGTGCTGGGAGGCTGGCAGATGGCGCGCGCTGCAGCCATTTCCGCAGACAAGCTGAAGGCAGGCGAAGGCGACGCCAAGTTCTACGAAGCCAAGCTGGCGACCGCACGCTTCTTTGCCGACCAGATCCTGCCGCAAGCGCTGGCTTATCGGACTGCCATCGTCGATGGCGCGCAATCGGTGCTGGCGCTGACCGAAGATCAGTTCTGACCGATCCCCACCTTCCTGCGGGGGGGGGGGGAGAAGCAAAAAAGCCCGGAAGGCCGCTGCAGGCCTCCCGGGCTTTTGCTTTCGTGCCGGCCGGTGGTCAGCCGAACGCGCCGCCGGTGAAGAGCAGGTCGAAGCTGCGCGCAATCAAGGCAATCAGCCCCATGGCACCCAAGCCTACTGTCAAGATGATGATCACGGCCAGGATCCAGTGCGATTCCGATTGCCGGCCGCTGGCGGGGTTATGCCTGAGATCCCATTTGTCGTCGGGGGTTAGGCCGATTATCAGCGCCTCCAGGCAGCCGCACAGGATGGACAGTACAAAGGGCAGGGCGGTGAATAATTGCGGCGCCTGCGGATTGGCGGCCATCAGCGCCAGCGAGAGCGGAACCGAGAGCACGTGCAGCCAGCCGAAGCGGTCGCGTATGCCATAGAGGTAAAAGCGGTGGAGTCCGATGCCGCCCAGCACGGCGGCGATCAGGGTGGCCAGGGTTTTGTTCTTGTGCGTGGTTGGGTTGCTCATGCCTTGTCTCATTGTGTCCGTGGCGTCGTGGCCGGCGGCGATGTTGTCGTAAGGGTATCGGGCAAGTATAGCTGATCGGCGCGTACATCTTACTTGCGGGAAATGGCCGAGCGTCTCTTGCTGTTTTGATATCAGTGAGGGCAGGATGAGCTTGTGTGGCCCTTGCCGTGATGTAATTTGGCGTCAGAATCGGTGGTTTTTGCGACCTTTCTGCGTTGGTTAAGCACACAAAAGCGGTAATCAGGTTGCCGTGAGGTGTGGAAGTCCGTTATAATTTGCGGCTTTTCCGTGTCCGTATTCTTACTGGAACCATTATGGTCGTTATTCGTTTAGCTCGTGGCGGCGCCAAGAAGCGCCCCTTCTACAACATCGTTGCAACTGATTCGCGCAATCGCCGCGATGGCCGTTTCATCGAACGTATCGGCTTCTACAACCCGGTTGCATCGGGCAAGGAAGAAATCGTGCGTATCGCTGCAGACCGTCTGGCCCACTGGCAAGGCGTTGGCGCACAACTGTCGCCGACCGTTGCTCGTCTGGTTGCCGACGCTGGCAAGAAGGCTGCTGCTTAATTAAGTTTGTCCGGCCTGTTTTCGCGCCCGTTGCGGCGCATGGAAGCAGGCCAGATGTGGCGTATCAGTGAATAATCCAGTCCAGGCAGGCATCGAAGCACCCGGCGATCTCGTGACCGTCGGCCATGTGACGGGAGCTTATGGCATTCAGGGCTGGATTCGCGTGCGCCCGTATTCGGCCGAAGCAGATGCTTTGCTGAATGCGAAAACATGGTGGCTGGAGAAGTCCGGCCTGCCGAAGCAGGATATCGAAGTCATGCAGTCCAAGGGGCATAGCGGCGATGTCGTCGCCCGCCTGACCGGCGTGGCGGATCGCAATGCTGCGGAAGCACTCAAGGGCAATGCGGTCTATATCTCCCGCAAGCACTTTCCTGCGCTGGATGACGATGAGTTCTACTGGGTCGACCTGATCGGCGCCTCTGTGGAAAACCTGCAGGGCGAACAGCTGGGTGTGGTGGCCGACATGATGGACAACGGCGCCCATCCCATCCTGCGCGTGGCAATGCCGGTGCAGGAAGCTGAACAGGACGCCAAAGGGAAGCCGGCTGGCGCACCTGAGTTGCTGATTCCGTTTGTCGGCCAGTTCGTCAAGACAGTGCAGCAAGCAGAAAAGAAGATTATCGTCGACTGGGGACTGGACTACTGACTGCGGTCAGTTTTTTCATTTCCGGCCTCGCCGATATCAAACAAGGTTTTATGGAAATGGAGGCGTGATGCAGTTCGATGTCGTCACTCTGTTTCCCGAGATGTTCGCGGCGCTGACGCAGTCGGGCATTACCCGCCGGGCGCTGGAGCAGAAACGCTGGGATTTGTCGCTGTGGAATCCACGCGACTTCACCACCGATAACCATCGTACCGTGGATGACCGTCCTTACGGCGGCGGTCCCGGGATGGTGATGTTGGCCAAGCCGCTGCAGACAGCTATTGGTGCTGCCAAACAGCGCCAGCAGGACTTGGGCCTGGTTGCGCCGCGCGTGGTTTACCTGTCGCCGCAAGGCGCGCCGCTCACACATGAACGTGTGGTCAGGCTGTCGCAGGATGCAGGTGTGGTGCTGCTGTGCGGACGCTATGAAGCGATCGACCAGCGCTTGCTCGACAAGCATGTGGATGAAGAGATCAGCATCGGCGATTTTGTCCTCTCCGGCGGCGAGCTGCCGGCGATGGCGCTGATGGATGCGGTGATCCGCCTGCTGCCAGGCGCCCTCAACGATGGCGCGTCGGCGGTGGAAGACAGTTTCGTCAACGGCTTGCTCGACTGTCCGCACTATACGCGGCCGGAAGAGTATGAAGGCGAGGCGGTGCCTGCCATTCTGCTCGGTGGCCACCACGCCGAGATCCAGAAATGGCGTCGCCAGCGGGCGCTGGAGGCGACCCAGGCCAAGCGCCCCGACCTGATTGCCAGGGCGCGCGAAAATGGCTTGCTGAGCCGTGCCGATGAAAAGTTTTTGAGCGGTTTGCAGTAAGATGCAGGCCGTGCCGATGCCGCAGCAATACGAGGCATCGCGTAAAGAAGTAGCAGATGTGGCAGTACCGGCAGCTTTGCTGCAAAGGGCTGCAACATGCAACAACGTGCAGCGGTTTTTCGTCGCTGTAATTGAAACCCCATCCTCTACTGGGCAACAAGGTATGCCGCAAGGCGCCGGGCGCCAGCAAGATGGTTACAGGAGCAAAAAATGGATCTGATCCAGCAACTCGAGCAAGAAGAGATCGCGCGTCTCGCCAAGAACATCCCCGACTTCGCACCCGGCGACACCGTCATCGTGAGCGTCAACGTGGTTGAAGGCACCCGCAAGCGCGCCCAGGCCTACGAAGGCGTCGTGATTTCGCGCCGCAACCGTGGTCTGAATTCCAACTTCATCGTCCGCAAGATTTCGTCCGGTGAAGGCGTGGAGCGTACTTTCCAGTTGTACTCGCCGCTGATCGCTTCGATCGAAGTCAAGCGTCGTGGCGATGTCCGCCGCGCCAAGCTGTACTATCTGCGTGAGCGTTCGGGCAAGTCGGCTCGTATCAAGGAAAAGCTGCCAAGCCGCGCTGCAAAGGCTGCAGAGTAATCTCCGGCATGCTGATGCATCAGGAAAAGGGGTGTCTCGCGACGCCCCTTTTTCATTTCCGCCCGATTCTGAGTTTCCAACACTAAGCCGATCATATCGTGGCCAGTTTCGATCCAGTCACTCTTCCAGTCGATGCCATCGCCGGCGAGCACGCGCTGGAGATGGCGCGCCTGAACGCCGACTGGTTGCGCCGGCGCTTCGCCGATCCGCCGCGTTGGGAGCCGGAGCACAGCGGCGACCAATTGGCCCGCCTGGCCGACGCCAAGGGGCGTTTTCGACTGGCTTCGGTGCTGATTCCCATCGTGTTGCGCCCGGAAGGCCTGACCGTACTGTTTACCCAACGCACTGCCGACCTGAAGGACCACGCCGGCCAGATCAGTTTTCCGGGCGGGCGGCGTGAAGACTACGACAGTTCGGCCATCGAGACCGCGCTGCGCGAGACCGAAGAGGAAATCGGCCTGCCGCGCAGCCATGTCGAAGTGATCGGTTCCTTGCCGGATTACCTTACCGGCACCGGCTATCGCGTCACCCCCGTTGCCGGCTTGATCCAGCCGCCGTTCGATACCGTCGCCGACCCGCGCGAGGTGGACGAGATCTTCGAGGTGCCGCTGGCGTTCCTGATGGATGGCCTCAACCACCAGCGCCGCTCGGTGGACTTGCCGCAGCCGGTGGGCCGCCGCAGCTTCTATACCATGCCTTACCAGCGCTATTTCATCTGGGGTGCCACGGCCGGCATGCTGCGCAATCTCTTCCATTTTCTGCGCAGTTGAAGCATGGGCGCAGGCAGCGCTTGCCATGCATTCAATCCCGCCAGTGAATCAATTGTTTGATTCCCATCATGCACTGCGCTATCGTATGGCCTATAGGGATCCATAAGGCTGCTTGATGACATTTCTCTCCATTCTCTTTGCGCTGTTAATCGAACAACTCAAACCACTGCGTGCGGATAATCCGATTTATGCATCGATCAAATCTTTCGCCGGCAGCATAGAGGGCTGGTTCAATGCCGGCCACGCGCACCATGGCCGGCTAGGCTGGGCGGTGATGGTCGGCGCATTGACCATTCCTGCCGCGCTCATCTACTGGCTGTGCGTGCACATCAGCCCGATTGCCGCTTTCGCCTGGAACGTGCTGATTGTCTACCTGACGCTGGGATTTCGGCACTACAGCCATTACTTCACCTCGATCCAGCTGGCCTTGAACAGCGGCGATGAAATGACGGCGCGCGCACTGCTGGCCGAATGGACCAAGCAAGACACCGCCGGCATGGACGTGAGCGAAATCTCGCGCATTGCCTCCGAACGCGCGCTGATCACTACGCATCGCCATGTGTTCGGCGTGTTCTTCTGGTTCCTGATGCCGGCCGGCCCTGCGCTGGCAGTGATGTACCGTGTTTCCGAATACCTGTCGCGCGCCTGGAATGAGCCCGATCATATGAAATACGAGGCTTTCGGCCGTTTTGCCGCGCGCGCCTTCTATTGGATCGACTGGATTCCGGCGCGCATGACCGCGGCCGCGTTTGCGGTAGTAGGCAACTTCGAGGACGCGATCTACGCCTGGCGCAATTTCGCCAGCCGTTGGGATGATGAGGCGGCCGGCATCATTCTGGCCGCAGGCGGCGGTGCGATGGGCGTGCGTTTCGGTACCCCCAAGGAAACCGCAGCCGGCATCATCCTGCCGGTCGATGCCGCCACGGTCGACACCTTGCCGGAAGAAACCGATGGCCTGCCCGGCGATACGCCGTCCCCGCGCACGCTGCAAAGTACGGTAGGCCTGGTATGGCGCGCTTTGCTGCTCTGGATGTTCCTGCTGCTGCTGCTGTCGGTAGCGGTGTGGATGGGGTGACGCCATCGGATAGACAACCAAGCGGGCTCAGGCCCGCTTAGTTTTTGGAACGTGAAAATGCGCATCCCGGTATACTTCCGGTTCTGTGCATGAAAGGTACGAAAACTTGCTGGAAAGCATCGGATGCAAGTTTGACAAAACTGCAGCCTGGCAATAGGAACGGCAGCAAGCAGCAGGGGGGGGCGGGGAGGCCAGCAGGGCAGAAGACCGGTAGAACCCAAGTCTTCTATAAGATATAATACATAGAGCCGTAGGCACCCACGCATCAATTGCGAAGGCACCTCGGAAATCAGGGCTCCAGTCCCAACAGGACAAGGGCATTCGGTTGCAAGCGCTTTAGAAGAACTGCACGTATGGCTGATCCCATCAAACCCTCCAACGCGCCGGCACAAGAATTCATCATTCTCGGGCAAACCTCGGATGGCAGGCAGTTTCGTCCCAGCGACTGGGCGGAACGGCTGTGCGGCGTGATGTCGTGTTTCCGCCCTGAAGGTTCGGGCGGACGTAATGCCCACCTGAAATATTCTCCCTACGTATTGCCGACGATGATCAACGGCATCCGTTCCGTGGCGGTCAACCAGGCGCTGCGCGATCTCGACCCGCTGGCCTACCACTTCGTCGTCAACTTCGCCAAGGACAATGACCTGCAGGTGCTCGACGCCTGTGTCTTGCCAGATCCCCCCTCGCGCGACAAGCAGGGCGGATAACTCCACTTGCATGGCGGCGCCGCAGGAACGCGCCGCACCAGCATCAAAACGCCAGCACCTCCAGCCGCTGCTTCCTGCAGAAGGCCCCGCCAGCAGCTAAACTAACGATGTTTTATGTGCCGCCCGGCCATGCCGCGCGGTTTCGGTTTCAGCATCTCATATTGCTCAGCCGGTAGTCTTAGAGCGTATTAGGTACTTTTCCAGGCCCC
>NZ_LFLT01000049.1 GCF_001189955.1 Herbaspirillum chlorophenolicum | reverse complement strand
CATAAAGCCAGTACATCAACAGGCAGCAAGACCAGACTACCCACTACCTCCAGCACCAGAACAATCAGGTGCACTTCAGCGACAAACCACCATCAACGATCAGATCCAAGCCAGTGATGTAACGCGCATTATCCGACGCCAAAAACAGCGACGCATGCGCCACATCCCAAGCATCCCCCATGAACCCCATCGGACACTGCGCATGCCGCTTGGCCCGCATCTCCTCGATATCCCCGCCATAGGAAGCCTTCAGCGGCTCGCGAATCATCGGCGTATCCATCAACCCCGGCAACACGCAATTGGCACGAATACCGACCGGCGCATACTGCATCGCCACGTTCTTGGTAAAGGCCAGGATCGCCGCCTTGGTCGCGGTATAACCCAGATAAGGAAACCCGATCCAGCGCAACGCCGCCAGCGACGAGATGTTGACGATAGCGCCCTTCTTCTGCTTCTCCATGATCGGCAGCACGAACTTATGGGTCAGGAACAGGCTGGTCTGGTTGACCGCCACCAGGCGGTTCCAGCTCTCTTCGCTGGTCTCCACCGGGCCGCCGGTCTCGGCGATACCGACGTTGTTATGCAGCACGTCGACGCGGCCGAAGTGGTCCATGGCCGCATCGGCAATCGCCTTCACATCCGCCGATTTCGAAACGTCGGCAGCGATCACCTCGCACACGCCGCCTTCGCTACGGATAATTTCCTGGGTCTGCCTGGCGGCGTCGATGCTGCGGTCCACCGCCAGCACCTTGCCGCCTTCGCGCGCATACAGCGCCGCCGCAGCCTTGCCGTTGCCCCAGCCCTCGCCCACCGAACCGGCGCCGGTAACGATGATGACCTTGCCTTCCATCAGCTTTTGCATTGCTTGTCTCCTGTGGATTGTTGAATTCAGATTTCCAGCACGCCGCCGGCGACAAAGCCGCCGTCGACCGGAATCACATGGCCGGTGATGTAAGACGACTCGTCGCCGGCCAGGAAGGTCACGGCAGCAGCGATCTCATCGGTGCTGCCGTAGCGGCGCATCGGCACCAGCCGGTAGTAGCTCTGGCGCGTCTCTTCCGAGTGGATAGCCTGCGTCATGGGGGTGTCGACCGGACCCGGCGCCACGCTGTTGACGGTAATGCCGTGCTCGGCCAGTTCGATGGCCATCTGGCGCGTCAGGCCGATCACCGCCGACTTCGACGTGCCGTAGGCAGTACGCCCGGCGCCTGCGCGGATGCCCGAGATCGACGAGATGTTGACGATGCGGCCCCACTTGTTCTTCAGCATCAGGCGCGCCGCCAGCTGCCCCGCCACCAGCACGCCGGTGACGTTGATGTTCATGGTCTGCATCCAGTTGTCGATCGGGAAGTCGAGGAAGGGATAGGTCTTGGCGATACCGGCGTTGTTGATCAGCACGTCGCAGCGGCCATAGTCCTTCTCGACGGCGGCGAACGCCTTGGCGATCGAATCGGGGTTGCCCACGTCCATCTGTAGCGGAGCCGCCTTGTGGCCAGCCTCGACCAGTGCGGCGGCGGTCTTGGTGGCGGCCTCCAGGTTGATGTCCGACACCAGGACGGTGTGGCCCTTGGCTGCCAGTTGCTGGCAAATCGCGGCGCCGATGCCCATGGCTCCGCCCGTCACGAGCGCCACGCGGGCGCCGCTATCGCTTTGGTTCATGTTGTCTCCGTGAATGGAGGCGGCCCCGGAGAAGAAGGTGGGGCCGCCGTTTTTAAGTCGTTACCTTGTCAGTGGTCTGTCTCGGGTGACTTGGCTGAGGATCAGAGGAAGCCGATGGAAATCCATGGCACGAAGGCCACCACCAGCAGCGCCACCACCAGTGCGGCCAGATAGCCCCACACGCGGTTGAACACGCCATCCGGTGAGACCTTGCCGATCGCGCAGGCGGCATAGAAGCCGACGCCGAAGGGCGGAGCGAACAAGCCGATGCCCATGGCCAGGATCACCACCATGGCGTAGTGCACGTCATGCACGCCCAGCGAACGCGCCACCGGGAACAGCAGCGGGCCGAACAGCACGATGGCGGGAATGCCTTCCAGCAGGCTGCCCAGCACGATGAAGATGACGATGGTGATCAGAAGGAATCCCGCACCGCCGCCCGGCACGCCTTGCATCAGCGACACCAGCTTGGCCGAGAAGCCGGACTGCGTCAGTGCCCAGGCCATCGAGGTAGCCATGCCGATGATCAGCAGGATGGCGCCGGACAAGGCCGCCGACTCGATCAGAATCGGGTAGAGGCGCTTGAAGTCCAGGTGCCCCTTGAACATATGCATGATCAGGCCGACCACGATGGTGTAGGCCACGCCGATCGTCGCCACTTCGGTCGCGGTGGCCACGCCTTCGATCACTGCCACGCGGATCAGCATCGGCAGCGCCAGGGCGGGAATCGCGGCGATCATGGTCTTCATGATCAGCGACATCGGCGCACGCTTGACGTCCGGCATCGGTTCGCGGCGCGCGCGCATCCAGCACACCACGGCAATGGCGATGGTGGCGATGGCCGCCGGCATCAGGCCGCCGATGAACAGCGCCGTGATCGACACGCTGCAGACTGCACCGATAGTAATCAGCACCAGGCTGGGAGGAATGGTTTCGGTCATCGCACCGGAAGACGACAGCAGCGCCACCAGTTCTTCCGGCTTGGAACCGCGCTTTTTCATCTCAGGGAACAAGGCCGGTGCAATCGCCGCCATATCGGCCGCCTTGGAGCCGGAGATGCCCGACACCAGGAACATCGCGCCCAGCAGCACGTATTGCAGACCGCCGCGCACGTGGCCCAGCAGCGAGGCCATGAAATCGATCAGCGTCTTGGCCAGCCCCGACATTTCCAAGAGGGAGCCGAGCAGCACGAACAGCGGCACCGACAGCAGGATCAGGCTGGACATGCCCTCGTCCATGCGGCTGACCACGATCATCAGCGGCGCGGTGGTTGCCAGCGCCAGGTAGGCCATGGTGGCGGTACCGAAGGCGAAGGCGATGGGAATGCCGCCGATCACGCATACGCCGATCAGCAGCACGAAGAAGACGATCAGGTTGTAATTGCCCATGCCCAGCAGGAGCGGCTTGGCCAGGAACAAGCCACCGGCGATCACGGCCACTACCGCCAGCGCGGACAGCAACAGCCGGAAGGTGGTCATCGAGGCCATGCGCGAAATCGCCGCCAGCAGCATCAGGATTGCGCCCACCGGCAAGGCGCCGGCGCGCAGGCCATCGGGAATTTCCAGTGCCGGCGTGGTGATCGCCATCTGTTCGACCGCGTGATCCACCGCAGGGTGGATCACCATCAGCACGAAAATACAGACCACCAGGGCCGCGACCGTCTCCAGCCAGACGCGGCCCTTTTCCGAACACTTGTTGATGACGGCAGTCAGCCGCATGTGCTCGCCCCGGTTCAGCGCCAGGACGGCGCCCAGCATCGACAGCCAGATGAACAGGATCGAGGCCAGTTCATCCGACCATATCAGCGGGTCGTGCAGCGCGTAGCGGTAAATGACGCCGGTCAACAGCACCACCGTCTCGGCTACCACCAGCGCCGCCGCGACGGCGCCGACCACATGCATTACCATGCGGTTCAGCGCCACCAGGGCGCGCGCGGCCGGGTTCATGTTCACCGGCTCGCGGTAAGTCATTGCAACGTCCATCATCAACCTCCAGCGGATTCAGATCAGGCCAGTTTGCCGGTGTATTTTTCCAGCAATGCCCACGGCTCATCGCCGAACTTCTTGTGCCATTCGGCATAGAAGCCCGCGCTGCGCAGCTTGGCGCGGAACGAATCGTTATCGGTATCGTTGAAGGTCAGGCCCTTGCCCTTCATTTCGCCGATCAGCGAGTCGTTGAGCGCCTTGACGTCGACGCGCTGGTTCAGGCCGGCTTCGTTGACGTTGCGGGCCATGACTTCCTGCAAATCCTTGGGCAGGCGCTCGAAGGACTTCTTGTTGCCCAGGAACCAGAAACCGTCCCACATATGGTTGGTGATGGAGCAGTACTTCTGCACTTCGTACAGCTTGGCGGTGGAGATGATCGCCAGCGGGTTTTCCTGGCCTTCGACGATCTTGGTCTGCAGCGCGGAATACACTTCGGCGAAGTTGATGGATGTCGGCGCGGATTCCACGGCGCGGAACATCGAAGTCCACAGCGGGCTCGGCGGCACGCGCAGCTTCATGCCCTTCAGGTCGTCGGCGCTCTTGATCGGACGGGTGCTGTTGGTGATCTGGCGGTAGCCGTTGTCCCAGATCTTTTCAAAGGCGAACAGGGTCGACTTGGCTTCGATCTGCTTGCGCACGTGCGCACCCAGTTCGCCGTCCATGGCAGCCCACACCTGGTTGTAGTCCTTGAAGGCAAAGCCGATGCCGGAAATCTGCGCGGCCGGCACCAGGGTACCCAGGATCAGCGGCGACAGCGTGAAGAAATCGATCGCGCCGGCGCGCACTTGCGACAGCATGTCGGTGTCGGTACCCAACTGGTTGTTGGGGTAGATCTGCAATTCGATGCGGCCCTTGGACTGTTCCGCGATCTTGGCGGCCATTTCCTTGGCGCGCGTGTTCATCGGGTGCGACACCGGGAGGTTGTTGGCGTACTTGAAGGTGAATTCGGCGGCATGCGCGGACGTACCGTACAGGCCGGTCGCGGCGGCAGCCGAGGCAACCGAGGCGGTCTTCAGAAAAGAACGGCGCGTGATCTTGCCAGTGGGGTTTCCCATCTGTTTATCTCCTGTTTGTAGTTTTATATGAACTGGAACCCGGATGCCGGAATGCAAACGGCTCCCTTGTTGTCGGCACTGCTTAGCCTCAACAGAGCAATTTGGATGCCAAGCCGCCAATCCTCCCTCGGCAGCGCGGGCGTCTCCTCCCTGTCATCGGCATTGCGCCTGTATTCTCTGCGATAACAGCGCGAAAGGACAAGGGCGGGCGCGCCCTTGGCAACAATTTATTTGATGGGAATTGATGCGACACCTGTCGCATTTGTGTCGCAGGAGTGTCGCATCGCGGACAGTTGTACCAGGCAATTTCCACTATATTTTCTTTGCGCGCCGCAGCAAATTCACCTGCCGCACAGTCGTGCTATCTTGATCCGGCGGGCCCGCACGCAGGCCACCCCACCATTCGCACCGAAGCCCACAAGGCTCTGAATGACGGTTCGGATGCGTGGCATCGATTTTGCATATTGCGTTCACATCAACCGTACCGACCACGTCTTACAAGGACAAATAAAATGACTGCTTCTGCATCCGCACCCTGCATTACCGGCTGGCATCATTCCCAATTCGGCAAACTCGACGGCATCGATCCCGAAGTGCTGATCGGCCAAGTCGCCAAGGCCGCCATCGAGCACGCCGGCCTGCAGCCGGAAGATATCGATTCCGTCCACGTCGGCACCTTCAATGCCGGCTTCCTGTACCAGGACTTCCCGGCTTCGCTGGTCTTCAACAGCCTGCCGCAACTGCGCTTCAAGCCGGCCGTGCGCCTGGAGAACGCCTGCGCCACCGGTTCGGCTGCGATCCACTCGGGCCTGCAATCGATCAAGGCCGGCGAGTCCAAACACGTGCTGGTGATCGGCTTCGAGAAAATGACCGAGCTGGCCACGGCGCAAGTAGGCGAAGTGCTGCTGAAAGCTTGCTATGCCAAGGAAGAGGCTGGCATCCCCGGCGGTTTCGCCGGCGTGTTCGGCAAGATCGCGCAGAGTTACTTCGACCGCTTCGGCGACCAGTCCGACGCGCTGGCCGCGATCGCCGCCAAGAACCACAAGAACGGCATGTCCAACCCTTACGCCCACATGCGCAAGGACTTCGGCTTCGACTTCTGCCGCAATGTGTCGGAGAAGAACCCGTTCGTGGCCGGCCCGCTCAAGCGCACCGACTGCTCGCTGATTTCCGACGGCGCCGCCGCCATGGTGATCAGCGCGGCCGACGCCGCCAAGTCGATGCCGCGCGCAGTGCAGTTCCGCGCCGCGGTGCACGTCAACGACTACCTGCCGCTGTCGCGCCGCGACGCCACCCGCTTCGAAGCCGCCGCACTGGCCTGGAAGCAGGCGCTGGGCAATGCGCGCCTGTCGCTCAACGACCTGTCGCTGGTGGAAACGCATGACTGCTTCACCGTGGCCGAACTGCTGGAATATGAAGCGATGGGCCTGGCGCCGCACGGCCAGGGCGCGCGCGTGATCCTCGACGGCGTTACCGCCAAGGACGGCAAGCTGCCGGTCAACCCTTCCGGCGGCTTGAAGTCCAAGGGCCACCCGGTCGGCGCCACGGGCGTGTCGATGCACGTGATGGCGGCAATGCAAGCCTCGCACGACGCCGGCGACATGCAGATCGCCAACGCCAAATACGCCGGCGTGTTCAACATGGGCGGCGCAGCGGTGGCCAACTACGTCAGCATCCTGGAACGCATCCACTGATCCCTCTTCCCCTTCCGCCGCCCGCATTCATCCAGCGGGCGGCGCCCATTGCAAGACAATGGGCAGCACGGCAACAACGCAGAAGCAACGCCAATTTCAATTAGAACGAGTGAGACGATGTTAAAGAAAGTCATGAACCTGGGCCGCCTGCTATCCGACGTGGCGCGCCGCTTTCCCGACGAACCTGGCCTGATCCTGAGCCGCGGCGGCGTCAATGGTGAAGACAAAATCATCACCTGGAAGCAGATCAACGACCGCGTCGACGCCTTGGCGCACGCGCTGGCCAAGCGCGGCGTGAAAAAGGGCGACAAGATGCTGGTCCATTCGCGCAACAACCAGCAGATCTTCGAAAGCGCCTGGGCCGCTTTCAAGCTGGGCGTGGTCTGGGTTCCGACCAACTTCCGCATCACTCCTCCCGAAGCGGCCTACCTCGGCCAGTCCAGCGGCGCCTCGGTGATGCTCTATGACCAGGGCTTCGCCAACTACGTGGATGCGGTCAAGGCAGCCTCGCCGGTGCTGGAACACGTGATCGCGCTGGCCGACCCGCGTCCGGGCGAACTGGATTTCGATACGTTGGTAGCCGATGCCGGCCAACAAGCCTTCGACGAAGTCGAAGTCGATTACGAAGATCCGCTGTGGTTCTTCTATACCTCCGGCACCACCGGCCACCCCAAGGCCGGCATGCTGGCGCACGGACAGATGGCTTTCGTGGTCACCAACCACCTGGCCGACCTGATGCCGGGCCTGAACCACGAATCGCGCTCGCTGGTGGTGGCGCCGCTGTCGCACGGCGCCGGCATCCATGCCGTGATCAACACCGCGCGCGGCGCGGCCAGCATCCTGCTGTCGTCGGAACGCCTGGTGGTAGAAGAAGCCTGGCAGTTGGTCGAGAGATACAAGGTGGACAACCTGTTCACCGTGCCCACCATCGTCAAGATCCTGGTGGAAGACGAGTCGGTCGACCGCTACGACCACTCCTCGCTCAAGCACGTGATCTACGCCGGCGCGCCGATGTACCGCGCCGACCAGGTCTATGCGCTCAAGAAGCTGGGCAAGGTGCTGGTGCAGTACTACGGCCTGGGCGAAGTGACCGGCAACATCACCTTCCTGCCGCCCTACATGCACCATGAGGATGACGCCCATCCGCAGGCGCGCGTGGGCACCTGCGGCATGCCGCGCACCGGCATGGAAATCGCCATCCTGAACGACGACGGCAAGCGCCTGGCGGCCTTCGAGACTGGCGAGATCTGCGTGCGCGGCCCGGCCGTGTTCATGGGCTACCACAACAATCCGGACGCCAACGCCAAGGCCTTCAAGCACGACTGGTTCCACACCGGCGACCTGGGCCATGTGGACAAGGATGGTTTCCTCTACATCACCGGCCGCTCATCCGACATGTACATCTCGGGCGGCTCCAACGTCTATCCGCGCGAGATCGAAGAGGCGCTGCTGACCCATCCGGCGGTCTCCGAAGTGGCGGTGCTGGGCGTGCCCGATCCCAAGTGGGGCGAGAGCGGACTGGCCGTGATCGTGCCCAAGACCGGGCAGCAAGTGGAAGCAGAGGCGCTGCTGGCGCATCTGGAAGAGCGCATCGGGAAGTACAAGTGGCCGCGGCGCTTCGTGTTCTGGGAGACCATGCCGAAGTCCGGTTATGGAAAAATCGTCAAGAAACAGATCAAGGCATTGCTTGAGGAGAAAGGTGACTATCGCTTATGAAACTCTCCAACAAACCCGCTGACGGCCATCCGGGATTTGTCGAGGTCCGCAAGTTCCTTCATGCAGGCCAGCAGAGCTACCCGCGCACGCTGGACCTGGAGGCCAACCCGGCCGAGGAACTGCGCATCACGCTCGCGCCCGGCACCAAGGTCGGCGAGGCGCTGCGCAAGGTATTGGCGCGCTATGGCCAGCGCGGCGGCGTCGGCCGGATGTGCGGCGGCACCGCGCGCAGCCTGCACTACCACCGCATCGAGAACACCAAGGACCAGAACCGCCCGTATGACTACGGCCCGCCGCATGTACTGGAAGGCGCGATCACCTTTGTGACCGGCGCCATCACGGTGGGCCAAAATCAGGAAGGAAAGGTATTATTGCATTGCCATTCGGGCTTTATCGATGGCGATGGCGCCATTCATGGCGGCCATCTTTTGCTTGATACAGTGGAAGTGGGCGACGATCCGCTCATCATCCGCATGTGCTTGTTTTCCCAAGGCGCCTTTGTCGTCAACAGCGATGAAGAGACGCACTTCAGTCTATTGCATCCGACACCCATGGAATCATGATGACGAACCTAAATACAACGACAACAGAGACAGACGACAACATCCAGGTAGAAGAAGGAACATTGGGCAAGCTGGTGATGGCCCGCCTGAAACCCAATCAGGACCTGACCGAGAGCGTGGAAGCGCTATGCCGCCAGCACGGCATGAAGACCGCCATCGTGCGCGGCGCCATCGGCAGCCTGATTGACGCCCATTTGCAATACGCCGCCACCGGCGGCCTGCGCGTGATGGAAATCAACGGCCCCGGCGTGGAAATCCTCAACGTCTTCGGCGAGATCGGCTTCTCGGACGGCAAGTCCAATCCCAACCCGTTGCAGGGCGTCGTGGCCGATACCGACGGCAAGATCTTCGCCGGCCGTTTCCTGCGCGGCGCCAACCTCTCTTTCATCACCATCGAGATCACGCTGCAGGAGTGGATTCCGGCCAAGGTGCGCGAAGCCGTCCCGGCCTGAACGCCCGCCCCTTCCGCTCAAAGAAAAAGGAGCAGGCCGGTTGCCCGGCGCGCTCCTTTTTTGCTTGCCTGCTTATTGATTAAGCGTGCAGCTTGCTTTGCGCTTCCTGTTCGATCTCTTGCTCGGCCGCACGGGCCTCTTCCTCGCTCAGCAAGCCACCTTCCCATTTGGCGACCACCGCCGAAGCGATCGAGTTGCCCACGGCATTGGTGGCTGAACGCCCCATGTCGAGGAAGGTGTCGATACCGAGGATCACCAACAGGCCCGCTTCCGGGATGTTGAACTGGTGCAGCGTGGCGGCGATCACCACCAGCGAAGCACGCGGCACGCCGGCGATGCCCTTGGAGGTCAGCATCAGCACCAGCATCATGGTGATCTGGGTGGACAGCGGCATGTGGATGCCGTAGGCCTGGGCGATGAACAGCGTGGCGAAGGTGCAGTAGATCATCGAACCGTCGAGGTTGAACGAATACCCCATCGGCATCACGAAGCTGGAAATCTTGCGCTTGACGCCGAAGCGGTCGAGCGCGTCGAGCAGCTTGGGATAGGCTGCTTCCGAACTGGCGGTAGCGAAAGCCAGCAGGAACGCCTCCTTGATCAACGCCAGCAGGTGGAAGATTCGCTTTTTCAGGAACACGAAACCGGCGCCGATCAGGATGCCCCACAACAGCACCAGCGACAAATAGAAGTCGCGCATGAAGACCGCGAAGCTGACCAGGATATCCAGTCCGTTGACGGCGACGGTGGCGGCCATCGCGGCGAACACCGCGACCGGCGCGAACTTCATCACGTAGCCGGTGATCTTGAGCATGGCGTGCGAGAGGTCGTCCACCACCGCCAGCAGGTTCTTGCCGCGCTCGCCCAGCGCCGCCAGCGCGACGCCGAAGAACATCGAGAACACCACGATCTGCAGGATTTCGTTCTGCGCCATCGCTTCGGCCACCGACTTGGGCACCAGGTGATTGAAGAATTCCTTGACGGTGAACTTGCCGGTCGCCAGTCCCGCGCTAGCCGCGTCGGGCGGCGGCAATGCCACGCCGGCGCCTGGCTGCAGCAGGTTGGCCATGATCATGCCCAGTGCCAGCGACACCAGGGAAGCCAGCATGAACCAAGCCAGCGATTTGCCGAAGATGCGGCCCACCGACTTGGCATCGCCCATGTGGGCGATGCCGACCACCAGCGTCGAGAACACCAGCGGCGCGATCACCATCTTGATCAGGCGCAGGAACATGTCGGAGGCGATCGAGATGTAGCCCGCCAGCTCCTTGGCTTCGGCCTTGTCGTAGTGGGTGAAGACCAGGTAGCCGACCAGGATGCCGAGCAGCATGGCGACGAAGATGTAGGCGGCGGGTGGGATGCGTTTTTTCAAGATGTGATCTCCTGCCCTGAAGCGCAGGCAGGTCAAACAGCCTGGCGCCGGGCGCGATGAGGGGCTTTTGTTGCTTGTTGCACCTGCCTGCTATCAGGCAGGTGCGCACCGGATTGTTGTGGATCACGGCGGTTTCTGATGAGAAATATCCAGGGATTTTTCCCGGCAAGCGATAAAAAGCACGAAGCTTATTGATTTATGGGGCGGTCCGTCAAGCCAAGACGGCCCCAATGCCCCAAAATGCGGGAAATGTGATCATTCTGACCACAAAAAAGCCCCGCATCGCGGGGCTTGGGAGAGTACGGCTGGCATTGCCCGCTCAGGCTCGTCCTTGCAAGGCCGCATCCAGCAGCTCGATCCAGTGCTTCACCGGCGTTTGCGTGCCGGACTGCAGGTGCGTCACGCAACCGATGTTGCCGGTCACGATCATGTCCGGATCGGTGGCCGCCAGGTTCTTCAGTTTGTTGTCGCGCAGCTGGTAGGACAGCTCCGGCTGCAGCAGCGAATAGGTGCCGGCCGAACCGCAGCACAAATGGCTGTCGGCGCATAGCTGCACGTCCACCCCGGCCGTGCGCAGGATGGACTCGACCTTGCCGCGGATCTTCTGGCCGTGCTGCAGCGTGCAAGGCGGATGGTAGGCCACGCGGCGGCCGGCGTAGCCCTTGAGCTTCTCCTGCAACTGCGGTTCGAAGTCGGGCAGGATCTCGCTGATGTCGCGCGTCATGTGCGAAATGCGGCGCGCCTTCTCGGCATAGGCATGGTCATGCTGCAGCAAGTGGCCGTATTCCTTCACGGTGACGCCGCAGCCGGAGGCGTTCATCACGATGGCCTCGGCCTTGATGCCGTCCTTTCCTTCCACATAGGGCCACCAGGCGTCGATATTGCGGCGCATATCGTCCAATCCGCCGTCCTGGTCGTTCATGTGGAAACGGATGGCGCCGCAGCAGCCGGTCTTGGGCGGCACGAACAATTGCACGCCGAGCGCATCCAGCACGCGCGCGGTGGCGCTGTTGATATTGGGCGACATCGACGGCTGCACGCAGCCGTCCAGGAGCAGCATCTGGCGCGCATGCGTGTGCGTGGGCCAGACACCGGCATCCTGCGGCGCCGGCACCTTGTTCTGCAATGCCTTGGGCAGCAGCGGACGCACCATCTGCCCGGCTTTCATCGCGGGACGGAAGATCCACTTGCGCGGCACCAGCTCCTTCAGAGCGGTGCGCATCACGCGCTGCGACAACGGGCGCGGCACTTGCTGCTCCACCACCTTGCGGCCGATGTCGACCAGGCGGCCGTATTGCACACCGGACGGGCAGGTCGATTCGCAGTTGCGGCAGGTCAGGCAACGATCCAGGTGCGATTGCGTGGCAGCCGTGGCCGGCTTGCCTTCGAGCACCTGCTTGATCAGGTAGATGCGGCCACGCGGGCCATCCAGCTCGTCGCCCAGCAACTGGTAGGTCGGGCAGGTGGCGGTACAGAAACCGCAATGCACGCAGCTGCGCAGGATGCTGTCGGCTTCCTGGCCTTCGTGGGTGTCGCGGATGAAGTCGGCTAGATTGGTTTGCATAACTGTTGGCTTTCGGCTTACAGGCCCGCGTACATGCGGCCGGGATTGAAGATGCCGGCCGGGTCGAATTGTGCTTTGAGGTTGCGATGGATCTTCTCCACCGCCGGTTGCAACGGATGGAACACGCCGATCGCCTTGTCGCCGCCGCGATGCAAGCTGGCGCTGCCGCCCACGGCCAACGCCGCGGCGCGGATGGCCACTGCATCAACCAGGCCTTGCGGACGCAGCCAGCGCTGCGCGCCGCCCCACTCCACCAGTTGCGCGCCGGGCAAATCGACCGGCGGCGCCACCGAAGGTACCGACAGGCGCCAGAGCGGCGCATCCGGATTGGCAAAGTAGGCATGCGTCTGCTCGCGCAAGTCGCGCCAGAAGTCGTCGCCGTTGGAGAGTTCGCTGCCGCCCAGTTTCTTGACTGCCGCGTCGACCGCCGCCTGCGCACCGGCAAGGCGAATGGTCAGCACATTGTTGCTCCAGGCGCTGGCGGCCAGCGGCAGCGGTTGGCCGCCCCACTGGTTCAACAGGCGCAGCGCGCCCTCCTGGTTGATCTCGAACACGCGTGTGCTGCTGGCGAAAGGCTTGGGCAACACCTTGAGCGAGACTTGC
Source organism: Herbaspirillum chlorophenolicum (assembly GCF_001189955.1). GTDB lineage: Bacteria > Pseudomonadota > Gammaproteobacteria > Burkholderiales > Burkholderiaceae_D > Herbaspirillum > Herbaspirillum chlorophenolicum. The sequence continues at coordinate 12,340 of NZ_LFLT01000049.1, read as the reverse complement.
AGGATCAGGCCCAGGGTTCCGAGCGAACCGGCCAGCAGGCGCGAGACGTCATAGCCGGCGACGTTCTTCATCACCTGACCGCCGAAGTGCAGTTCCTCACCTTGCGCGTCCATCAGCACCGCACCCAGCACGAAGTCGCGCACGGCGCCGGCCCAACCGCGTGCCGGGCCGGAGAGGCCGGCGGCCACCATGCCGCCCACGGTGGCTGCGCCATCGAAGCGCGGCGGCTCGAACGCCAGCATCTGGTTGTTCTTTTCCAGCGCGGCATCGATCTCGGCCAAGGTGGTGCCGCAGCGCGCGGTGATCACCAGTTCGGTCGGCTCGTAGTCGATGATGCCGCTGTAGGCGCGCGTATCGAGCACCTCGCCGCTGGGCGCTTGCCCATACCAGTCCTTGGTGCCGCCGCCGCGGATCTGCAGCGGCTTTCCCTGTGCGATGCGCTGGCGGAACGTGTTCAGCACCGCATTCATGTCTTGTTGTTCGCTCATCTCAGAATCTCGGCAAATCGGGGTGGCTCAGCTGGCCGCGCTGCACGTGCATCTTGCCGTACTCGGCGCAGCGGTGCAGGGTCGGGATGGCCTTGTCGGGGTTGAGCAGGAAAGCCGTGTCGAAGGCGCGCTTGAGCTTGAAGAAAGCCTCGCGCTCGGCCGGCGCGAACTGCACGCACATGGAGTTGATCTTCTCGATGCCCACGCCATGCTCGCCGGTAATGGTGCCGCCCACTTCCACGCACAGCTCCAGGATCTCAGCGCCGAACAGTTCGGCGCGGTGAAATTCGTCGGCGATGTTGGCATCGAACATGATCAGCGGATGCAGGTTGCCGTCGCCGGCGTGGAACACGTTGGCGCAGCGCAGGCCGTATTTCTTTTCCATCTCGGCGATACCCAGCAGCACCTGCGCCAGCTTCTTGCGCGGGATGGTGCCGTCCATGCAGTAGTAGTCGGGCGAGATGCGGCCGGCGGCCGGAAAGGCGTTCTTGCGTCCCGACCAGAAACGCAGGCGCTCGGCTTCCGACTGCGAACAGGCGATTGCCGTGGCGCCGCTGGCGTTGAGCACCTCGGTCATGCGGCCGATCTCTTCTTCCACTTCCTCCATCGTGCCGTCGGATTCGCACAGCAGGATGGCTTCGGCGTCGACATCGTAGCCGGCCTTGACGAACGGCTCGACCATGCGCGAGCTGGTCTTGTCCATCATTTCCAAACCGGCGGGGATGATGCCGGCCGCGATCACATTGGCGACCGCGTTGCCGCCCTTCACCACATCGTCGAAGGAGGCCATGATCACGCGCGCCTGCTGCGGCTTGGGCACGAGCTTGACGGTCACTTCGGTGACCACGCCCAGCATGCCTTCGGAACCGATGAATACCGCCAGCAAATCGAGGCCAGGCGCATCCAGCGCGCCGCTGCCCAGTTCCACTACGTCGCCTTCGATGGTCACCATGCGCACGCGCAGCACGTTGTGTACGGTCAGCCCGTACTTCAGGCAATGCACGCCGCCGGAGTTCTCGGCGACATTGCCGCCGATGGTGCAGGCGATCTGCGAGGATGGGTCGGGTGCGTAGTACAACCCGTGCGGCGCGGCCGCTTCGGAAATGGCCAGGTTGCGCACGCCGGGCTGGACCACGGCGGTGCGCGAGTACTTGTCCATCGTCAGGATCTTGTTCAGCTTGGCGGTCGACAGCACCACGCCGTCGGCGATCGGCATGGCGCCGCCGGACAAGCCGGTGCCGGCGCCGCGCGGCACGATCTGCACCTTGAGGTCATGGCAGACCTTCATGACGGCCACGACCTGCGCCTCATTCTCGGGCAGCACGACCACCATCGGCAATTGCCGGTAAGCGGCCAGGCCGTCGCATTCGTAGGGGCGGGTGTCTTCCTCGTCGGCCAGCACGCAATGCGCGGGCAAGGCACGGCGCAAGGCGTCGACGACTTCGCGCTGGCGGGCGGGCGCGAAGGATGGGGCGGCGGGAGCATTCATGCTGGACCTCGGCTTTGGGCTAGGGGGACCGCAGGGCATCGTTGGCATCGCCCAACGGCAGCGGCCCGGGGGCTGCTGGTGTGCAACGGAGTATCCGCCTGCTGTCTCGCTTGTTCTCGGCCCGCGCCGATGCCGCTTCCCAGCCGGCAGCGCGGGTCTTTATCAAGGCTCCAAGTGTAACGAATTTCGCTCGCGCGAAGCCGGATTGTTGCTGCGACGCGCACTGAAAAGAATTTTTGGCGGGAATGAATTATTTTCAGCGGGGCAATCCGCTTCGATATGCACAACGCCCGCCACCGGGTCCCAGCCTTCGCCGGGACCACGGAAGAAACGACGAAGAGGAAACAGGAGAAAACCGCGCGTCAGATATTCTTGAATGCGTTCTGCATCCAGCTGATAAAGGTATCGACCTCGGGCCGTTCGCGCGCCGAGCGCTCGTAGACCACGTAGTAGGCATGCGGCGGCGTGCGCAGGCGCACGTCGAACAGTTCGACGATCTCGCCGCGCGCCAGCAGTTCTTCGGCGAAGTGCTGGCGGGTCAGGCCGATGCCGTAGCCGTGGCGTACCGCTTCCAGCAACAGGCCCAGGTCGTCCACACGCAGGCCGGTGGACGGCTCGGTCCAATCCTTCAGGCCGGCCGCTTCGAACCACGGCTGCCAGGGCTCCAGTGCCGAGCGCAGCAAGTTGGCGTGCTGCAGGTCGGCCGGCGTCTTCATCGGCGGCAGGGTCTTGAGGTAGTTCGGGCTGGCGACCGCGAAGGCCGGTTCCTCGAACAGCTTTTCGGTGACGATGTTGGGATAGTTGCCGGCGCCGAAACGGATCTCGACGTCGCTTTCCGACAGCGACAGGTCGTACAGCGGCACCGACAGGTACAGCTCGACCACGATCTCCGGATAGCGCTGGGTGAAGTCGACAATGCGCGGCATCAGCAGGTGGCGCGCGAAGGTCGGCGGCAGCATCACCTTGATCTTGGGCTGCACGGCGGCATTGCGGTGCGGCATCGGGAAGTCGGTCAGCGTGCGCAGCGCCGAGCGCACCACGTCCAGATAACGGCGGCCGAATTCGGACAGGCCGATGGAGCGACCATCGCGGTAGAACAGGCGTTCGCCGACGAACTCTTCCAGCAGGCGGATACGGTGCGACAGCGCCGAGGGAGTGATGCAGAGCTCTTCCGCGGCGATGGCGAAGGAGTTATGCCGGGCTGCCGCTTCGAATGCGGACAAGGCGTGGACGGGTGGGAGGCGGGTGGCCATGGATTCTCTCGTGCTGATCGTGCTGAAAAACGGACTGCTGCCGACGGGTGAAGACAATGCAACCTGATGGATGCCGGCGGCAAGCCGCCGGCATCGCGCTGCTTACTGCTCCCAGCGCAGGATCTTGCCGGGGTTCATGATGTTCTTCGGATCCAGCGCATGCTTGATCGCGCGCATCACATCAATCGCGCCGTCGCCATGCTCCTGCACCAGGAAATCCATCTTGTGCAATCCCACGCCGTGCTCGCCGGTGCAGGTGCCGTCCATGGAAATGGCGCGCGCCACCATGCGTTCGTTGACGCCTTCGGCGCGGGCGATGTCGGCCGGATCGTTGGGGTCGACCATCATCTGTACGTGGAAATTGCCGTCGCCGACGTGGCCGATGATGGCGTGGATCAGGCCCTGCGCTTCGCAGTCGGCCTTGGTTTCCAGCACGCATTCGGCCAGGCGCGAGATCGGCACGCAGCAGTCGGTGGAGATGGCGCGTGCGCCCGGACGCAGCTGCAGCAGCGCGAAGTAGGCGTTATGGCGCGCAGTCCACAGGCGGGTGCGGTCTTCCGGACGGGTGGCCCATTCGAAGCCGGTGGCATTGTTGTCGTTGGCGATGTCCTGCACCACTTCTGCCTGTTCCTTGACGCCGTTTTCGCTGCCGTGGAATTCGAACAGCAGCAGCGGGTTGGCCGGCAGGCTCAGCTTGTCGTGCGCGTTGAGCGCCTTGACGCCGTTCTCGTCGAGTAGCTCCACGCGCGCCAGCGGCACGCCGACCTGGATGGTCTGGATCACGGTATTGACGGCGTCGGCCACGCTGGGGAAGGAGCAGATCGCGGCCGAGATCGCTTCCGGCTGCGGATACAGGCGCACCGTCACTTCGGTGATGATGCCCAGCGTGCCTTCGCTGCCGACGTAGACGCGGGTCAGGTCGTAGCCAGCGGAGGATTTCTTGGCGCGGGTGCCGGTCTTGATGATATTGCCGTCGGCGGTGACCACCGTCAGGGTCAGCGTGTTTTCCTTCATCGTGCCGTAACGCACGGCGTTGGTGCCGGAAGCGCGGGTCGAGGCCATCCCGCCCAGCGAGGCGTCGGCGCCCGGGTCGATCGGGAAGAACAGGCCAGTGTCCTTGATTTCCTGGTTCAGTTGCTTGCGGGTCACCCCGGCCTGTACGGTGGCGGTCAGGTCTTCCGGGTTGATCGCCAGCACGCGGTTCATCTGCGACAGGTCAATGGTGATGCCGCCTTGCAGCGCCAGGATGTGGCCTTCCAGCGAAGTGCCGGCGCCATAGGGAATGATGGGGGTTTCGTAGCGGCTGCACAGCTTGACGAAGGCAGCGACTTCCTCGGTTGTGTGCGCGAACACCACCGCATCGGGAAGCATCGGGTCATACGAAGATTCGTCGCGGCCGTGGTGCTCGCGCATGGCCATGGAGGTCGACAGGCGGCTGCCGAAGAGGGTCTGCAGTTCATCCAGCAAGGCTTGGGGAACGGGTTTCTTGAGTTTCTGGGCGTCAACGATGTGATTCATGTGTCTCTCTCGGGTGTCTCTGTCGTCTCTTTTATTGGATTTGCAACTGCGGCGCCATGACCGGCATCCCCTGCCGGCCAATTGGCCTTACCACTGATTCAACTGATGAATTTTACTCTCTTGCGGCAAAGTGATTCGGCAAATCTCCGATGCCTTTTCAGCCGGCCCATCAAATCAAGTGAATTTTTTATCATTTTTTGCTTGCCGGCCCGACAAGACAAGATGCCGTGCCGGCCTTGCACAAGCAGGACGCACAGCTTAAGCTCGCGCAACTTCACGTAGGAGAAATGACATGGGCAACCGCCTCTCGAAGATCGCCACCCGGACCGGCGACGACGGCAGCACCGGCCTGGGCGACGGCAGCCGCGTTGGCAAGGACAGCCTGCGCATCCAGGCGCTGGGCGATGTGGACGAACTCAATTCGCAGCTGGGCCTGCTGCTGTGCGAGGACTTGCCGGACGATACGCGCCAGGCCCTGCTCTCCATTCAGCACGACCTGTTCGACCTCGGCGGCGAACTGTGCATCCCGGGCTATACGGTGCTGGCCGACACACACCTGGCGCGGCTGGATGCGCTGCTGGAAAAGTACAACGGCACCTTGCCGCCGCTAAAGGAATTCATCCTGCCCGGCGGCTCGCGCGGCGCGGCATTGGCGCATGTCTGCCGCACCGTCTGCCGCCGTGCCGAGCGCAGCGTGGTGCTGCTGGACAAGGCCGAAGCCGGCACCGTCAACGCCCCGGCGCGGCAATACCTGAACCGCCTGTCCGACCTGTGCTTTGTGCTGGCGCGTGTGTTGAACCGCGCCGCCGGCGGACAGGATGTGCTGTGGGAAAAAGATCGCGTGCGCTGAAAAGGATGGCGCAATGAAAACGCCCCGCAGATGCGGGGCGTTTTCATTCAGCACAAGGATTGTACTTAGCCGTTATTGACCACCAGCCGCGGCTGGTCCTTGCCGAAGCGCTGCACGATGGACTGGGCGATGCCGCCCGCGTCGAGACCGCATTGGGCCAGCAATTGGCCTGCGTCGCCGTGGTCGATGAAACGATCAGGCAAACCCAGGTGCAGCACCGGCTTGGTGATGCCGGCAGCGGCCAGCGCTTCCGATACTGCAGCGCCGGCGCCGCCCATGATGCAGCCCTCTTCCACCGTCACCAGCGCGTCGTGGGTTGCGGCCAGTTGCTTGACCAGTTCCACATCCAGCGGCTTGATGAAGCGCATGTTGGCGACCGTGGCGTTGAGCTTGTCGCCCGCCCCCAAAGCCGGGGCCAGCATGCTGCCGAAAGCCAGGATCGCGATGTCGCGGCCGTCGCGGCGGACTTCGCCACGCCCCAAAGGCAACACGTCCAAATTCTTTTGCACTGTTGCCCCGATGCCCGCGCCGCGCGGGTAGCGCACTGCCGCCGGGCCCTTGTACTGGTAAGCGGTGGACAGCATCTGGCGGCACTCATTCTCGTCGGAAGCGGCCATCACCACCATGTTCGGGATACAGCGCAGGAAGGCCAGGTCGTAGTTGCCGGCATGCGTGGCGCCATCGGCGCCGACCAGGCCGGCGCGGTCCAGCGCGAAGGTGACATCAAGGTTTTGCAGCGCCACGTCGTGGATCAACTGATCGTAGGCACGCTGCAGGAAGGTCGAGTAGATCGCCACCACCGGCTTCATGCCCTCACAGGCCATGCCTGCGGCGAAGGTCACCGCATGCTGCTCGGCGATGCCGACATCGTAATAGCGCGTGGGAAATTTCTTTTCGAAGCCCACCATGCCCGAGCCTTCGCGCATGGCCGGGGTGATGCCGACCAGCTTGTCGTCGGCCGCCGCCATGTCGCACAGCCAGTCGCCAAATACCTGGGTATAGGTCAGCTTGCCGCTGGCGCTGGGCTTGATGCCTTCAGTGGGGTTGAACTTGCCGGGGCCGTGATACAGCACCGGGTCGGCCTCGGCCAGCTTGTAGCCCTGGCCCTTCTTGGTGACCACGTGCAGGAACTGCGGGCCCTTGAGGTTCTTCAGGTTCTGCAGAGTGGGAACCAGCGAGTCGAGGTCGTGGCCGTCGATGGGACCGATGTAGTTGAAGCCGAATTCCTCGAACATGGTGGCCGGAACGATCATGCCCTTGGCATGTTCTTCCAGGCGCTTGGCCAGTTCCAGCACAGGCGCCGGCAGCACCGACTTGCCCACATCGCGGGCCTTGGCGTAGAACTTGCCCGACATCAGGCGCGCCAGGTAACGGTTGAGCGCACCGACCGGCGGTGAAATCGACATGTCGTTGTCGTTCAGGATCACCAACAGGTTGACGTCATCGTAGACGCCGGCATTGTTGAGCGCCTCGAAGGCCATGCCGGCGGTCATCGCGCCGTCGCCGATGACGGCAATAGCATGGCGATCAGAACCTTGCGTCTTCGCGGCCATCGCCATGCCCAGCGCTGCCGAAATCGAAGTCGACGAATGCGCGGTGCCGAAGGTGTCGTATTCGCTTTCCGCCCGACGCGGGAAACCCGAGATGCCATCCTGCTGGCGCAGCGTGGACATGCTGTCGCGGCGGCCGGTCAGGATCTTGTGCGGATAGGTCTGGTGGCCAACGTCCCACACGATGCGGTCTTCCGGCGTGTTGAAGACGTAGTGCAGCGCGATGGTCAGCTCCACCGTGCCCAGGTTGGACGACAGGTGGCCGCCGGTCTTGGAGACCGAGTCCAGCACAAAGCCGCGCAACTCCTCGGCCAGCGGCTTGAGTTGGGGACGGGACAGGCGGCGCAGGTCGGCCGGGGTGTTAATCGAATTGAGCAGCATACTGTTGGTACCGTTTGATTGGGTCTGAAGCTTGATCGGCCTCATGCCTTGCGTTGCACGATCAGGTCGGCAAGTTCGCGCAGGCGGCGCGCCTTGTCGCCGAATGGCGCCAGTGCCTGGTGCGCATTGCCGCGCAGCTTTTCAGCCAGCGCCTGCGATTCGCCCAGGCCAAGTATCGACACATAGGTCGGCTTGTTGTCGGCCGCATCCTTGCCGGCGGTCTTGCCCAGCGTGGCCGAGTCGGCGGTGGCGTCGAGGATGTCGTCAACCACCTGGAACGCCAGGCCGATGGCGCGCGCATAGTCGTCCAGCGCGGCGCTCTCCTCGGCCGTCAGCGCCTTGCCGCCCAGCGCGCCCAGCAGCACCGCCGCGCGCAGCAGGGCGCCGGTCTTCAGGCGGTGCATCTGTTCCAGCTCGGACAGCGACAGCGTCATGCCGACGCTGGCCAGGTCGATCGCCTGGCCGCCGCACATGCCCACCGAACCGGCGGCCTGAGCCAGCAGGTTCAGCATGCGCAACTGGCGCGCGGGCATGCCGGCGTCGGCGGCGCCCAGTTCAGCCGCCAGCGGCGCCGACAACGTGTCGAAGGCCTGCGCCTGCAAGGCATCGCCCACCAGCAGCGCGGTGGATTCATCGTATTGGATGTGGACGGTGGGCTTGCCGCGGCGCAGGGCGTCGTCGTCCATGCAGGGCATGTCGTCATGCACCAGCGAGTAGACGTGGATCATCTCGACCGCGGCGGCGGCGCGCTCCAAGAGCGGCAGCGGCGTGTCGAACACGTCGCCGGCGGCATACACCAGCAGCGGGCGCACGCGCTTGCCGCCGTCCAGCGCGGTGTAGCGCATCGCCTCATGCAGGCGCGCCGGCACCACCGACAGCGGCGGCAGGAAGCGATCGAGCACGGTTTCCATGCCGGTCTGCACTTGCTGCATCCAATCGAGGAAAGACAAGGAAGCGCCCAGGCGTGCCGTCATCAATCGTCCTCCCCGGTGCCGGGGTCTGCGCTGAAGGGCTTGAGCATCTCGCCTTCGAGCACCTTGACCTGGCTGTCGACCTTGTCCAGTTGGGCCGCGCAGAACTTCACCAGCTCCGAGCCGTGCTTGTAGGCGGCCACCGAAGCTTCCAGCGGCAATTCACCGGCTTCCATCTGCGCCACGAGCTGCTCCAGTTCTTGCATGGCTTGCTCAAAGGACGCGGGCGCGTTGGCGGCGGCAGTGGCTGAGGTTCTTGGCATATCGACCCATTTGAAAATCTAACCTGCTATTTTAGAACAAACCGCCGATTCCAAAATCAATTCAGTTCAGGATTTGCAGCAACACTAAAGGCCCGAAAGCGTAAATTCGGCCAAAATGCTGTGTAAATGACCTCAAAACGCGGAACCTTATGGGGGTTTTGCGGTATAATCCACGGTTCTGTCCGAAATTTCCTCTTCATATTATTTGAACACAGGTTTTTACGGATTTTCTTCCTTAGGTTGGTGCAAATTAATTTGGGGGCGGAAATGTCCGATCTTGCTACTTTTGCCAAATTGGCGCGATCAAACGCGCAACTTCCAGTCAACGTCTACTTCGACGAGCCGCTTTATCAGCGGGAACTCAACACCTTATTCCAGCAAGGACCACGCTACGTCGGCCATGAGCTGATGGTACCGGAGACGGGCGACTACGCCACGTTGCCATGGGAAAACGAAGGCCGCATGCTGGTGCGCAACGCGCAAGGCATCGAACTGGTTTCCAATGTGTGCCGCCATCGCCAGGCAAAGATGCTGGACGGCCGTGGCAATGCGCGCAACATCGTATGCCCGCTGCATCGCTGGACCTATGATCTCAAGGGTGAGCTGATCGGTGCGCCGCACTTTGGCGAAACGCCCTGCCTGAACCTGTCCAAGACACCGCTGCAGAACTGGGGCGGCCTGCTGTTCGAGGCCAACGGCGCCAATGTATCGCAGCAGCTGAACAGCCTCGGCGTGGCCAAGGACCTGGATTTCTCGGGCTATCTGTACGACCACACCGAAGTCCACCAGTGCGACTACAACTGGAAGACCTTCATCGAGGTCTATCTTGAGGACTACCACGTCGAGCCCTTCCATCCGGGCCTGGGAAACTTCGTCAGCTGCGACGACCTGAAATGGGAATTCGGCCGCGACTACAGCGTGCAGACCGTGGGCGTGAACCACGGCCTGGCCAAGTCCGGCTCGCCGACCTACGCCAAGTGGCAGGAAAAGCTGCTCAAGTTCGGCAACGGCACGCCGCCCAAGTATGGCGCGATCTGGCTCACGCTCTATCCCAACATCATGGTCGAGTGGTATCCGCATGTGCTGGTGGTGTCGACGCTGTGGCCCAACGGCCCGCAGAAGACCACCAACGTGGTCGAGTTCTACTATCCGGAAGAGATCGCCCTGTTCGAACGGGAGATGGTGGAAGCCGAACGCGCCGCCTACATGGAGACCTGCATCGAGGATGACGAGATCGCCCTGCGCATGGATGCGGGCCGTCGTATACTGATGGATCGCGGCACCAGCGAAGTCGGCCCCTACCAGTCGCCGATGGAAGACGGCATGCAGCACTTCCACGAGTGGTATCGCACACAGCTCGACGTGCCGGCAGGCGCGCAAGAATAGACAGGCATAGACATGCTCGCGCATGACGCGGGCCCCAAGGGGAGACGGCACATGCAAGCGCAGCGGCAGGGATCAGGCAAGACCGAACCTTACTGTCGCAGCTACCCCGCCATGGTTGCCAAAACACCAACCCTGGTCGCAGTATCGGATCGGCAGCATCGGACTCGTCCGGCGCTGCCGATTTTGTTTTTGCGGGAACGTGACGGCAGCCCCTGAGCCTGCCGCCTCGCATCGCGCCCCAAGACCGGACAAAAAACCTCCCCCTCACTCACAACAAACCGCCACCGCCATGCAATCGCTCTGGATGCTCGTCGCTTCTTTCCTGTTTTCGATCATGGGGGTGTGCGTCAAACTGGCTGGCGACTACTACACCACCGCTGAAATCGTATTGTGCCGCGGGCTGGTGGGTGTGGCCGTGATCTGCGGCATCGTGTTCGTGCGCGGCGGCACCTTCCGCACGCCCTTCCCCAAGGACCACCTGATCCGCGGCGGTGTCGGCGTGGTCTCGCTGTGGATGTGGTTCTATTCATTCAGCCTGCTGCCGGTCGCCACCGCCACCACGCTCAACTACATGTCATCGATCTGGATCGCGGCCATGCTGTTCGCCGCCAACTGGTGGAAGGGTTCCAAGAAGTTCGAATGGGGCCTGGCCGGCACCGTGCTGATGAGTTTCATCGGCGTGGCGCTGCTGATGCGCCCATCGCTCAATGCCGACCAATTGCTGGGCGGTGTGGTGGCGCTGGTGTCCGGGGTACTCTCGGCACTGGTCTACCTGCAGGTGCGCAAGCTGGGCCTGCTGGGGGAACCCGAATATCGTGTGGTGTTCTACTTCTCGCTGACCGGCGTAGTGGCCGGGCTGGCAGGCAACCTGTTCACTGGCAAGATCCCGCTGTTTCACGCGCATTCGGCCACCGGCGCGCTGCTGGCATTCACCATCGGCCTGACGGCGACCCTGGCGCAGATCGCCATGACGCGCGCCTACCGCCTGGGCAATACGCTCCTGACGGCCAACCTGCAATATACGGGCATCGTGTTTTCCAGCCTGTTCGGAGTGGTAATCTGGAGCGATGCGCCGGGCTGGGTCGGCTGGACCGGGGTGGCCATCATCCTGGCCAGCGGCATCCTCGCCACTTACCGTAACCAGCGCAGCAACCAGAGCGCCGCCAAGAACGTGCCCAAGGTCGACCCGATCGCTACCGAAGTGTGAACACCGATTACCCGCATCCGAGAACAAGGAGAGACCGCATGACCTACAGCACCCTGATCAGCGCCGCCGAACTGAAGTCGCGCGCGCAATACCTGAACCTGGTCATCATCGATTGCCGCCACGACCTGGCCAATCCGAACGCCGGACGCGACGCCTATGCCGCCGGCCACATCCCCCAGGCGCGCTTCGTCCACCTGGACGAAAGCCTGTCCGGCCCCAAGACCGACGCGGCGGGCCGCTTCCATGGCCGCCATCCGCTGCCCGACCGCCAGCGTTTCGTCGAGGCGATGCGTGCACAGGGCATCAGCAACGACACCCAAGTGGTAGCTTACGACGCCCACGGCGGCATGTTCGCCGCGCGGCTGTGGTGGATGCTGCGCTGGGTCGGCCATAGCGACGTGGCGGTGCTGGATGGCGGCGTGCCTGCCTGGCAGGCTCTCGGCGAGCAGTTGACGGCGGAAGTGCCGCCGCCGGCCGCGCATGGCAACATCCAGGACCTGACCTCGATCGTCAAGACAGTGGATGCGCATGCGCTGGTGGAGAATTTGAAATCGCAAACGCTGCAAGTGGTGGATGCGCGCGCGCCGGACCGCTTCCGCGGCGAGAACGAAACAATGGACGCAGTCGGCGGCCACATCCCCGGCGCCAGGAACCGCTTCTTCAAGGACAACCTGCAAGCCGATGGCAGCTTCAAGGGCGTGGCCCAGTTGCGTGAGGAATGGCTGTCGGTGATCGGCGATCCGCATGCTGCGGTGATGCAGTGCGGCTCCGGCGTGACCGCCTGCCACAACCTGCTGGCGCTGGAAGTGGCGGGGCTCGGCGGGGCCCGCCCGTATCCGGGTTCATGGGGCGGATTGGGGTCGGGTGGCCAGCGGCCCGTGGCGACCGGCGCCTGGATTTTTTTCCGGTCAAACGCCCCGGCAATGGGGCCCAGCACCCCTCCCGTCCCGGGCAAACAATGCGCTTCAGTGACCCACATGAGTG
>NZ_LFLT01000048.1 GCF_001189955.1 Herbaspirillum chlorophenolicum | reverse complement strand
TTATGGTCTAATCCGCTGCATGTGGCCCATCAAATTACCCGTCCAGGCAGCCGTACCCAAAACCGTCGCGATCATCGGCAAGTACCAGGCCGTCGGCATCGCGCAGATACTGTCCGATATTGCCGTTTTCCTCGAATCGCACGGGCATACCGTGGTGTTCGAAGCGGAGACCGCGCAGAACGTCGCACTGGATGGGTATGGGGCCCTGACGCCGGAGCAGATCGGCCAGCAGGCCGATGTCGCCATCGTGATCGGCGGCGACGGCACCATGCTTGGCATCGCGCGGCAACTGGCGCCGTACAGCGTGCCGCTGATCGGGATCAACCAGGGGCGCCTGGGTTTCATCACGGATATTCCCCAGGACCGAATGATACCGGCTCTGGGCGATATGCTGGATGGAAAGGTTGAAGCCGAGTCGCGTTCGCTGCTGGAGGCCCGGGTCTACCGCGAAGGCCGGGAGATTTTCCATGCGCTGGCGTTGAATGACGTGGTGGTGGCGCGCGGCGCTACCTCCGGCATGGTCGAGCTGCATGTCGAGGTCGATGGCCACTTCATGTACAACCAGCGTTCCGATGGCCTGATCGTGGCCACGCCGACCGGTTCCACCGCCTATTCGCTGTCGGCCGGCGGTCCCATCCTGCATCCCAGCCTGCATGGCATCGTGCTGGTGCCGATCTCGCCGCATTCGCTGTCGAACCGTCCGATCACCATCTCGGACTCCTGCGAGATCGTGATCCAGGTCATCTCCGGGCGCGAGGTCAGCGCCAATTTCGACATGCAGTCGTTGACCAGCGTGCTGCACGGCGACCGTATCGTGATCCGTCGCTCGGCGCACAAGATCACTTTCCTGCATCCCGAGGGCTGGAGCTATTTCGATACCTTGCGGCAGAAGTTGCACTGGAATGAATATCCTTCAATGGAAGGCCGATTACAATAAGCCGGTTCCAATGCCGGCGGCTGTCATCCTTGCGTCATGATGGCGGCCGACACTGCCTGTCCTGCCCAACCTTCCACTGACCACCATGCTGCGTACCCTCACGATTCGCGACTTTGTGATTGTCGATGCCATCGAGCTCGAATTCGCGCGCGGATTTTCCGTCTTCACCGGCGAAACCGGCGCCGGCAAATCCATCCTGATCGATGCCCTGGCGCTCGCGCTGGGAGGGCGCGGCGACGCCAGCGTGGTGCGCGAAGGCGCGGCCAAGGCCGATATCACGGCCGACTTCGCCGCCCCGCCGGAGGTACAGGCCTGGCTGGCCGAACATGAATTCACCGATGAAGACGGCGGCGTGCTGCTGCGCCGGGTGATCGACAACGCCGGCCGTTCCAAGGCCTACGTCAACGGCATTGCCGCCACCGCCACGCAATTGCGTGAGCTGGGCGAGATGCTGGTGGACATCCACGGCCAGCATGCGCATCAGTCGCTGATGAAGGCCGATGCCCAGCGCCAGCTGCTAGATAGCCAGTCCGGCTTGCTGGACGAGGCGCGCCAGGTGGCGGCGGCTTATAAGAATTGGCGTGCATTGGCGCGCCAGCGCGAGGAGTTCGAGCAGAACGCGCGCAACGTATTGCTGGAGCGCGAACGGCTGCAGTGGCAGGTGTCCGAGCTGGAGAAACTGGCGGTCAAGCCGGGCGAGTGGGCCGAGATCAGCACCGAGCACAGCCGCCTGTCCCATGCCGCTTCACTGATCGGCGGCGCCCAGGAAGCGCTGGAGGCGATCTCGGAATCGGAGCTGCCGATCCTGTCGCAACTGTCGTCGATCACGCAAAAGCTCAACAAATTGGTCGATGTGGACAGCGCCTTGAAACCGGTGCTCGATGCCCTGGAGCCGGCCCAGATCCAGCTGCAAGAGGCGGTGTACGCGCTGAACGATTACCTCGGCCGCGTCGAACTTGATCCTGCGCGCCTGAAGACGGTCGAAGAGCGGCTGGAAGCGGTGCATTCCACCGCGCGCAAATTCCATGTGCAGCCGGACGACTTGCCGCAGGAATACGCATCCTTGTCCGAGCAGCTCAGGCAACTGGCCGATGCCAGCGACCTCGATGCGCTGCGTGCGCAGGAAGAAAAGCTGAAGGCGGCCTATCTCGTGCTCGCACAGAAACTTTCCGGCGCGCGCGCCAAGGCCGCCGCCGCCTTGAGCGAGGCGGTTACTGCCGCCATGCAGGATTTGTCGATGGCGGGCGGGCGTTTCGCTATCGTGCTCAATACCTGCGAACCGGCGGCCTATGGCCTGGAGCAGGTGGAATTCCTGGTCGCCGGCCATGCCGGCGTGGCGCCGCGGCCGTTGGCCAAGGTCGCCTCCGGCGGCGAATTGGCGCGCATTTCGCTGGCGATCTCGGTGATTGCGTCGCACGCCACCGGCACACCCACGCTGATCTTCGATGAGGTTGACAGCGGCATCGGCGGCGGCGTGGCTGAAGTAGTTGGCCGCCTGTTGAAGCGCCTGGGCCAGGAGCGCCAGGTGCTGTGTGTGACCCACTTGCCGCAAGTGGCCAGCCAGGCCAACCAGCATTTCCAGGTCAGCAAGCGCAATGAGGGCGGCAAGACCCTGTCGCAGATCGATGGCCTGGACGCCAAGTCGCGCGTGGAAGAAATCGCGCGCATGCTGGGCGGCCTGGAAATCACCGCCACCACCCGCAAGCACGCGCGCGAGCTGCTGGCTTCCTAAGAACAGGTTCTACGTACTCCGAGACCGTCACTAATGGCATTTCGTAAAGAACCAACCCCGTCCCATTCCCACGGTAGTCAGCCGCCCATCGCGGTGGTGCTGGTCAACCTCGGCACGCCGGACGCGCCGGATGCGCGCGCACTGCGCCGCTACCTGAAACAGTTCCTGTCCGATCCGCGTGTGGTGGAAATTCCGCGCGCCATCTGGTGGTTCATCCTGAACGGCATCATCCTGCCGTTCCGCTCGTCCAGGTCGGCTGAAAAATATGCCAGCATCTGGACCGAGCAAGGCTCGCCGCTGAGAGTCCATACCGAACGCCAGGCTGCGGCGCTGGGCGCCCGGCTCGCCGCGCGCGGCCATCGCCAGGTGCAGGTGGTCTATGCGATGCGCTACGGCAGCCCGGCGTTGCCGGATGTGCTGGACCAACTCAAGGCCGGCGGTTGCGAACGCATCCTGGTGTTGCCGGCTTATCCGCAATATTCCGGCACCACGACAGCCTCGATTTTCGACTCGGTGTTTGATCATTACCGCAAGGTGCGTAACATCCCCGAGCTGCGCATGGTGCGCGACTACCACGACAGCGAGGGCTACATCCAGGCGCTGCGCCAGTCGGTGCTCGACCATTGGGAGCTGCATGGCCGGCCGGGCAAGCTGGTGATGAGCTTTCATGGCGTACCCAAGCGTACGCTGCTGCTGGGCGATCCCTACCATGACGAATGCCACCGCACGGCAGGCCTGCTGGCCCAGGCGCTGGGATTGGCGGAAGGCGAATATCTGGTTACCTTCCAGTCGCGCTTTGGCAAGGCGGAGTGGCTGCAGCCATACACCGCGTCGACTCTGCAGGAACTGGCGCGGCAAGGCGAGCAGCGCGTGGACGTGATGTGCCCGGGCTTTACCAGTGATTGCCTGGAGACCCTGGAAGAGATCGCGATGGAGGGCAAGGCCGAATTCCTGCAGGCCGGCGGCAAGGAATTCCATTTCATTGCCTGCCTGAATGAGTCGCAGGCATGGATTGGCGGTATGGCGGACATCGCCGAACAGCATTTGGCCGGCTGGCCTACCATGGGCATGCCGCGCTAAGAACCTATTGATGATCTCGCCGGGCGTCCCCGAAACCTGCGGAAAGCCGTCTGCGGCCTGCTAGAATAGCTGGTTGTCCCTTGCTGGCGAGCAAAATCGGGTGCGGTATGGCTGCCCACGATGAAATGCTGGAAGTCCGGCTTGAGCGAGATTCTCTTCGACTGAAGGAAGAAGGGCTGGCAAGAAGGCTGGCGGGTTCTGCTTGCTTACAATGCGAACAGGCCGACCAGATGGGAATAGCTGATCCAGGCAGTGGCCAGGAGGCTATACGCGGCAACGAGAACGGCTGCTGCAATCAGTGGGAATTTCATGGTGTCACCTCATGTGAGGATGGGATCCGGGGCCCGTGGTTCCAATCCGGGCGACGCCGCGTCCAGCTTGCCTGAGCGGGTAAAAAAGAAAAGCAGCTCAGGCTTGAATTCATCTTAGGTCAAGGTCGTATTAACTTGAAGATGAGTCCAGTAATTTCTGTAACTACTGGTAACAATTTTCTTGTTGAAATGACAGGAAAAAGCAAAAACCCTTGAAATATGAGGGGAATGCCTTATCTGACGGGCATCTTGTGTTGTCGACGGTAATGTCGGCGAACGGCAATAACAGTTTGATTTGTTGGAGGTAATTCAAGAATGCAAGACATGGAAAAACAAGAAGCCCAAAACGAGCAGCAACCGGCCCAGGTCGATCAGGCTGCTGGAGCGGCCGAGGCCGTGCAGGCAGCTCCTGCCGAGCCGACGCTGGAAGACAAGCTGGCGGCAGCCGAAGCCCGTGCCAGCGAAATGCAGGATGCGTTCTTGCGCGCCCGCGCTGAAGGTGAAAACATCCGCCGCCGCGCCCAGGAAGATATCGCCAAGGCCCACAAATTCGCGATCGAAGGCTTTGCCGAATCGCTGCTGGCCGTCAAGGACAGCCTGGAAATGGCCTTGAAGATCGAGAATCCGTCGCTGGAATCGTTGAAAGAAGGCGTCGACATGACCCTCAAGCAACTGTCTTCTGCCTTTGAAAAGAATAAGTTGCAGGAAGTCAGCCCGCAAGCCGGCGAGAAGCTCGACCCGATGAAGCATCAGGCAATCTCGGCCGTGCCTGCCGAGCAGGACGCCAATACGGTCGTGGCCGTATTGCAAAAGGGCTATGTGATTTCCGACCGTTTGCTGCGCCCGGCGTTGGTGACGGTGGCGCAGGGAAAGTAATTGGACAGGAGCCGGAGAGAAAAAGGCATAAATATTGCTTTTTGGCCTGGCTCAGGCGCTTGAAAGTCCGTCTTCCCTCCATATATTAAAACCATTAAAAACTACTGTGGCCCGGCATCCAGGGCTGAAAGATCAAAGGAAAAATCATGGGAAAAATCATTGGCATTGACCTGGGTACTACCAACTCTTGCGTTTCCGTCATGGAAGGCAACCAGCCCAAGGTCATCGAGAACTCCGAAGGCGCGCGCACCACGCCGTCCATCATCGCTTACCAGGAAGACGGCGAGATCCTCGTCGGCGCACCCGCCAAGCGCCAGGCCGTCACCAACCCGCGCAACACCATCTACGCATCCAAGCGCCTGATCGGCCGCAAGTTCGACGAAAAGGAAGTGCAGAAGGACATCAACCTGATGCCCTACGAGATCGTCAAGGCCGACAACGGTGACGCCTGGATCGGCGTGCGCGACAAGAAACTGGCGCCGCCGCAGATTTCGGCTGAAGTCCTGCGCAAGATGAAGAAGACCGCCGAAGACTACCTCGGCGAAGAAGTCACCGAAGCCGTGATCACCGTGCCGGCCTACTTCAACGACGCACAGCGCCAGGCAACCAAGGACGCCGGCCGTATCGCCGGTCTGGACGTCAAGCGCATCATCAACGAGCCGACCGCGGCCGCGCTGGCTTTCGGCCTGGACAAGGCGGAAAAGGGCGACCGCAAGATCGCCGTCTATGACCTGGGCGGCGGCACCTTCGACGTGTCGATCATCGAGATCGCCGATGTCGATGGCGAGAAGCAGTTCGAAGTGCTGTCGACCAACGGCGACACCTTCCTGGGCGGTGAAGACTTCGACCAGCGCATGATCGATTACATCATCGAAGAGTTCAAGAAGATCAACGGCCTGGACCTGTCCAAGGACGCCATCGCCCTGCAGCGCATCAAGGCTTCGGCCGAGCGCGCCAAGATCGAACTGTCCTCGTCGCAGCAAACTGAAATCAACGAGCCGTACATCGCCATGGCCAATGGCGCGCCGGTCCACCTGAACCTGAAGATCACCCGCGCCAAGCTGGAATCCCTGGTTGAGGAACTGATCAGCAAGACCATCGAACCGTGCCGCACCGCCATCAAGGATGCCGGCGTGAAGGTGTCCGACATCGACGACGTGATCCTGGTCGGCGGCATGACCCGCATGCCCAAGGTGATCGAGAAGGTCAAGGAGTTCTTCGGCAAGGATCCGCGCCGTGACGTCAACCCGGACGAAGCCGTGGCCGTGGGCGCCGCGATCCAGGGTTCGGTCCTGTCGGGCGACCGCAAGGACGTGCTGCTGCTGGACGTGACCCCGCTGTCGCTGGGTATCGAAACCATGGGCGGCGTGATGACCAAGATGATCAAGAAGAACACCACCATCCCGACCAAGTTCAGCCAGGTGTTCTCCACTGCCGACGACAACCAGCCGGCCGTGACCATCAAGGTCTACCAGGGCGAGCGCGAAATGGCCGCCGGCAACAAGGGCCTGGGCGAATTCAACCTGGAAGGCATTCCGCCGTCCCCGCGCGGCACGCCGCAGATCGAAGTGACCTTCGACATCGACGCCAACGGCATCCTGCACGTGGGCGCCAAGGACAAGGCCACCGGCAAGGAAAACAAGATCACCATCAAGGCCAACTCGGGCTTGAATGAAGAAGAGATCGAAAAGATGGTGCGCGACGCCGAGGCCAATGCCGAGGAAGACAAGCGCCTGAAGGAACTGGCGGAAAGCCGTAACCAGGGCGATGCGCTGGTGCATTCGACCAAGAAGGCGCTGGGCGAATACGGCGACAAGTTGGCTGCCGGCGAAAAGGAAGTCATCGAAGCCGCTATCAAGGAGCTGGAAGACGTCCTCAAGGCTGACGACAAGGCCGCCATCGATGCCAAGACCGCTGCGCTGGGTACTGCCGCGCAAAAGCTGGGCGAGAAGATGTACGCCGACCAGCAGGCGCAAGCTGCAGCAGGCGGAGCCGGTGCCGGCGCCGCTGGTGCGGAAGGCGCAGCCGGCCAGGCCAAGGACGACAATGTCGTGGATGCCGACTTCAAGGAAGTGAAGTAATCCGAGCCTGACCTGACAGGGACAGCCTCCGCGCCCGGGTGTGGAATTTGCATGGAAAACCATGCGGATTCTGCAGCCCGGGCGGATTTTTGAGATGCATCATCCCGGCGCCGGCGAGTTTGCTCGCTATTCCGGGTGCGCCGAGTTCCGCAGCAGCAAGCTGACCTCGGCTTTTTCACATTGTTGGTTTCTGTACGTGCAAGAATTTCGACTTCGGTCGGGAGCTGGGGCATATCCGATGCGCAGCGACGGCAAGACGGGGGCAGGAAGTCAGCAGCAGACGGCGAAACACAATAACAAGGTGGGTTATACAACATGGCAAAACGCGATTTTTACGAAATTCTCGGACTGGCGAAGAACGCCTCCGACGACGAGATCAAGAAGGCTTATCGCAAGCTGGCGATGAAGTACCATCCTGACCGCAACCCCGACAGCAAGGGTGCGGAAGAGAAGTTCAAGGAGGTCAAGGAAGCCTACGAGATGCTGTCCGACCCGCAGAAGCGCGACGCCTACGACCGCTACGGCCACGCCGGCGTCGATCCCAACATGGGTGCAGGCGGCGCTGCCGGTGCGGGCGGTTTCGCCGATGCGTTCGGCGATATCTTTGGCGACATCTTTGGCGGAGGCGGCGGTGGCCGCGGCCGCGGCGCCGGCCCGCAGGTCTACCGTGGCGCCGACTTGCGCTACAACCTGGAAATCACGCTGGAACAGGCCGCGCACGGTTTCGATACCACCATCCGCGTGCCGTCCTGGGACGAGTGCGACACCTGCCACGGCAGCGGCGCCAAGCCCGGCACCTCGCCTGTGACTTGCTCGACGTGCGGCGGCCACGGCCAGGTGCGCATGCAGCAGGGCTTCTTCAGCATCCAGCAGACTTGCCCCAAGTGCCACGGCAGCGGCAAGGTGATTCCTGAGCCGTGCGCTACTTGCGCCGGCGCCGGCCGCATCAAGCGCAACAAGACGCTGGAAGTGAAGATTCCGGAAGGCATCGACGACGGCATGCGCATCCGCTCCTCGGGCAACGGCGAGCCGGGCGTCAACGGCGGGCCGCCGGGCGACCTGTATGTGGAAATCCATATCAAGGCACACGACGTGTTCCAGCGCGACGGCGACGACCTGCATTGCGAAATGCCGATCTCGTTTGCCAAGGCGGCACTGGGTGGTGAAATCGAAGCGCCTACCTTGAATGGCAAGGCTTCGTTCTCGATCCCTGAAGGCACGCAAAGCGGCAAGACTTTCCGCCTGCGCGGCAAGGGTATCAAGGGAGTGCGCTCAGGCTTCCCGGGCGACCTGTTCTGCCATGTGGTGGTCGAGACCCCGGTCAAGCTGACCGAGCGCCAGAAGGAACTGCTGCGCGAATTCGAGCAGCTGACTACTGAAGGCGGCGCCAAGCACAGCCCGCAGACCAAGACCTGGAAGGACAAGGTCAAGGAGTTCTTCGAGTAAGTAACATGAACCGGCACACCAATTGGCGTGCCGGTTTTTTTGTGCATTTTTCTATACAATGCACACGCGGCGATGTGTGCCGCCCGAAGCATCGGGCGTGCACGGCATCAATGGGTTTGTCTTCGATTCCCTAGATGATGCGCCGTGGCAACGCCGAAAGACAGGGAGCCTTAACGGCTCCCGATAGCAGCGTCGCGCAGGGGCCGCATCTTGCGAGCGCGACACCGGCAGAGCAATACCGCGATCGTCCACAAGGCCGCGGAGGCCGCAAGCAGCAAGTCTTTCGCTCATCCAACCTCATGCCCGTGGCTACTTGCGCGCTTTTTGCGTGCGGTGGATGCGTGTGCGTGAACAACCAGATCTTGCCGACTATGACAACACCAAGCCCACAAGACATGATCCAGGAACAACTGCTCAAGGGCAACCGCCGCTGGGCCTCCGAAATCACCGCGCGCGATCCCGATTTCTTCAAGAAGCTGGGCGCGCAGCGTTCGCCCGAATACATGTGGATCGGATGCTCCGACAACCGCGTGCCGGCCAACGATTTGCTGGGCCTGTTGCCCGGCGAACTGTTCGTCCACCGCAACATCGCCAACGTGGTGGTGCATACCGACCTGAACTGCCTGTCGGTGCTGCAATTCGCCATCGATGTGCTGAAGGTCAAGCACGTCATCATCTGCGGACACTACGGCTGCGCAGGCGTGGCGGCGGCACTGACCAAGCGCCGCGTCGGCCTGGCCGACAACTGGCTGCAGCACGTGCAGGACGTGCATGAGAAGCACGCGAACTGCTTCCATGACGGCATGACTCACACCGAGCAGCATGACCGCCTGTGCGAACTGAACGTGCTGGAGCAGATGGCCAACCTCTGCCGTACCACCATCGTCAGCGATGCATGGGAGCGCGGCCAGGAGCTGAGTTTTTACGGCTTGGTGTACGGCGTGCATGACGGCTTGCTGCGCAACCTCACCAAATCCATCAGCAATCACGAGGAATGCCAGGCGCATCTGGCGGAAGGCCTGGCGCGTTATAACGAAGTGTCCGAGTAATTATTGCTGGGACGCGTTGGAAAAAAGGAGGCCGTGGCCTCCTTTTTTATTTGTACCGAAAGATGGGTTGCCGCCGTTACCATCGTCCCGGTTTTCGTCAGGACGACGCAAGGTCTGGCGTCAGAAACAGTGTTCCTGCGCCGGGAACGAGCCGTCCTTAACCGCGGCGACATAGGCTTTCAATGCGGCTTCGATGCTGGGCGCGCCTTCCATGAAATTGCGCACGAAGCGGCTCTTGTGGCCGGGGAATACGCCCAGCATGTCATGCATCACCAGCACTTGGCCTGAGCATTCGGGGCCGGCGCCGATGCCGATGGTGGGGATGGCCAGGCGGTCGGTGACTTCCTTGCCCAAGGCCGCCGGCACTGCCTCGATCACGATCAACGAAGCGCCCGCCTGCTGCACTGCCAGCGCATCGGCATGCAATTGCGTGGCGCCGTCGCTGGTCTTGCCTTGTACCCTGAAACCACCCAGCTGGTGCACCGATTGCGGCGTCAGGCCGATGTGGGCGCATACCGGGATGCCGCGCTCGGTCAGGAATTTGACCGTATCGGCCAGCCAGACGCCACCTTCCAGCTTGATCATGTGGGCGCCGGCCTGCATCAGTTGCGCGGCATTCCTGAATGCCTCTTCGCGTGTGGGATAGGTGCCGAAAGGCAGGTCGGCGATCACCAGCATCGTACCGGCGCCGCGCGCTACGCTGGCGGTGTGGTAGGCGATATCGGCAAGCGCCACCGGGAGTGTGGAGTTGTGCCCTTGGCAGACCATGCCCAGCGAGTCGCCGACCAGCACGGTGTCCACGCCGGCGCGCTCCATCAGCGTGGCGAAGCTGGCGTCGTAGCAGGTCAGCATGCTGATCTTGTCGCCCTTGCCGCGCATGGCTTGCAGCATGTGGGTGGTGACGGGTTTGCTGCGCGCCGCCGCGCCGGTTTCCTGAAGATAGCCTGCCATGAGATTCAACCTCCCAGATTGAGAAAGGCGCGCTTGCCGCGCATCGCTTCGATGTGCTGCAGCAGTACCTTGAGATCGGCATCGTTGTGGGCCGGATCCAGGTGTTCGGTGTTGACGGTCAACACCGGCGCCTCTTCGTAGTGATAGAAAAAATTGCCGTAGCTGTCGGACAGCTGCTGCAGATAGTCGGAAGAAATCGCTTCCTCCATGCCGATGCCGCGCCGGGCGATGCGCCCGAGCAGCACCTCCGGCGGTGCCTGCAGGTAGATCACCAGATCCGGCAGCCTCACTTGCGGGCGCAGTTGCGCATGCAGTTGCCGATAAAGCTGCAGTTCCGCTTCAGGCAAGGTCAGTTGCGAGAACAGCATGTTCTTTTCCAGCATGAAGTCGGCGACGAAGCGCCGCTCGCTTAGCGACGGATCCAGCGGCGCCTGCAGTTGCGCAATGCGTTGCAGCAAAAAGAAGGTCTGGGTCTGGAAGGCATACCGTTCCGCATCGCGATAGAAGGACTCCAGGAAGGGGTTGCCGGCGGGTTGTTCGAGCAGAGGCAGGGCATCGAACAACGTTGCCAGCCGTCGCGCCAGCGAAGTCTTGCCGACCCCAATGGGGCCTTCGATTGCGATATAGCGGTAGCTGTCCAATTCCATGAGCGTTCTTCAGAGGGTGCGCACCGGGTGCGGCATTGTAGATGATTTTCCGACACGGCCAGAGGCGGCGGGTTCAGGCGCGGAGGAAATGCGCCGTGGCTGGCAGCTCCAGCTGGAAGGAAATGGCATTGAAGATGGCCCCGGCAATCCAAGGTTTGGATTAATTTTTTGACAACTTTAAGGTGGGTTCAGCGTGGCTGATTGATAACTCAGCAGGAATTCGGCCTTTATTCCACGAAAGGCCGGTGCGACTTAACCTGCACAATAAACTCGCCTCTTTTTGTGTGCAGGTATTTTGCCCGGTCACGCATGGCAGACCGGAAGTGCTGCGGACAAGTGCCGTACCGTCCCTCGGGAGCAGAGGCTTGTCGCCTGAAAAAGAAAAATTAATTAAATATTCGGAATATTGCTTAAAAAGCAGCGTCGGGTTGCCGATAAGCACAGAGTAGACGCCGGACAGTCTGGCTGCTGAAAACAGAACAACAACATTTTTTTGGGATCGTGCCCGTGAAATTGCTTCGCAATATCTTGCCGGTGCTATGCATTGTGAACTTGCTGCTGTTCATGATGCTGGCGCAGCATTGGTGGCTTGGCGGCCTGGTCGGTGTGCTGATTGGGGGCGCTTTTTATCTGACGTGCCTGCCGGTACCGGCGGCTCCAACCGCCGCCGCCGCAACCACCGAACCCCCACAGGCGCCGGTTGCTGCGATCGGGGAGGGGGATACCGGCAGCCCACTTCCTGACTTGCTGGCGCGCGTGCTGCCGGTGTGGCAAGGCAATGTGCAGCTTGCGCGCACCCAGACCCAGGGCGCCATCGATAACCTGACGGCGCGTTTCGTCGGCATCCACGAGCGGCTGGGCGATGCGCTGAACTTGTCGCAGGGCGGCAAGAATGCGGATGTGCTGAAGGTGATCCAGAATGCCGCCGAGCAGCTGGGTGGCATCGCCACTGCGCTTGAAAGCGTGCTGGCCTCGCGCCAGGCGCTCATCAGCAAGCTGGATATATTGGCCGCAGCCAACGACGATATTCGCCACCTGGCCCAGGAAAACGAACAACTGGCCGGCCGCACGGGCGTGACCGACCTGCTCAGCAGCGAACAGAGCTGGCAGGAACTGGCGGAACGCTCGGCCGAGAACAGCCGCCAGATTGCCGCACGCGCCAAGGGTGTGCGCCAGCAGATCCTGGGGGCAGTCGGCATGGCCGGCGAGCTGTCGGCCGGCGCCGGCGGCATCATTGAAAACTCGCGCGTGGTGATTGACCAGGTGGTCGCGGATTTCCGCCAGTCGGCGATGAAGCTTTCCGCTACCGTCGAACAGCTGGAAGGCGAGAACCGCGAGGTCGACCAGGAGGTTTGCGACATTCTGGTCAACCTGCAGTTCCAGGACCGCATCAGCCAGATCCTTGACCATGTCCAGCGCGATATCGCACGCCTGAAGGGCGCGGCCGGAGAAGCCGACCTGCCTTCGCCTGAGCAGTGGCTCTCCGATCTCGAAAAGACCTACACCACCCCCGAGCAGCGCTTGGTCCATACGGGCCAGCAAGTGCCCAACACATTGCAGCCACAAGTGGATTTCTTCTGACGGAGCCGCCATGGAAAAGAGTATTTTGATTGTCGACGATTCTTTCAGCCTGCGGCAGACCATCTCGATTGCCCTCAGGGCCGCCGGCTACAACGTCATCGAAGCGGGCGATGGGAAGGAAGCGCTCAAGAAGCTCGACGGCCGCAAGTTCAATCTGGTCATCTCCGACCTCAACATGCCCAACCTCGACGGCCTGAGTTTCGTGCGCGAGATGAAGCAGATTCCCGCCTACAGGTTTACTCCCGTCATCATGCTCACCACGGAGAGCGGCGAAGCGCGCAAGCAAGAGGGCAAGGCGGCGGGTATCCGCGCCTGGGTCCACAAGCCTTTTCAGCCGCCGGTACTGCTTGATGCCGTGGCCAAGCTGGTGTTGCCGTAACAAAAAAGCAGGGAGTAAAGAGTTTGACCATGCCGCTGAAACATACCGAGCACAACGGAAACCTGCTGTTGACCATCAACGGCGGGTTGACGATCTTTCAGGCAGCCGAACGCAAGCCGGAATTGCTGCATGCCTTGTCGCTGGCAAGCCGGACCTTGTCGCTGGACCTGTCTGGCGTGGATGAGATCGATACTGCCGGTATCCAGCTGCTGCTGTTGCTCAAGCGCGAAACCGAGCGCAATGGCTTGCAGCTGGAGGTGGCGGCCTATAGTCCCGCGGTACTGGCCGCATTCGACCTGCTGCAGTTGCACTTCATGTTCAATGGGGAAACGGCGAGCCAGGCGGAGGGGGCGGCATGAGAAAAGATTCGGCGCGCGACGCCGTGGTGCAAGAGGCCCGCGAACTGCTGGTGGCGATGGAAGCGGCGCTGCTGCAGATCGAAATGGAAGGGCCGGGAAAAGATACGATCAATTCCATTTTCCGTGCCGCTCATACGATCAAGGGTTCGGCCGGCCTGTTCGCTTTCGACAGCATTGTGCAGTTCACGCACCTCGTCGAACACGTGCTTGACAAGGTGCGCAATGACGAATTGCCGTTGAACGATTTCCTGATGTCGCTGTTGCTGGAATGCGGCGACTACATCGGAGAGCTGGTCGACGCCATCGAACGCCGCGAAGAAAGCCAGGAGCCGGATCTGGCCCGGCGCCAGGCGCTGGAGGCCAAGCTGGATGCCTTGTCCCGCAGTGCCGAAAAACCTGCCGACCAGGCGCCGGAAGCGGGCGAGACGCCAGCGCCGGCGGCACAGCCGGCACCCATTGCGAAAAGCGCGGATGCCGACCCGGCCGCGGTTGCCGGCGATGCGTTTTCCTCCAATCCTTACTGGCACTTGTCGCTGCAGTTCAGCGACAACGTGATGCGCGACGGACTGGACCCGATTTCCTTCCTGCATTATTTGCGTACCCTCGGGCGCATCGTCGCCATCATGCCTGTGCTGGGACGTATGCCCGATGCGGCGGACATGGACCCGGAAGGCTGCTATATCGGTTTCGAAATCTGCCTGGCATCGGATTCAAGCAAGAAGACGCTGGAAGGCGTATTCGAGTTCGTGCATGAAGACAGCCGTATCGACATTCTGCCGCCGCGCAGCCCGCTGCCCGATTATGCCGCGCTGCTGGCCCGGCTGGATGCGGAAGAGGCGGGCCGGCTGGGCCGGATGTGGCACCAGCATGGCGCATTGAATGAAGCGGATTGGCGCGGGATGGCCGCCGAAGTGACGCATGACGCGGCCATGGCATCCATGGATGTCCCGCCATCGGTACCGGTGGCCGGTGATTTTCCGTTCGGCGAAGTGCGTCCCCGCGGCCTGGATGACCGGCGTGCGCAGGAACAGAAATTCATCAAGATCGAAGTATCCAAGCTGGATCAACTGATCGATCTGGTCGGCGAGCTGGTCATCGCCGGTGCCGGCGCGCGCCTGATTGCGCGCCGCCGTAAGGACAGCCAGTTCGAAGAAGCCACCCAGGCCATCGACGCGCTGATGGAACAGATCCGCGACGCCGCGCTGACGCTGCGCATGGTGCAGATCAACGAAGTGTTCCAGCGTTTTCCGCGGGTGGTGCGAGATTTCGCGCGCGACATGAACAAGGAAATCGAGCTGGTCATGACCGGCTCGGAAACCGAGCTCGACAAATCGATGATCGAACGCATCGCCGATCCGCTGATGCATATCGTGCGCAACGCCATCGACCACGGTATTGAGCCGGCGGACGAACGCGTCGCGGCCGGCAAGGAACCGAAGGCGACATTGCGCCTGAATGCCACGCATGAATCCGGCAGCGTGGTGGTCGAAGTGATGGACGATGGCCGCGGCATGGACCGTGACCGCATCCTTGCCACGGCGATCAGCCGCGGCCTGACCACTGCCGATGCCGACCTGAGCGATGCCGATATCTACCGCTTCGTGTTCGAACCCGGATTTTCGACGGCCAGGCAGGTCACCGAGCTGTCCGGACGGGGCGTGGGGATGGACGTGGTCAAGCGTAATGTCGATGCCTTGCACGGCGAGATCGCCATCGATACCGAGCGTGGGCGCGGCACAGTGGTGCGCGTGCGATTGCCGCTGACGCTGGCCATTATTTCCGGCTTCCAGGTGGTGGTCGGCAACGCGGTGTTCGTGATTCCGCTGGACATGGTGGTGGAGTGCATCGACATGCCTGCGCAGCGGCATGAACACAACATCATCTCGGTGCGCGACGAGCCGCTGCCCTTTGTGCACTTGCGTGAACTGTTCGAATTGCCGGCCAGGGAGCGCGGCCGTAAGAGCCTGGTGATCGTGCAGTATGGACACCAGCGCGCAGGTTTGCTGGTCGATGGCCTGCTGGGAGAATGCCAGGCCGTGATCAAGCCGCTGGGGCGGCTGTTTGGCAAGGTGAAGGGTTTGTCGGGGTCGACCATTTTGGGCGACGGCCGAGTGGCGTTGATTTTGGATATTCCGCACCTGGTGCAGTACACACAGCAACAGGAACAAAGCAATCCGATGGCGCAGGCAGAACGCGGCGTGGCGTCCGAGCAATGAGACGTCCGCAGAGAGGGAATCAACCATGCGAAACAAGATGACCTACCGAATGAGCATCAAGCAGCTTTTCATCTGGCTGGCGGTGGTGCTGTCCATCCTGATGGCGGCAGTGATCGGTTTGATCGGTGCGCTCAAGGACGCCAACATGGCGCTGGAGCAGGCGCATGAGTCGAGATATTACTCGTCGACGCTGGCCAACGAACTGCGGCGCACTACCGAGGACATGACCAAGTTCGCGCGCGCTTATGTGACCACCGGCGACCCCAATGATGAGGATCGCTACTACATGATCATGGACATCCGCAATGGCAAGCGTGCGCGTCCCAAGAATTACGACCGGTTCAACTGGGATCTGGTCAGCGCGCGCAAATTGCAAGCCGATGCCGACACCAAGCTGATGCCGTTGACCGAACTGATGAAGCAATCCGGTTTCAGTGCGCAAGAACTGGCCAAGATGCAGGAAGCCATTCAGGTGGCGGACCAGTTGTCCAAGATCGACGTCACCGCCTTCCACGCCGTCAAGGGAGAATTCGACGATGGAGAAGGAAAGTTCACCGTGGTCGGCGCACCCAACCAGGCGATGGCGCAGGAACTGGTGTTCGACCAGACCTACCGCACCCTGTTCGGCAAAGTGATGGGACCGATCAACGATTTCCTGCGGCTGGTCGACGAGCGCACCCAAGCCAATGTGTTCAAGGCGCAGCAGGAGTATGCCGACCTTGGACGGAAGATATTCTGGTTGCTGGCGGCATCGGTGCTGTTGTCGTTCAGTTGCCTCTGGTTCGCTTACTACACGATTCGTTCGCAGATCGGCGGCGAGCCGCGCGATGCCATGACCGTGCTGCGCCGCGTGGCGGAGGGCGACCTGACGGTGGCCGTGCCGCTGGGTAAAAAGGACAAGGTCAGCGTGCTGTACAGCACGCAGCAGATGATCAACAAGTGGACCGACGTGATCGGCGATGTCGGCGGCACCGCCAGCTCGCTGGCATCGGCATCGGAGCAGATTTCCTCGTCTTCGCAGGCACTCTCCCACAGCGCCGCCCAGCAGGCGTCGAATGTCGAGGAAACCAGCGCTTCAGTCGAGCAGATCACTTCCACCATCGCCCAGAATGCCGACAATGCGCGCGCCACCGATAGCATTGCCAGCATGTCGGCCAGTGCCGCCACCGAAGGCGGTGAGGCGGTGCGCGAGACAGTGCTGGCCATGAAACAGATTGCCAGCAAGATCGGCATCATCGACGACATCGCTTACCAGACCAACTTGCTGGCGCTCAATGCCGCCATTGAAGCCGCGCGTGCGGGTGAGCACGGCAAGGGGTTCGCCGTGGTGGCAGCCGAAGTGCGTAAGCTGGCCGAACGTTCGCAGACCGCGGCGCGGGAAATCATTGCCGTGGCCGAACAGAGCGTAGGCCTGGCAGAGAAGGCCGGCGGCCTGCTCAACCAGATCGTGCCGTCGATTCGCAAGACGGCCGACCTGGTCCAGGAGATTGCGGCCGCTTCGCACGAACAATCGGCCGGCCTGGAGCAGATCAACAATGCCGTGCACCAGATGGCGCAGACTACGCAGATGACGGCATCCGCATCCGAGGAGCTGTCGGCGACATCGGAAGAGATGAGTGCCCAGGCGATCCATTTGCAGGATCTGATGCGCTTTTTCCATGTGGGCGAGCAGAAAAAGGCGACGGTGCGTCCGGAGAGTGCGGTCAACCAGAAGCCCACCATCGGAGGGGACCCTCGCATGCATCGCTTATCGATGCTGGATGGGGCCGACCATCAACCGCCCATCGACGAATCATCCTTTAAGCGTTTCTGACATGATTCATACCGGTGAAATGCAGAAGCGCCAGATAGGAATTTCAACATGAAACTTGCCAACAAGCTCGGCCTGTTCTTCGCGGTTGCTGCCTCGATTACGCTGGCCGTCGGTATCGAGGGGACCTACAACCTGTTCAAGGTCAATCGCCTGTTGCAAGAGGTCTACGTCTCCAACCTCAAGACCATCGTTAACCTCGATGACGCCCGCAAATATGCACAGGATATCTACCTGAACATGACCATGCTGCAAAAGGCCGACGGGTCGGCCGAGCGGGTGCGCATCACCAGCATGGTCGAGTCGGGGGTGACCGAGATGGGCAAGTCCTTTGCCGCGTACAAGGCGACCACGGTCCTGTCGCCGCTGGAGGCCGAGTTGCAGCAGCAGTGCGAGCAGATGCTGAGCGATTACGTGCAGGTAGTGAAGCAGGCCAGCAAACCGCTGCAGGTGGGTGAAGATGCATCGGCGGTAGCCGCCAATGTGTATCTGCAATCGGAGCGTGTGCGTAACCAGTTGCAGTCGCTGACCGAAGAGAACGTACGGCAGGCCACCGACAACAAGACGCGCGCCGATGAACTGGAGCGCAGGAATATCGTGACCATGGTGGGAATTACCGCACTGGCCGCGTTCATCGCGCTGCTCCTGGGTCTTTATACGCGCTACCTGTTTGCGCGCCAGATCGGCGGCGATCCACGCGAAGCGATGGAGTCGCTCAAGCGCGCGGCCGCTGGCGACCTGACTACCCGTTTCAATGTTTCGCGGTTGGGAAGCGGCAGCATGCTCGACAGCGCACAACAGATGATGGACCGGCTCAACGGCGTGCTGCATGACGTCAGCCTGGCCATTTCCATGCTGGCCAGCGCTTCCGGCCAACTGGCCGCTGCGGCCCAGCAGTTGAGCGACAACTCCTCGCGGCAGGCGACCAATGCCGAGGAGACGGGTTCCGTGGTTGAGGAAATCACCGCCACGGTCAGCCACAATACCGACAACGCCAACAAGACCAACGAGATCGCCGGGGAATCGGCGCGTAC
Organism: Herbaspirillum chlorophenolicum; assembly: GCF_001189955.1. Classification (GTDB taxonomy): domain Bacteria; phylum Pseudomonadota; class Gammaproteobacteria; order Burkholderiales; family Burkholderiaceae_D; genus Herbaspirillum; species Herbaspirillum chlorophenolicum. Next base: position 7,974 of record NZ_LFLT01000048.1, on the reverse strand, counting down.
GGCAAAAGAAAGTGCGCAAGTGGTGCGCGACACCATCGATGCCATGCGGGCCATTGCCGGCCAGATCGGCGTCATTGACGATATTGCCTACCAGACCAACTTGCTGGCGCTCAATGCTTCCATCGAGGCGGCGCGTGCCGGCGAGCATGGCCGGGGTTTCGGCGTGGTGGCCGGGGAAGTGCGCAAGCTGGCCGAGCGTTCGCAGGCGGCGGCACAAGAGATCGTCGATGTCGCCAGCCGCAGCATGGAATTGGCCGAACGCGCCGGCGGGTTGCTCGACAACATGTTGCCGGCGATCCAGCGTACCGCCGATCTGGTCGACGACATTTCATTCTCGGCGCGCGAACAGAATTCCGGCCTGGTGCAGATCAATGTGGCGATCGGACAGATTTCCCAGGCAGCGCAGCTCAATGCGGCCGCATCGGAAGAACTGTCGGCCACGTCGGAAGAGATGAGCACCCAGGCGCTGAACCTGCGCGAACTGATGCGCTATTTTTCACTGGATGTACGGCACGGTTCCGTCAACGCCGAGTCCATGCTGTCCGGGAAGCAGCGCCTGGGCACTTCGCGCACGTCGGCGCTGGAGGCCGTATGAGAACCAGACTTGAGAGAGGAGAGGCCAATGCCTAGCGTGTCGTTGCATGGCGCATCCGTCAAGAAAAGGCATCAGGAAGAGATGGTGGAGATCCGCCAGTACCTGACTTTCCTGGTTGGTGCGGAAAGCTTCGCGATGCCGATCGGCAGCATTCGCGAAATCATCGAATTCGGCGGCCTGACCGAAGTGCCGCTGATGCCAAGTTTCTTGCGCGGCGTGATCAATCTGCGCGGTTCGGTGGTGCCGGTGATCGATCTGTCGGTGCGTTTCGGCCGCGTCCCCACCGAGATCGCCAAACGCACTTGCATCATCATCATGGAGCTGATGCAGGATGAGCAGCAGTTGTTGCTGGGCGTCATGGTCGATGCGGTCAGCGCAGTACTGAGTGTGCAAGAAGACCGCGTCGAGCCGCGCCCGTCTTTCGGCGCCGGTGTCCGGGCCGACTTCATCGAGGGTATGATCAATATCAACGAACGCTTCCTGGTGGTGCTGGATGTGCAAAAGGTGCTCTCGGTGGACGAGTTGTCCAGTTTGCTGGGCATGAGTTCAGACAGTGTGCTCGCAGGGGATGAGCGTGACGAACGGACAGGGCGGCAGCAGCAAGAAGGCCGGGAGGGCTGACACAATGGACAGCGGACTGGCGATGGCCTCACCGGATGTCAGCGATCGCGATATGCTGCTGTTCCAGCAATTGTTCAAGCAGCATATCGGCCTGCACCTGCCGATATCGAAGAAGGCATTGCTGCAAAGCCGGCTGTGCGGCCGCATGCATGAGCTGGGGCTGGCGCAACTGAGCCATTACCACGCGCTGATCTCCAGCGCGGAGGGTATCGAAGAGCGCCAGCGGGCGATCGACCTGATTACCACCAACGAAACTTATTTCTTCCGCGAACAAAGCCATTTCGATTTTCTCAGTACCGAGCTGCTTCCTGCCTGGGCCGGTGTGAAAACGCTGCGCGTCTGGAGTGCGGCCAGTTCGACAGGCGAGGAGGCTTATACGCTGGCCATGCTATTGGACCACTATCGTCCCGGCGGCTCGTGGTCGGTGTTCGCATCCGATATCAGTTCGCGCGTACTCAGTTTCGCGCGCCGTGCGCTGTACCCGATGGTGCGTGGCCAGAATATTCCCAAGGCCTACCTCAAGCGCTATTGCCTGCGCGGAACCGGCGAATATGAGGGACATTTCCTGGTGGATGGCGAGCTGCGCCGCAAGGTGGAATTTGCCCGGCGCAACCTGACGGACCTGGATGCCTTCGACGACGGCAATTTCGACCTGATTTTCTTGCGCAACGTCATCATCTATTTCGATTTCCCGACCAAGATCAAGGTGCTCAACGATGTGATCAGGCGCCTGCAGCCCGGCGGCTATCTTGTGGTCGGGCATTCTGAATCGCTGCATGGAATGCATCTGGAGCTGGAGATGCATTCACCGTCGATTTACAGGAAGCCGCAATGAACGGCCCGCGCACCGCCACGGCCATGGTGCGCGGCGGAAGGCGGGCGGGGGCCGATGTTGCTCCGGGCGGGAGACGGACATGATCAAGGTCATGGTGGTGGATGATTCGTCGGTGGTGCGCCAGTTGATGCAGGAGCTGCTCGGCGCTACCAGTGACATCCAGGTCGTGTCCACCGCATCCGATCCCATCTTCGCCATGCGCAAGATGCGGCAGGAATGGCCGGATGTGATTGTGCTCGATATCGAGATGCCGCGCATGGATGGCATCACCTTCCTGAAGCAGATCATGGCGCTGCGCCCGACACCGGTGATCATCTGTTCCACGCGCACCGACAGTAGCGCGGGGATCACCATGGAAGCGCTGGCGGCCGGTGCGGTGAGCATCATTTCCAAGCCGGCACTGGGCGTGCGGGACTTCCTGCACGACACTTTCGACGACCTGGCCAATGCCATTCGCGCTGCGGCCCAGGCGCACATGGGGCATCCCCCTGCGCCATATACGCAGCCTGCGCCGGCGACGGCGATTGCAGCGGAAGTCCGCACGTCCAAAGCGCCGCCGCGGGAAATGCTCCATCATCAGGGCTGGATGGGCAGCTTGCAGAAACACAGTGCGGATGTGGTGCTCGATGCGCCGCGAGGAAGCGATGTCTTTTGTCCGGAGACGGCCAGGATCGTCGCCATCGGCGCCTCGACCGGCGGGCCGCAAGCGCTGGAACTGGTGTTGGGAGGATTGTCGCCGCACTGCCCGGGGGTGGTGGTGGTGCAGCATATGCCGGAGCGGTTTACGCATAGTTTTGCGGAGCGCCTGCACAAGATTTCGCAAGTCGACGTCAAGAAAGCCGTGCATCTGGACATGGTGATTCCAGGCCGCGTCCTGATCGCACCGGGCGGCATGCATCTGGTAGTCAAGCGAGATGGCGTGCAGTACTATGTAGAAGTCATCAACGGTCCTCTCGTGAGCAGGCACAAGCCCTCGGTTGATGTGCTGTTCCGCTCGGTGGCGAAGGCCGCTGGCAGCAATGCGGTTGGCATCATCATGACCGGCATGGGCGACGACGGCGCCCGCGGCCTGAAGGAAATGGCCGATCGCGGTGCAAATACCTACGCCCAGGATGAACGCAGCAGCGTCGTCTTCGGCATGCCAAAAGAAGCAATACAGCTGGGTGGCGTCCACGATGTCATCTCCCTTGAAAACATCTCTGCTGTGATTGAACAATATGGCCTCCGAGAACTTAAGTGATCTGATCGAATCGGCGCTGGTGGTCGATGACAGTGCGTTGCAGCGCCAGCATACGGTGGGCCTGCTGCATGAGCTGGGCATCGACATGATCTACGAAGCGGGCAACGGCAATGAGGCGCTGGATCTGCTGGCCTTGTTGAAGCTGCCGCCGGGACTGGCGGTGATCGATCTTGAGATGCCCGGCATGGACGGCATCGAACTGATCCAGCACCTGCAGCAGACCGGCGTGAACATGCCGTTGATCGTGGCATCCAGCCGTGAGTCGTCGCTGCTGCAGTCGGTCGAGACCATGATCCAGGCGCTCGGCATGCATGTACTCGGCGCGCTGCAAAAGCCGCTGAACACCGACAAGCTTTCTTCTGCGCTGCGCAGCTTCAAGCCGTTGAACAGCGATGCGCGCAAACATGCCGATCCCGGCCCATCAATGTGTGAGAGCGACTTGGCAGCGGCCATCGCCAACGGCCATATCGTTCCCTACTACCAGCCCAAGGTCGACGTGCAGACCGGCATCCTCAAAGGTGTCGAAGCGCTGGCGCGCTGGATGCATCCCGAGCGCGGGATGATTCCGCCGGACCGTTTCATTCCGCTGGCGGAAAGCTGCGGCCTGATCCACGACCTCACCATCAGCATGATGGACCAGGCGACGGCGCAGGCGGCTGTCTGGCACAGCCGCGGGCTGGCGATCAAGGTGGCGGTGAACCTGTCGCCGCTGTCGCTGGAGCAGGACGACTTCATGCAGCGGATCATGGGGCTGGTGGAGCGCCATGCGCTGCCGGCCGACCGTGTGGTGCTGGAAATTACCGAGGGCTCGGTGGTGGCACACAAGGGCAATTCGCTGGGTATGCTGGCGCGCCTGCGCCTGAAGGGTTTTGGCCTGTCGATTGACGATTACGGCACGGGCTTTTCTTCAATGCAGCAATTGGCGCGTATCCCGTTTACCGAACTGAAAATCGACCGTTCTTTTGTGCATGGTGCGCATGAACGCAAGAACCTGCGCGTGATTTTGCAGTCCGCGCTGGACATGGCGCGGCGGCTGGAGCTGGTGACGGTCGCCGAAGGCGTCGAGAACATGGAAGACTGGCGCCTGCTGCAGGACTTCGGCTGCAATATCGGCCAAGGCTACCTGATCGCCAAGCCCATGCCGGCCAATGAACTGCCGTTATGGCTCAAGGGGCATCACCGGCGCCTGCCGGAATTGCGTCCCTTGCCGCGTGAGGGCGAAGTGCCTGGAAACGCGCACAACGGCGCCGTTTGAATCAGAGCTTGCTGATGGGCTGGTCGGTGATACCGGAGAGGCAGGCTTGCGCAGTGCCCACACCGGGAATCGCGATGGCAGGATCGATTTCCAGCAGCGGCGCCAGCACGAAGGCGCGCTGTGCCATGCGTGGATGCGGCACGGTCAATTCGTCGCCGCCAATGATCCGGTCGCCATAGAGCAGCACATCGAGATCGAGCGTGCGCGGAGCGTTGCGGTAGGGGCGCTCGCGGCCGTGCTCCAGTTCAATCCGCTGCAGGGCATGCAGCAGGTCGAGCGGGGTAAGCGAGGTGGCAAGTTGCGCGACGGCGTTGATGTAGTCGTCGCCGCTGGAATCGACCGGCGCCGTGCGATAGAGCGACGACGTGCGCAGCAGGTGCGATTGCGGCAAGGCAGCCAGCCGCTTGATCGCCTCTTCAACCGTACCGCGGGCATCGCCGAGATTGCCGCCGATGCCGATGTAGGCGATGGTTTGCTGCGCTTGCATCAGTGGCGTCAGTCGTTGCCGTCGGTGGGGGCGGAGTCGGCACCGCCCGATCCACCGCTGCTGCTGCGGCGACGGCGGCGCTTGGGGGCTTCGCCGCTGCCGGCATCGGGGTTCTCCGGTGTGGCAGGCGCTGCCTTTTCAGGTGCCGCCTTTGCTGGCGCGGGAGCAGGTGCCGCTTCCGAACCGGTATCGTTGTCCTGCTCTCCTTGTGCCGCATCCTTGGAACGGCTGCGGCCTCCGCGGCGCTTGCGTTTCTTGGGAGCAGGGCCGGCGGCGCTATCGACCGGCTTGCGGGCGATCAGTTCTTCGCGCTCAGCGCCGTTGCCGCTGATGAAGGCACTCCACCATTCGCCCAGCTCGGCATCGAGTTCACCCGATTCGCAACGCAGCATCAGGAAGTCGTAGCCGGCGCGCAGGCGCAAGTGTTCCAGCAGCTTGTAAGGCGCCTTGCCGACGCGGCGTTCGAAGCGCGGCTGCATGGCCCAGATGTCGCGCATGTCGGAGGCGATCTTGCGTTGCAGGGCAAGCTTCTCGGTCTGGGCATCCAGCACGTCATCAGCAGCCAGGTGCAGCGCGGGAATCGGATATTCGCCGGCAGCCTGGTAGGCGCGCCATTTTTCCAGCACCTGGTGCCACAGCAGCGAGGCGAACAGGAAGCCGGGCGAGACCGGCTTGCCTTGTTTGACGCGGGCGTCGGTATTGGCCAGCGCCAGCGTCACGAATTTTTCTCCCAACGGCTGTTCCAGCACCACGTCCAGCAACGGCAAGAGGCCGTGGTGCAGGCCTTCCTTGCGCAACTGCTGCAGGCAGGCCAGGGCGTGTCCGCTCATGAGCAGCTTGAGCATCTCGTCGAACACGCGCGCGGCCGGCACGTTGTCGATCAGCGGCGCCATCACGCGGATGGGTGCGCTGCTGGCCGGATCGATGGTGAACTTGAGCTTGGCGGCGAAGCGCACCACGCGCAGCATGCGCACCGGGTCTTCGCGGTAGCGCGCTTCGGGCTCGCCGATGATGCGCAGCTTCTTGGCGCGGATGTCGGCGATGCCGCCGTGGTAATCCAGCACGGTCTGCGTGGCCGGATCGTAGTACATGGCGTTGATGGTGAAGTCGCGCCGCACCGCATCTTCATGCTGTTCGCCGAAGGTGTTGTCGCGCAGCACGCGGCCGTGTTCGTCCTTGGGGGAGTTGTCGGCGGAGGCGCCGCGGAAGGTAGTGACTTCAATCAGTTCCTGGCCGAACATCACGTGCACGATCTGGAAGCGGCGGCCGATGATGAAGGCGCGGCGGAACAACTGCTTGACCTGTTCCGGGGTGGCGTTGGTGGCAACGTCGAAGTCCTTGGGCTTGACCGACAGCAGCAGGTCGCGCACGGCGCCGCCGACGATGAAGGCCTTGAAGCCGGCTTCCTGCAGTGTCTGGGTGACGCGCACCGCGTTGGGCGACACCAGCGCCGGATCGATGCCGTGCTGCTTGGGGCCGAGCACGTCCGGTTCGGTGGAGCCGGAGGCGGCGCCTTTCTTGCCCTTGCCCAGGATCGAGCGAATCAGTTTCTTGATCATTGCGCGTGGCCGTCGAAGATATTGATCACCGGCCAGCCGCGCGCCTGGGCATGCGCCAGCAGTTTGGCATTGGGGTTGGTGGCGATGGGGTCGGTGACCAGTTCGAGCAGCGGGATGTCGTTTTGCGAATCGCTGTAGAAGTAGCTGCGCTCGAAGCCGGCCAGATTGAGCCCCAGCTTATCCAGCCAGGCTGCCGTGTGGGTGATCTTGCCGGGGCCGTAGGTCGGCGTGCCGAGCAGCTTGCCGGTGATGTTGCCGTGATCGTCCAGTTCCGGCATGGCGCCGATCAGGTGTTGCACGCCGAAGTGCGCGGCGATGGGCTTGGTCACGTAGTGGTTGGTGGCGGTGACGATAGCGACCAGGTCGCCGGCATCCAGATGTTTTTTTACCAGTTCCACTGCTTGCGGCAAGATCGCCGGCTGGATGACTTCAGTCATGAACTGGCGATGCATCTCGTCCAGTTGCGGGCGCGGGAAGCGCGAGAGGATGCCGAAGGCGAATTCCAGGTACTTGACCGGATCCAGCGTGCCGGCCTGGTATTGGGCGAACCATTCGTTATTGGCTTGGCGGAAGCTGGCGGCGTCGACGGCGCCGGTGCGGGCCAGGAACTCGCCCCACTCGTGGTCGGAGTCGAGCGGAAGCAGCGTGTGGTCGAGATCGAATAAGGCGAGATTCATTGTTGTTCGGTTTCCTGTTGTAACAGATCGCGCAGCAGTGGCAGCGTAATGGCGCGCTTGGTCGCCAGCGAGTAGCGGTCCAGCGCATCGAGCATGCGCGACAGCGAGGGCATGTCGCGCCGGTAATGGGTCAGCAGGTAGGGCAGCATGCCGGGCGGCAGTTCCAGTCCCCGGCCTTGCGCCGCCTGCGTGAGGGCGGCGATTTTCTCGTCGTCCGACAGGCCGTGCACCTGGTAGATCAGGCCCCAGCCCAGACGCGTGCGCAGGTCTTCGCGCAGTTCCAGCTGCGTCGGCGGCAGCGCGCCGGTCGACACCAGCCAGCCGCCCTGTTCGCGGATCTGGTTGAACAGGTTGAAGGCGGCGATCTGCGTTTGCGGGCCGAGCTGGTCGGCGTCGTCGATCAGGTAGTGCGAGACCTGCGGGCTGTAGTCGAATGCGGACTCCGGCGCATCGGCAGGGATCAGGCGCGCTTGCTCGCCGGCCTGGTACGCGATCGCATGCAGCAGGTGGCTCTTGCCGGCGCCGGCTTCGGCCCATAGGTAGATGAAACGGTCGGTGCTGGCGCTGGCGGTATGCGCGGACTTGTCTACGCCGGCCACGGCCAGTTGCTGCAGGCGCTGCAGCAGTTCTTCATTGCGGCCAGTAACGAAAGTATCGAAGCTTTGCGGCTGGTCCGCGCTTAAATCGAGCGGAATTTGTTTCATC
>NZ_LFLT01000047.1 GCF_001189955.1 Herbaspirillum chlorophenolicum | reverse complement strand
CACCCCCATCTTTTGCGCGATCAGCTTGGCGACGTCGATATCCAGGCCCTGTAATTGCAAGTCGGCGTTGACCGAGCCGAACGGTGCAAAATCTTGCGGCACGGCGATGCGCACCACGCCGGCTTTCTGGATGTCGGCCAACGCGTCGGCGCGGGCGTGGATGGAGAGAATCGACAACAGGCCGAAAGAAGCGGCCAGCACCGGTTTTGCAAACTTCATCATGATTCCTTAAAAATAAGTGCCTTGATTTTGCGGCGCCGGTACGAAGTGCCGAGTGCCGCCCATGCATGCGGATGCCGGCGGAGAAGGGGCTGGCCCATCTGCGCCGCAATGAGCGTCTCCCTCTTGTGTTCACGGGGGACGATATCGCGCCCGTTCTCATTCGCAATTACTGTGCCAGCCTTGAGGATGATTCCCATGTCGCGCATGGGGGCGGAGCCATCGCATGCCGGTGCAAACCTGGGGCGTGTTCTCACCATTAGCGTGCCTGCTCGCAATTTTTTCCTGCGTGCCGGGAAAGCGGGTGGCGACAGTACCCGGGCGGATTTCGTTTTCAGCGTTTGCTTCATCCCGAATTCGGTGCGCAATGACCGGGGATGTTCCAAAGCGCGGGCCGGTTTTCTCTTGCACGCGACTTTATCTTTTCGCGCCGGTACCGTGCCCGCAGGCATGGCCGTTGATGTCAACTTATACTGGAGCGCACCGCCAGACCGAAACGGGCCGACAGAGCCCGGTATCAAGGCCAGCCAGGAGACGCCATACATGCGCAACATCGATCCGTTTTCAGCACGATTATTCCTCGCCGTCATCGAAGAGGGCAGCATCGCCAAGGCCGCAGCGCGCGAATGCATCGTCGCCTCTGCCGTCAGCAAGCGCGTCTCCGAGCTGGAAGCGCTGTTCCGTGTGCCGCTGCTGGAGCGCGGCGTCAAGGGCGTCACGCCCACGCCGGCCGGCGAGGCTTTCCAGCACCATGCGCGCATGCTGTTGCAGGCGATGGACCGCATGTATGGCGAGATGTCCGAATACGTCGAGGGTGTGCGTGGCCGGGTCAAGGTGCTGGCCACGGTGTCGTCGCTGTCCTCGCGCCTGCCCAGCGATATCCAGGATTTCGTTACCGCCCACAAGCGCATCAAGATCGACCTTGAGGAAGCCTCCACGCCGGCCATCTTCCGCGCCGTGGTGGATGGCGTGTGCGATGTCGGCATCGCGCCCGAGATTTCCAGCCTGGAAGGATTGCAGGCCTTTCCCTACCGCGTGCTGACGCTGGCGGTGGTGATGCCGGCCGGCCACCCGTTGTCTACCCAGAAGCAGCTGTCGTATGCCGATACGCTGGAGTTCGACCAGGTGGAGCTGTATCGCGGCAGTGGCATGGCCACGCTGCTGGACAACGCCGCGCAGAACCTCAACCTGCCCAAGCGCACCTACATCCGCGTGCTGTCGTACGAGACGATCTGTCGTATGGTGGCCAGCGGCATGGGAGTGGGCGTGGTGCCGCTGTTCTTCGCCCATTCGCACGGTGAGACGTTCAAGCTGAAATTCCTGCCGCTGACCGACGCCTGGGCGCATCCCATGATCAGCATTGCGGTGCGCGATGCCAACGCGCTCGGACCCGCATCCAGGGCATTCGTCGAGCACATGAAGCAGTGCGGCGTACAGGCGCGGCTGCAGAACAGCATGTACGACGCCATGTCCATGCATCGCGGCGGGCAGGGACGCTGAACACGGAAATAATTCAGCCGCCGCAACAATCGCCGCATCGTCGCCAGGAATCGCCACAGGAGACGGCTGGGCGCGCCAGCCATCTTGTTTGGAGATGGGGGTCTTGCTCAATGATTGCTTGTTTCCCTGCCGTACAGACAACAGAATGATTCCCGACACCGGCCGCAGAGCCGGACGACGAGAGGCTTGCAGCGGCAAGCCCGGCATTGGCCGGGGCCGCGCGCGTTGTTGCAGTGCGATGCCGGCCATCTCCGACCACGCTTTTGTGATGGACAACAAAAAACCAGGAGACAAGCATGCTGAACTTGAGCGTCGACGACATCGCGTTCGTCGGGGAAGATATTCAACGTGGAGAATGCGTGCTGGCCACGCGCTCCGGAGACCTGTTCCTGCCCGACAAGCGCGGCGGCGTGAACATCGTCCGCGCCAATGGCAAGAGCGAACGCATCATGGCCAAGAACGCGCCCGAGGGATTCATGCCCAACGGCATCGCGCTCTTGCCCGACCGTACGTTCCTGATGGCCGACCTCGGCCCGGGCGGCGGCGTCTGGCACATGGCGCAAGACGGCGCCATGACACCGCGCCTGCTGGAAGTCCACGGGAAAAAGCTGGAACCCACCAATTTCGTCGGCATCGACAGCAAGGGACGCACCTGGGTCACCGTGAGCACCCACCTGGTGCCGCGCGAACAATCGATGAAGAAGGGACATGCCGACGGCTACATCGTCGTCATGGACGAACGCGGCGCGCGGGTGGTGGCCGAAGGCATGGGCTTCACCAACGAAGCCATCGTCGACCCCAGCGGCGAATGGCTGTATGTGAATGAAACCATCGCGCGCTGCACCAGCCGTTTCCCGATCCGCGCCGATGGCAGCCTGGGACGCAAGGAAGTGTTCGCCCAATACGGCGCAGGCACCTTCCCGGACGGCTTCACCTTCGATGCCGAAGGCGGCGTGTGGATCGTCAGCGTGGTCAGCAACCGCGTGATCCGCGCCACACCGGACGGCAAGCAGCATACCGTCATCCAGGATGCCGACCCGGCCTGGCTGGAGCAGGTGGAACAGGCATTCGAAGACGGCAGCTACAGCCGCACCCATCTCGACTCCGGCGGCCAGCGCCGGCTGGCCAACCTGTCGGGCATCGCCTTTGGCGGAGCGGACTTGAAGACGGTCTACCTGGCCTCGCTGTTCGGCAGCCAGGTCGGCAGTTTCCGTTCGCCGGTGGCCGGCGCCAAGCCGGTGCACTGGGAGTTCTGACGGCGGGTCGCGATATTTATTCTTAACCTGCCGGCATAGACCGGGCAGGAATACATAACGACAGGAGACAAGACATGAGAAGACAGTTTCTAGGCTGGCTAGCGGCTGCGTGCGCCGCGGCAGCGATGGCGGCGCTGCCCGCCGCGGCGTCGGCCCAGGCCAAGACCATCAAGATGGCCACCATCGCCATCCACGGCAGCCCCTGGCACAAGGCGCTGATGAAGTTCAAGGAAGTGGTGGACAAGGAAAGCCACGGCAAGTACACGGTCAGCATTTATACCGACGGCCAGTTGGGCGACATCCCGCAATTGCTGTCGGCGATGCAGATCGGCACGGTGGACATGGGCTATTTCGGCCTGTCTTCGATCAGCTTCGTCAAGGGCGGCGAGCCGCTCAACATCATCTACGTGCCTTACCTCTTCAAGAATGGCGAGTGGGCCGAGAAGATCCTCAACAACGACGAGTTCAACGGCATCTACGACAAGGTGGCGCAGACTTCCGGCGTGCGCGTGTTCGGCGCCTGGGGGCAACGCTCGGCGCGCGCCATCCAGACCATCAAGGGCCCGATCCGGACGCCTGAGGACCTGCGCGGCATGCGCCTGCGCATTCCCACCATCCCGATCCTCAAGGCCGCCTTCGACCGCATCGGCGTGCAGGTGACGCCGATGGGCATGCTGGAAATCTACAACGCGCTCTCGCGCGGCATGGTCGACGGCCAGGACAACGGTTTCGACCTGGCGATGCCGGCCAAGTATTACGAAGCGGCCAAGTACTGGTCGGCCACCGATCACGTGTATGAGATCGTCGGCTTCTTCGTTTCCGAACGGCTGTGGAAGAAGATGTCGGACGAGGACCGCGCCATGTTCAAGAAAGCGTCACAAGAAGCCGGCGCCGTTGCCACCGAACTGACCAGGCAGTTCGACAAGGACAGCATCGACGTGCTGAAGAAGGCCGGTGCGACCTATGTCGTCCCCGACAAGGCTGCCTTCAGGAAGGCCTTCGAAGGCGTCGAGGCGCCCTATGACGGCAAGCTGTGGCCCAAGGGGATGGTCGAGCGTATCCATCAGATACAGGGCGACAAATGAAAATCAGCGAAGCCTTCCATTCGACGCTGGCCGGGCAGCCCCTGCCGCCGCAGCGTGAGCCGCAGCGCGGCAAGGGCGAGCCGCTGCCGGCGTCAATGCCGGACGACGACGAGGCCGGCGCCCGGCGCGAAGCGCCTGTGGTCTGGCCGGCACGCCTGCTGTACCGTGTCAACCAGGCTGCGCTGGTGGCCGCGCTGGCAGTGGTGCTGGCGTTCACGGTGGGGCAGGTGGTGGACCGTTACCTGCTCAAGTCTTCCTTCGATACCTACGACCAGTTCGCCCGCATCGGCCTGGTGTGGCTGACTTTCCTCGGCATCGCCGCCGGCATTCGCGACCGCGCCAACGTGCGCATCGAGCTGCTCAACCACTTCGCGCCGCAACGCCTGCGCGGCGTGGTCAACGTCGTGCTCGACCTGTGCACGCTGGCGGTGTCGGTGCTGCTGGTGGTGGTCGGTGTGCGCCTGATGGAGGTCGGCTCCTTCCAGACCATCATGGGCACCGCGTTCAGCTATGACGTGATGTACCTGGCGCTGCTGGTGGGCATCGGTACGCTGATCGCCTACTTGCTGCTGCGCCTGGCCAACCGGCTGACCGGCGGCCGCTTCCGGCTCGATCCGGAACTTGAACCGGAAGGGGAGCAAGATGATCATCGCGCTTAGTGTTCTGCTGTTTTTCCTGCTGCTGATGGTCGGGCTGGATGTCGGCTATTCGATGATCGTGGCGGCGCTGGCGGGCATGCTGCTGCATGCCGGCGATGCGGTCGACCCCATCATGGTGCCGATGACGCTGGTCTCCAACGTCGACAGTGCCGCGCTGGTGGCGGTGCCGCTGTTCGTGCTGGCCGGTGAGATCATGAACCAGGGCGGCCTGACGCGCCGCCTGGTCGAATGGTCCACCGCCATGGTCGGCCATTTTCGCGGCAGCCTGTCGCAAGTGGCGATGACCACCAACCTGGTGATGGCCGGCATCTCGGGCTCGGCGGTGGCTGACGCCACCGCTACCGGCGGCATGCTGATTCCTGCAATGAAGCGCGAGGGCTACAAGCCCGGCTACGCGGCGGCGGTGATCGCGGCCGGGGCCATGCTGGGGCCGATCTTGCCGCCTTCGATCCCGATGGTGGTGTATGCGGTGATCGCCAACATCTCGGTGGCCAAGCTCTTCATCGGCGGCGTCATTCCGGCGCTGATGCTGTTCTTCGGCTATGTCGGCATTTGCGCCTACATGGCGCGCAAGCACAACTACCGGGCCAAGCCGCGTGTGCAGTGGCGGGAGCAGGTGCGCACCACGCGTATCGCGATCTGGGCACTGATGGTGCCGGTGCTGGTGGTCGGCGGCATCCGCTCGGGCGTGATCACCGAAACCGAAGCGGCCGGGGCGATCTGCATCTATGCGCTGGCGGTGGGGCTGCTGATCTACCGCGACCTCAAGTTCAGGCAGTTGGGCCGCGTGTTCTATTCGGCCGGCAAGACCTCGGCGGTGATCCTGTTCCTGCTGGCCGCAGCCGGGCCGTTCTCGTGGCTGATGAGCGAAGCCCACATCGCCACCATGATCTCGGAAACCGTGCTGGGCATTTCCAAGGACCCGCTGGTGGTGCTGCTGGTGGTCAACGTGATGCTGCTGCTGGTGGGCATGGTGTTCGAGCCACTGCCGGCGCTGGTGATGTTCGTGCCCACGCTGCTGCCGATCCAGGCCGCGCTGGGCATCGACCCGATCCACTTCGCCACGGTCGTCATCATCAACCTGATGATCGGCATGTTGCATCCGCCGGTAGGCCTGCTGATCCTGATCACCTCGGCCATCGGCCGCGTGCGGATCTGGTCGGTGGCGGTGGAGACGCTGCCGTTCCTGGGCTGGTCGCTGGTGGTGCTGGTGCTGATTTCGGTGTTCCCGGCACTGGTCACCTGGCTTCCCAATATGGCGGTGAGATGAACACCCTCGATTACACATAAACCGCGCCGTCGACAGGACGGCGGCAATTCCCGAAGCGGCAAGCACATGGGCCGGCGCGTTGGCGCCGGGCTCCGGGGCCTGCTCGCGCCTGCGGCAACCGAAAGTCGCCGGCGCCGACTTCACAACCAAGGCCCGACGGGCCGCAACACAAGCAAGGAATGGACATGAAAGACGCAAACCAGTCACAAGCAACACGCGCCGGCAACTGGGTCGACGTGGTCGAGGTCGGCACCCGCGACGGCTTGCAGATCGAATCGCGCATCATCCCGGCCGCGCGCAAGATCGAGATCCTCAACAAGATGATCGCCTCCGGCATGCGCGAGATCGAAGTCACTTCCTTCGTCTCGCCCAAGGCGGTGCCGCAATTGGCCGATGCGGCCGAGGTGCTGGCCGGCATCGAACGCCGCGCAGGCACCTACCTGTCGGCGCTGGTGCCCAACGTCAAGGGCGCCGAGCGCGCCGCCGCTACCGGCGTGGATGCGGGCATGCTGTTCATTTCCGTCTCGGAAACCCACAATCGCAAGAACCTCAACCGCAGCATCGACGACAGCATCGCCGGTTTCGCTCCGGTGGTGGAGGTATTGCGCGCGGCCGGCAAGGACGTGATGGGCGGCACCGCCGTGGCCTTCGGTTGCCCGTTCGAAGGCGAGATCGACCAGTCCAACCTGCTGCGCATCGTGCATGCCTACTTCGACCTCGGCATCGACCACATCACGCTGGGCGATACCACCGGCATGGCCACGCCCAACAACGTGCGGCAGACGGTGCGCCTGCTCAGGCAGCACTTCCCAGGCATCAAGCTCAACCTGCACCTGCACAACACCCGCGGCGTCGGCCTGGCCAACGTGGTGGTCGGGCTGGAGGAGGGCGTGCGGCGCTTCGACTCGTCGTGCGGCGGGCTGGGCGGCTGCCCGTTTGCCGCCGGCGCCACCGGCAACATCTGCACCGAAGACCTGCTTTACCTGCTGGCCGAGAGCGGCTACGAGACCGGTATCGACCTCGGCGGCGCCATCGATGTGGCGCTGATGATGGAGCAGTCGCTGGAGAAGCGGCTGCCGGGCCAGATGCTGCGCGCCGGGCCGCGCCTGAAGCTGCATTCCGCCGACGCGGTTCCGACCGCGGCCGGCTGAGGAGAGGGGATGCCGATGCAACAGCCACTGTCCGGCGTGCGGGTGATCGACCTGACGCGCATCCTGTCCGGCCCGTTCTGCACCATGCTGCTGGGCGACATGGGGGCCGACGTCATCAAGATAGAAAGCGGCCGCGACGGCGACCCGATCCGCAAGGCGGGCGCGCGCGTCAACGAGCTCTCCTGGTATTTCGCCTCGTTCAACCGCAACAAGCGCTCGATGGCGCTGGAGCTGCGCAGCGCGCGCGGCAAGGAGATCCTGGCGCGGATGCTGCAGACGGCCGATGTGCTGGTGGAGAACTACCGCCCGGGCGTGCTGGCCGAGATGGGCTTCGACGACGAACGCCTGCGCCAGCTCAATCCGCGCCTGGTGGTGGCCAGCATCACCGGTTATGGCACGTCAGGGCCGTATGCCGACCGTCCCGCCTTCGATTTCGTGATCCAGGCCATGAGCGGCTTCATGAGCACCAATGGCCCGGAAGGCACACCGCCCATACGCAGCGCGCCGCCCATCACCGACCTGGTAGCCGGGCTGTATGCCGCCTATGGCGTAGTCAACGCGCTGCGCACGCGCGACCGGACCGGGCAAGGGCAGCGGGTGGACTCGTCGATGATGGGCGGCATGGTCAGCATGTTCGCCTACCTGACTTCGGATTACCTGGCCACCGGCGCCTTGCCGCAGCGCACCGGCAATGACCATCCGATCACCGCGCCCTATGGACTGTTCTCGACCAGCGATGGCGAGATCGCCGTGGCGCCCAGCACCGACGAGATCCTGCTGCGCTTCCTCACGCTGATCGGGCTGGCGCACCTGATGGACGATCCGCGTTTCAAGACCAACGCCCTGCGCATGTTCCACCGCAAGGAACTGAACGCCATGATCGACGAACAGCTCAGCGGCGACACCCAGGCCAACTGGATACGGCGCCTGAACGAAGGCGGCGTGCCTTGCGGCAAGGTACAGGACATCGGCGAAGTCATGCGCGACCCGCAGATGCTGCATCAGGAGATGGTGCTGGACATCGAGCATCCCGGCCACGGCCAGGTGAAGATGGTGGGCTTCCCGGTCAAGCTGTCGGGATCGCCTTGCGTGGTGCGGCATCCGGCGCCGGAGTACGGCCAGCATACGGCGGAGATCATGCGCGAGCTGGGGCTGGCGGAGGATGGAAAGCCGTTGTCGTCGGCGGCGTGAACGGACGCGGAAAAAAAGGCCACGGATTGCTCCGTGGCCGTGCAGGGTTTACATCTTGGATTCGGCCTGCATTTTTATTATGGGGAACTGGGGAAGAAGGTGATCTTGCTTAGTAACGGATCTTTGGCAGTTGGCGCAGCGGAAAAATCTGCATTGAATTCGAACTCCATCGTAGTGGCGCGATCACCATCATTTGGATAGAAGCAGAAACCCCTGAACCGAGAGTTAGGCATTTTGTCGATTGAAAAGCAGGAGTCGTCGATAATGCCATCCTTTATTGCTTTGTCTTTGTTGTTGGTCAGCTTTGCGGCACGCAGGGCTTTGGTCAGATCAGGCGTGGAGATGGATGTGGGGACGCCTGCTTTCAATATGATGGAATCGCCCAGTTGGAAATCGTATTTGACGGAAAGCAAAGTGACCTCGTCTGTTGCAAACGAGTTCATGAATGCCACTGTAGGAGCTTGAAGTCTGGACGGAAGAACTTTTTTCCACAGGCCATTATCACTGTTGAATTTATTGACTATCCCGATTCTTTCATTATCTATCTTGACGATTATGTCGCCTGATTCTGCCAGTTTGAATGCCGGATTATTGATTTTTCCTAATCCGTCCGAGATCTTGGTAAGGCAGGAATCACCATCGTCCCGCATCGCCAGATTCTTGTTCCAGGTGGAGTCTTTGAGATACGCATAAAGAATGGCCGCACTATCGATATAGTTGTAGCCTTTGTTGGCCAGAAGGGTGGCTGCGTCTTCGCAAAATTGCGCGTAGCCTTGAGCCGTATTCTTGTTGATCAGTTTCATCAGATCGCTCTGATCGTCGTTCCCCTGGATTAAAGTCTTCAACATGCTTCCGTCCGACTGTCGCCAACCTTTGATGGCCTCAGGGCGAGGTAAAATTCCGGTGGCCTTGCCTTCTGGCGATGAGGACAGTAACGACTCCCTATAATCAAATTCAACGTTGATTGCTGGTGATTTTTCTTCATTGAAATAGACGCCAAAGCCCTTGACCTTGGTTGGGTCGATAGCTTGATTGCCATCGCTGTGGGTATCCGCGTCGCTGAAAACCTGGCCGAGTTTGGTGTCGACGTCTTTAATTTTCTGGTTCAGGTCGGAGGTGCTGGCCATTGCCTGAAAGATGACCCCGTTAGGGGCATAGATGCTGGTGAGCGCCTTCAATGCAACAACAGCGGCAGAGAATGCATGCGTGTCGACCGATTGGCTCCATGACCTGTCCCACTGCATGATGAGAGCATTCGATGTTCTGAAATAGGGAGTCAGGTAGTAGTCTCCGTATACGGGTTCGTTCTTATCGTGCATGTTGAGCATCACGACAGAACGTTTCCCGAAATCTTTTCCATCGATACTGCCGTTCAATGTAACCGCAAGAGTCTGGACATCGTTGTACAGGTATGCCCCGATCTTTTTCTTCATTAATTGAACGAAGCTTTTTTCTTCGAAGCTGACACTTTCCTGCATTTCAGGAGGTGAGGCCCTGAGACGGATATACAGGTCATTCAATTGCCTAGGGTCTGTGTCTGCGGAATGTAATACTGGCTTTACTGCGATGGAGAAGTTCTTTTTGTCGTCCGAATTCCTCGATGCCGCACTACCTGCACCAGATGCGCATCCGGTGAGAAAGGTTGCCAAAAATAAAAACGCAACGGCAGATTCATATTTATAGCTTTTTTTCACACTACCCCCAGCGCTGTTGTTGAAATTTTTATGCGGCCTATTAGGGATAAATAATAGGGAGGGCGATGGGAGGAGGCAACATCTAAATGAATGATGTTTTCAGGAAATGTTTTTGTTGCACGTGATGGAAGATATTGCCGATTCGATCATGGACGTTTCAAGCGCCTTAATGTCCCAACGGGGGCGCCAGATGTTCAGTACTTGAGCTGCGACTGTCACGCTATATTCATGCAGGATGAAAGGTAATTTCTTCGTATCGTGCGGTCAAAAAAAAGCCACGGATCATTCCGTGGCCTTGCAGTGAACTCGCTAGCGCGGACTTCGATACGCTTTTATTGCCGCCATGGGGCTGGCGATATGGATGGCAGGTTTAGGGAGTCATCGGGACTCGTGCTTTTTCTTAGAACGCCGGAACGATGGCGCCCTGGTATTTCTCTTCGATGAACTTCTTGACGTCAGGCGAGTTCAGCGCGGCGACCAGTTTCTTGATGGCGGGGCTGTCCTTGTTGTCTTCGCGCGCCACCAGCAGGTTGGCGTAGGGCGAGTTGGCATCTTCGATGAACAGCGAATCCTTGACCGGGTTCAGCTTGGCTTCCAGTGCGTAGTTGGTGTTGATCAGCGCCACGTCCACCTGGTTCAGCACGCGCGGCAGCGTGGCCGCTTCCAGTGCGCGGAACTTCAGCTTCTTCGGGTTTTCGATGATGTCCTTCTGGGTGGACGAGATGTTGGAGCTGTCCTTCAGTTTGATCAGGCCGTTGCGGGCCAGCAGCAACAGGGCGCGGCCCGAGTTGGATGGGTCGTTGGGGATGGCGATGGTGGCGCCATTGGGGATGTCGGCGATCTTCTTGTACTTTTGCGAATAGGCGGCGAAGGGCTCGACGTGCACCTTGGCGACCGGCACTTCGACGTCATTCTTGTGCGCCTTCTTGAACTGCTCGATATACGGCAGGTGGGCGAAGAAGTTGCCGTCGACCTGCTTCTCGTTGGTTTGCGCGGCCGGCTGCACGTAGTCGGTGAAGACCTTCACCTGCAGGTCGATGCCTTCCTTGGCCAGGGCCGGCTTGATATGTTCCAGGATTTCGGCATGCGGCACCGGGGTGGCGGCGATCACCAGTTTGTCGGCGGCATGTGCGCCGATGGAAAGCGCCAATGCGGCGCCGGCGAACAGGTGGGGGATCAGTTTGCGGGACATGTATTTGCTCCAGTCTTGTTGTGAGAGGTCAAAAGGTCATTTACGGGTAAAGCGCAGCACCAGGCGGTCGCCGAAGAATTGCAGCAACTGCACCAGCACCACCAGGATGGCGACGGTGACTACCATCACCTCGGTCTGGAAACGCTGGTAGCCGTAGCGGATCGCCAGGTCGCCCAGGCCGCCGCCGCCGATTACGCCCGACATCGCGGCATACGACATGAGCGTGATGGCAGTGATGGTGACTGCTGCCAGCAAGCCCGGCAGGGCTTCGGGCAGCAGCGCGCCGAAGATGATCTGGCGGCGCCGCGCGCCCATGGCGGTACAGGCCTCGATCACGCCGCGGTCGATCTCGCGCAGCACGCTTTCGGTCAGCCGCGCGAAGAAGGGGGCGGTGCCGATCACCAGGGGCGGGATGGCGCCGGTCACGCCCAGCGAGGTGCCCACCAGCCACAGCGTGAACGGGATCAGCACGATCAGCAGGATCAGGAAGGGCACCGAGCGCAGCACGTTGACCAGCAGCGACAGCACCAGGTACACGCCGCGTTGCGCCAGCAGTTGCTTGCGGTTGGTAAGGAACAGCAGGATGCCCAGCGGCAGGCCCAGCAATATCGTGAAGAACAGCGAGCCGCCGGTCATGGCCAGGGTTTCCAGCGTGGCGTCCCACACCTCGCTCCAGTCGATCTGCGACAAGTCGATCAGCGCGCTCATGCCAGCACCTCATGGTCGATGCCGGAGGTATCGAGGCGTTCCAGCACCTGGCTCACGGCTTCCTCGTCGCCGGAAAACTCCACCAGCAACTGGCCATAGGGCGTGTCCTTGATGCGCGACACGGTACCTTGAACGATGGTCGCCAGCGCCGTGGTGGCCGCAGTCAGTTGCGACAGGATGGGTTGGGCCGCCAGTTCGCCGGCATAGGTCAGGCGCACCAGCTTGCCGTCGGCGCGGCGTGTATAGGGCGCCAGGGTTTCGTCGAATGCGAGGCTTTCCGACAGCAGCGCGCGCGTGACTGCATGGCGCGGCCGCAGGAAGGTATCGACCACGGTGCCGCGTTCGACCACGATGCCGGCATCGAGCACCGCCACGCGGTCGCAGATGTTGCGGATCACTTGCATCTCGTGCGTGATGAGGACGATGGTCAGGCCCAGCTTGCGGTTGATTTCCAGCAGCAGGCGCAGGATGGATTGGGTGGTTTCCGGATCGAGCGAGGAGGTCGCCTCGTCGCACAGCAGCAGGCGCGGCGAATTGGCCAGCGCGCGGGCAATGCCGACACGCTGCTTTTGCCCGCCCGACAGTTGCGACGGATACTGGTCGCGGTGCGCTTCCAGGCCGACCAGTTGCAGCAGTTCGTCGACACGGCGGTTGCGCTGCTCGCGGCTGTAGCGGCCGGTGATCTTCAGCGGCCAGTCGATGTTCTGGGCGACGGTCTTGGCATTGAGCAGGTTGAAATGCTGGAACACCATGCCGATGTGCTGGCGAAGCTCCAGCAGGCTATCGTGGCCGAGCCCGGTGATGTCCTCGCCGTCGATCAGGACGCGGCCGCTGTCAGGGCGCTCCAGCAGGTTCAGCGTGCGGATCAGCGTGCTTTTGCCGGCGCCGGAGCGGCCGATGATGCCGAAGATTTCTCCTTGGGCGATCTCCAGGTTGATGTCTTGCAGGGCGACGATGTCGCGCTTGCCGGCCTGGTAGTTTTTATGGAGGTGCTCGATGCGGATCACGGTGGTCAGTTTTGATGAGACCGAGCAAGTCTAACTTTTTGTTATTTAGGCGGGAAGTTCTTATTTGTTTTTTGCTTATGAGCAAAAGCGATTAAGAATGGATGGAATCCGTGTTAACCGTGGGGAAGGGGTCGCCGGGAGTGAAGAATATTGTTCGTTGGTTAATTTTTTCTTCAAGCGTCCGGCGCACTCACGGAGAGATAAAAGAGACCGCGCTCAAGCGCCGTCGCCAATAACATCCACTGCCATTATTTGGCGAATTGTTGCCGCCACATAATCGATCTCGGCCTCGGTGGTCCCGCGGCCGAGCGAAAAACGCACCGCGTTGCGCGCCACTTCGGGCGAACGGCCGATCGCCAGCAGCACGAAGGAAGGCAGGGCGGCGGCCGAGTTGCAGGCCGAGCCGGCCGACACCGCAATGCCGAGCAATTGGCTGGCCAGGGTGCCGTAGCGGGTGGGCGGGAAGCTGACGTTGAGATTGTGCGGCACGCGGTTGGTTGCGCAGCCGTTCAATTGCACGCCGGGCAGGCCGCTGATGCCGTTCCACAGGCGATCGCGCAGGGCGCGGATGCGCGCGCTTTCTTCGGCCAGCAGCTTGCCGGCCAGTTCGAATGCTTCCCCCATGCCGACGATCTGGTGCGTGGCCAGCGTGCCGGAGCGCATGCCGTTCTCATGGCCGCCGCCGTCGATCTGGGCTTCCAGCTTCAGTTCGGGATGGTGGCGCACGTACAGCGCGCCGACGCCCTTGGGGCCGTAGACCTTATGCGCGGAGACCGACATCAGGTCGACCTTCAGGCGCGCCAGGTCGACGGCGATCTTGCCGGCCGCCTGCACCGCGTCCACGTGGAAGACGATGCCGCGCTCGGCGCAGATCTCGCCCAGTTCGGCGATCGGCTGGATCACGCCGATCTCGTTGTTCACATACATCACCGAGGCCAGGATGGTGTCCGGGCGCAGCGCGGCGCGGAACTGTTCCGGCGTGACCAGGCCATCTTCGCCGGGCTGCAGGAAGGTGACTTCGAAGCCGGCGCGTTCCAGCGTGTGCATGGTGTCCAGCACTGCCTTGTGCTCGGTGGCCACCGTGACCAGGTGGCGGCCTTTGTGAGCCAGCGCCTGGGCCGTGCCTTTGATGGCCAGGTTGTTCGATTCGGTCGCGCCCGAAGTCCAGACGATCTCGCCGGGCTGCGCGCCCAGCAGGCCGGCCACCTGGGCGCGCGCCTTTTCCACCGCGCGCTTGGCTTCCCAGCCGAAGGGGTGGGAGCTGCTGGCGGCGTTGCCGAATTTTTCGGTAAGGAAGTCGCACATGATCCTGGCGACCTGGGGATCGACCGGCGTGGTGGCGCCGTAGTCCAGATAAATGGGGAAAGTCAGGCTGGCAGGCGGGCGACAGGGAGCAGGGGCGTTCATGACGGCGGATTCAGGAAGTCCAGGAAAAGCAGCATTGGGATTCGGCATTGCGCCAAGTCTTGCCTGAAAAGCAAGATGAAATGGCGAGCCAGGCAGGGAGTATGGCCATTCCTGCCCGGCCTTGAGCTTCCTACATTAGCTTATACAAAATTATTATACTGAAATAGAATAAATACAAACCTATAATCCGAAAATCATATGCATAGTTTTTGACCCGGGACATTGATGGACCTCAACCAGCTGGAAGCTTTTGCGGCGGTAATGACGATCGGCAGCGTGACTGGCGCCGGCCGTAGCCTCGGCCGTTCGCAGCCCGCCATCAGCAAGGCCATCGGTGACCTGGAGGCGGAACTGGGCTATGCGTTGTTCGACCGCAACGGGCCACGGGTGACGCCGACCGGCAAGGCCTTCCTGTTATATGAGGAGGTGGAGCGTTCGCTGGTCGGCCTGCGCAGCATCCGCGAGCGCGCCGCCGAGATCGGCCGGGAAGAGGCGCAGCCGGTGCATCTGGTGGCGACTCCGGCGCTGGCCTCGACCATCGCGCCTGCGGCCTTGCAACTGGTGGCGCAGGGCAGTTCGGCGTTTCCCGAGCATATCCACCTGCGCAGCGCGTCGGCCGAGCAGGTGGTGCATGCGGTGCTGCACCGTACCGTCAGCCTGGGCCTGACCAGCCTGCCGGTGGCGCACCGCGGGCTCGACCTGCACTGGATCGGCGAAGCGCCCTGCGTGGCGGTGATGCGCGCCGACCATCCGCTGGCCAAGAAAGACAAGATCACGCGCGCGGCCCTGCGCGGCGAACGCGTGATCACCATGTCCAACCGCTACCGCCTGCGCCAGCGCATCGAAACCGCGCTGGGCGAGGATAGTCCGCTGGATGTGGCGATCGACACCAACACTTCCTTCAACGCCATCATGGCTGCGCGCGCCGGCCTGGGGGTAGCGCTGGTGGAGCCGATCACGGCGCTGGGCATGCCCATCGAAGGGCTGGTGGCCAAGCCGCTGGCGGTGGATATCCCGTTTTACTTTGGCGTGGTGACGCCGTTCGGCCGGCCGGTCGAGGGCACCACGCTGGCGCTGATCGACGCGGTCGAAACCGTGGCGCGCACCATCCTGCACGGCTTCGTCAAACGGGATGCGGCCGAGCATGACGAATTGTTATAACTGATGCAGGCGATGGCAGGCGGCCCGAGGGGTTTGCCTGCTACGTCTATTTTTCGCTTTTAAGGGGGCCACATGCCGAATAGGGAATCGATCGCTGCGCCGCAAGGCCTGGCCGCGCTGGAGGCGCGCCTGCGCCAGGACATCGAATGGCTGGCGCTGCCCGGCAAGGCATGGACGCCGCAGACCGAGCGCGATGGCGTGGCGGTGCTCGACGTGGCCATCATCGGCGGCGGCCAGGCCGGCATGGCGGCATCGGTGGCCTTGAGCCACCTGGGCATTCCCAATGTCATTTACGACCAGTCCCCCAAGGATTTCGAAGGCCCCTGGGCCACTACCGCGCGCATGGAAACGCTGCGCTCGCCCAAGACCCTGACCGGCCCCGCGCTGGGCTTTCCGGCGCTGACCTTCCGCGCCTGGTTCGAAGCGCAGTTCGGCGCGCAGGCCTGGGACGAGCTGGACAAGATCCCGCGCATGCAGTGGATGGATTACCTGCGCTGGTTCCGCCGCGTCATGCACCTGGATATCCGCAACGAACATCGCGTGCTGGCCGTGCTGCCGCGCGCCGACGGCGTGGTCGAACTCAAGCTGGCGTCGCCGCAGGGCGAATCGTCGGTGCTGGCGCGCCGCGTGGTGCTGGCCACCGGCCGCGACGGCCTGGGCGGCGCCTACCTGCCTCCGCTGGTGGACAAGCTGCCGCGTGCGCGCTGGGCGCACTCTTCCGACGTGCTCGATTACGCCACGCTCAAAGGCAAGCGCGTGGGCGTGGTGGGCGGCGGCTCGTCGGCCATGGACAGTGCAGCCACCGCGCTGGAAGAGGGGGCGGCGCGGGTCGACCTGCTGATTCGCCGCAAGGAACTGCCGCGCGTCAACAAGGGCAAGGGCTCGGGCAACCCGGGCCTGGTCAACGGCCATCTTCATTTGCCGGACGAATGGAAATGGCGCATCCGCCACTACGTCAACGCGCAGCAGGTGCCGCCTCCATCGGGCAGCACCCGCCGCGTCTCTCGCTTTGCCAATGCGCGCTTCCTGCTCGGCACCGCGATCAGGGATGTCGCCGTCCAGCCGGATGGCACGCTGCGGCTGGACACCAATCGCGGCCCGCTGGAACTGGACTTCCTGTTCTTCTCCACCGGCTTTCGCATCGACTGGAGCGTGCGCCCCGAATTCGCCGCCATCGGCAAGCACATCCTGACCTGGAGCGAGCGCTATACGCCGCCGGCCGGCGACGAGGATGCCGAGCTGGCCGATTCGCCTTACCTCGGCCCGGTGTTCCAATTCCAGGAAAAGACTCCCGGCGCGCTGCCCGGACTGGACCGCGTGCATTGCTTCTGCTATCCGGCCACGGCCAGCCACGGCACCGTCTCCGGCGACATCCCTGCCATCAGCGACGGCGCTTACCGCCTGGCGCAGGGCATTGCTTCCCTGCTGTATGGCGAGGATGTGGAATACCATTACCGCAATATCGAGGCCTACGAAGAACCCGAACTGGTCGGCGACGAGTGGACCCCGTCCGAATGGGAGCTGCCGGGATGACCATGGCCATCGCAAAGAGCGTGCTGCAGGCGCTGATGGTGGTGCTGCTGATGACGGTGATCGTCTTCTTCGGCCTGCACCTGATCGGCAACCCGGTCGACATCCTGATCGGCCAGGACGTCGACCAGGTCGACCGCCTGCGCATCATCCAGGAACTCGGCCTGGACCAGCCGGTGTGGCGCCAGTACCTGTCCTTCCTGGGCGGCGCGCTGCACGGCAACCTGGGCAACAGCTTCGTATACAACTCGCCGGCCATCCTGCTGATCTTCCAGCGCCTGCCGGCCACGCTGGAGCTGGCCTTCGCCGCGCTGATCCTGGCCGTGCTGGTGGGCATCCCGCTGGGCCTGTTCGCCGGCATGAAGCCCGACCATCCCTTCTCGAAACTGGTGATGACCAGCAGCATCTTCGGTTTTTCGCTGCCGACCTTCTGGATCGGTCTGATGCTGATCATGGCCTTTTCGGTCTCGCTGGGCTGGCTGCCCTCCGGCGGGCGCGGCCAGACGGCGGAACTGTTCGGCATCCAGTGGTCGTGGCTGACCGCAGATGGCTGGCGCCACATGATCCTGCCGGCGCTCAACCTGTCGCTGTTCAAGATCTCGCTGGTGATTCGCCTGACCCGCGCCAACGTGCGCGAGGTGCTGCCGATGGACTACGTCAAGTTCGCCCGCGCCAAGGGGCTGAGCCCGGCGCGCGTGGTGCTGATGTATGTGCTGCGCAATACGCTGATTCCGCTGGTGACGGTGCTCGGCCTGGAATTCGGTTCCACCATCGCGTTCGCGGTGGTGACCGAAAGCATCTTCGCCTGGCCAGGCGCCGGCAAGCTGATCCTGGACAGCATCAATGCATTGGACCGCCCGGTGATCGTGGCTTACCTGATGGTGATCGTGTGCATGTTCGTCACCATCAACCTGGTGGTGGACGTGCTCTACAAGATTCTTGATCCGCGCGTGCGGGTGGAGGCCAAGGCATGAGCGCGCAAGAACAAGGTATCCAGGCCCAGACCATGACGCAGGAACAGGTGCGGGCGCGCATTGCCGAGCTCTCCGCCTTCGTCGCGCCGCGCCGCGAGTCGCCCTGGCGCCGGGTGATCCGCCACTTCATCGCTTCCCGGTCGGCCATGCTGGGCCTGGCCATCGTGCTGCTGCTGATCGTGGCCGCGATAGTCGCGCCGTGGATCACGCCGCAGAACCCCTATGACCTGATGCAGCTGGACGTGATGGATGCGCGCCTGCATCCCGGCACGGCCAATGGCGCAGGCACATTTACCTACTGGCTGGGCACCGACGGCCAGGGCCGCGACCTGGTCTCGGCCATCCTCTACGGCCTGCGCATCAGTGTGGGCATCGGCGTCGGCTCGGCGCTGATCGCCGGCATTATCGGCACGCTGGTCGGCCTGCTGGCGGCCTATGCCGGCGGCAAGGCCGATACGCTGCTGATGCGCCTGGCCGACCTGGTGCTGTCCTTCCCGTCCATCCTGGTGGCGATGCTGATCCTGGCCTATGTCGGCAAGGGCATCATGAACGTGATGATCACACTAGTCGTCCTGGAGTGGGCCTACTATGCCCGCACCGCGCGCGGCCAGGCGCTGGTCGAGCGGCAGAAGGAATATGTGGAGGCGGCGCGCGGATTGAACCTGTCGGCATGGCGCATCATGGTGCGCCACATCCTGCCTAACTGCCTGCCGCCGCTGATCGTGATCGGCACGCTGCAGGTGGCGCGCGCCATCACGCTGGAGGCGACGCTGTCTTTCCTCGGCCTGGGTGTGCCCATTACCGAACCGTCGCTGGGCCTGCTGATTTCCAACGGTTACCAGTACATGCTCTCGGGCGAGTACTGGATCAGCTTCTATCCGGGCATCACGCTATTGGTGGTGATCGTGGCGATCAACCTGGTAGGCGACCGCCTGCGCGACATCCTGAACCCGAGGTGGCAGAAGTGAGCGCGCCCAACAATATCCCTACATTGGAAGTGCGCAACCTGCGCACCCATTTCTTCACGCCCGATGGCGTGCTGCCGGCGGTGGACGACGTTTCCTTGTCGATTGCGCGCGGCCGCATCCTCGGCCTGGTCGGCGAATCCGGCTCGGGCAAGAGCGTGACCGGCTTCTCCATCCTCGGCATGGTCGATGCGCCGGGCCGCATCGTCGGCGGCCAGGTGCTGTTCCAGGGGCGCGACCTGGTGACGCTGGACAGGGTCTCGCTGCGCGAGCTGCAAGGCAACCGCATCGCCATGATCTTCCAGGACCCGATGATGACGCTCAACCCGGTGCTGAAGGTCGAGGCGCAGATGGTCGATGCCGTGCTGGCGCACAGCAAGGTCAGTCGCCAGCAGGCGCGCGAACTGGCGCGCGACACGCTGGGCATGATGGGCATCGCCAGCCCCGAGGAGCGGCTGCAGGCTTATCCGCACCAGCTCTCCGGCGGCATGCGCCAGCGCGTGGCGATTGCCATCGCGCTGCTGCACAAGCCCGACCTGATCATCGCCGACGAGCCGACCACCGCGCTGGACGTGACCATCCAGGCGCAGATCCTGTCGGAAGTGCAGAAGCTGGCGCGCCAGCATGGCACCGCGCTGATCTGGATCACCCACGACCTGTCGGTGGTGGCCGGACTGGCCGACGAAGTGGCGGTGATGTACGCCGGGCGCATCGTCGAGCAGGGCGCGGTCGATGCCGTGCTGGACGCGCCGCTGCACCCCTACACGCAAGGCCTGATCGGCAGCCTGCCCAGCAACAACCGGCGCGGCAGCCGCCTGCGCCAGATTCCGGGCATGACGCCCAACCTGCTGCACCTGCCGCCGACCTGCGCTTTTGCCGCGCGCTGCGAGCGGGTCAGCCAGCAATGCCTGGCGGCGCCGGCGATGAGCGAGCCGCTGGCCGGGCGCCTGGTGCGCTGCTTCCATCCGGCGCAACATGAATCGAAGGTGCCACAACATGCATGACGTGCAACATAAGGCCGTTCCCATCATCGAAACGCGCGGCGTCAGCAAGCGCTTCGGCGAACGCCGTGCCGGCTGGCTGGGACGCCAGTTGCAGCAGCGCGGCTGGGCGCGCGCGCCGGCCGTCACGCGGGCGCTCGACCATGTCGACCTCAAGGTCATGCCCGGCGAAGTGGTCGGGCTGGTCGGCGAATCCGGCTGCGGCAAGTCGACGCTGGGCCGTATCGCCTGCGGCTTGCTCGATCCGTCGGACGGCCAGGCGCTGGTGGGCGGGCGCGACCGCGCCGCCCTCACGCGCGCCGAGCGCGAGGCCGCCCGGCTGGACGTGCAGATGATCTTCCAGAACCCTTACGCCAGCCTCAACCCGCGCCTGCGCATCGACCAGATCGTGGGCGAGGCGGCGCAGGTCAACGGCAAGGTCGAGGGCGACCTTGACGACTACGTGTGCCGCCAGTTGATGCGCGCCGGGCTCGACCCGGCGCTGCGCGACCGCTATCCGCACCAGTTCTCCGGCGGCCAGCGCCAGCGCATCGGCATCGCCCGCGCGCTGGCGGTGCAGCCGCGCATGCTGGTGTGCGACGAGGCGGTGGCGGCGCTGGACGTGTCGATCCAGGCGCAGATCCTGAACCTGTTCGCCGACCTGCGCGAGCAGCTCGGCCTGACCTACCTGTTCATCAGCCATGACCTCGGCGTGGTGGAGCATGTCTCCGACCGCGTGGTGATCATGTACCTGGGGCGGGTGGTGGAGAGCGCGCCGGTGCAGGAGCTGTTCGGCCATGCCAACCATCCCTACACCCAGGCGCTGCTGGCCGAGGTGCCGCGCCTGTCGGCGCGCAGGAAAGAATTCACGGCGATCACGGGCGAGATCCCCAGCCCGCTGCACCCGCCCTCCGGCTGCCACTTCAACCCGCGCTGCCCGTATGCCACGCAGCGTTGCCGCGAAGAGGCGCCGGCCCTGAAGGAAATCGCGCCCGGCCACATGAGCGCCTGCCACCTCAACGACGGTGGCTGAATCAAAACGCATGACCGCAGTACCGATGACCTGATTGCTTTCAACCTGATACACAACAGAGGAAACAAGCTCATGAAAAAGACGCTCCTGACCCGCCTGCTGGCAGTCGCCCTGACCGGCGTAGCCCTGGCTTCGGCTGCTGACGCTGTCCGCGCGCAGAACCTGAATATCGCCTTCGCCGACCCGCTGTCCTCGCTGGACCCGCAGTTGAACAACCACGCCGGCGACCGTTCGGTGGACCTGCATTTCTGGGACCTGCTGGTCGAGAACAACTACAACAAACTGCAGCCCGGCCTGGCCGTGTCGTGGAAGAACATCGACCCCAAGACCTGGGAGTTCAAGCTGCGTCCCAACGTCAAGTGGCAGGACGGCAAGCCCTTTACCGCCGACGACGTGATCTTCTCCTACCAGCGCGCACGCAATGTGCCGGGCAGCGTGGCGACCTTCGCCGGCTACCTGCGCACGGTGGAATCGGTCACCGCCAAGGACCCGCTGACGCTGGTGATCAAGACCAATATCCCCAATCCCGACCTGCCGCTGAACCTGGCTTCGGTGCATATCGTCAGCAAGCATGTGGGTGAAAAGTCGCAGACCGAGAACTACAACAGCGGCGCAGCCGTGGTCGGCACCGGCCCCTACAAGTTCGTCTCCTACACCCCGGGGGACCGCGTGGTGATGCAGCGCAGCGACGGCTACTGGGGCGGCAAGGCCCTGTGGGACAAGGTCAACTACCGCTACATCAACAACGCCGCCGCGCGTACCGCGGCGCTGCTGTCGGGCGACGTGGACGTGATCGACAAGGTCTCGGTGTCCGACATCGCCAAGCTCAAGCAGTCGCCCAACGTCACGGTCTACCCGTACAACGGCTTGCGCGTGCTGCTGATCCAGCCAAGTTTCCATGAAGGCCCGAGCCCGTACATCACCGACAACAACGGCAAGCAGCTGGACAAGAACCCGCTCTTGGACGTGCGTGTGCGCCGCGCCATGTCGCTGGCGATCAACCGCAAGGCAGTGATCGACCGCATCCTGCAAGGCGCAGCCACCGAGGCCAACCAGTGGATGCCGTCGGATACCTTCGGCTACAACCCGGAGATCAAGAACATTCCGTTCGACGCCACCCAGGCCAAGAAGCTGCTGGCCGAAGCCGGCTTCCCGGACGGCTTCAAGCTGACCATCCACGTGCCTAACGACCGTTACCCGCAAGCGCCGGAAACCATGCAGGCGGTGGCCCAGTTCTGGACCCGCATCGGCATCAAGACCCAGGTCGAGGTGCTGCCGTGGGCGTCTTACTCTTCGCGCGCCAACAAGAACGAGTTCGCGGTGTCGGTACTGGCATGGGGCAACGGCACCGGCGAAGCCAGCTATGCGCTGGTCAACGTGCTGGGCTCGGTCGACGCCAAGAAGGGCATCGGCGCTTCCAACTGGAACCACTACAGCAATCCTGCCGTGGACAAGGCGCTGGCCGATTCCACCGCCGAGTTCGACCCGGCCAAGCGTGAAGCCATCCTGCGCGCCTCGGCCAAGGTGGTGTCGGACGATGTGGGCGTGATCCCGCTGTACCACTATCAGAACATCTGGGCCGCCAAGAAGGGCCTGAAGGTGACGCCGGTCAGCAGCGACCGCACCACCGCCATGATGGTCACCCAGGAAAAGAAGTAAGGCCATGTCCAGCTTCTCGATCGCCGTCACCCCGGCCGACGACCTGATCGACGTGCCGCGCCGCATCGTCGTGCGCGGCGTGGCGCCGGGCGAAACGGTGCGGGTGTCGTCCTCGACCGTGCGCAACGGCGCGGAGTGGGCCAGCAGCGCCTGCTTCATCGCCGATGCGCAGGGCGAGGTCGACCTTGCGATGAGCCCGGCCCTCGACGGCGACTATGGCGGCATCGACCCGATGGGTTTGCTGTGGTCGCAACAGCCGCTGCAGGCCGGCAAGCGCGACAACTTCCATGCCGACGTGACGGCGCCGCTGGTGACTGCCATCACGGCTTCCGGCACACAGGGAGCGGCCAGCGCCGAGCTGGTGCAGCGCCTGGCGGCTGAAGGCGTGATACGGCGCGAAGTACGCGAGCAAGGCCTGGTCGGCACGCTGTTCCTGCCGGCCGCGCCCGGCCCGCATCCGGCGGTGATGATCGTCAACGGTTCGGGCGGCGGCATCAACGAGCCGCGTGCGGCGCTGTACGCTTCGCGCGGTTATGCGGCGTTTGCGCTGGCTTATTTCAAGGCGCCGGGGCTGTCCAATTACATCTCCAACACGCCGCTGGAATACTTCGAGCGCGGCCTCGACTGGCTGCGTGCCGAGGTGCAGCCGAAGGACGACTTCGTCGCCATCAGCGGCCAGTCGCGCGGTGGCGAGCTGGTGCTGCTGCTGGGCGCGACCTTCCCGCAGAAGGTGTCGGCGGTGCTGGCCTACGTGCCTAGCGCGCTGGTGCATAGCGGCCAGAACGCGGCCGATCCGGAGGTGGGACGCGAAGAGCCGACCTGGCTCTTGCGCGGCCAGCCGCTGCCGCACCAGTGGGAAGGCAACCGCACCGCCAGTTGGAAACCCTTCGACGAAGGCCCGTCGCCGCATCGTCATGAGCTGGCGATGCTGACGGCGCTGGAAGACGAAGAAGCCGTGGCGCGCGCCCGTATCCCGGTGGAACGCATCCAGGGGCCGGTGTTGCTGCTGTCGGCCACCGATGACGGCTCCTGGCCCTCCAGCGTGTATTGCCGCATGGTTAGCGGCAAGCTGGCCGAAGTACAGCATCCGTGGCCGGTGGTATGGCGCGACTATGCCAATGCCGGGCATTCCATCCTGTTCCCGTTCGTGCCGACCACGCAGACAAGTTACGCGCATCCGGTCTCGGGCCGCATCAGCACCGGCGGCGGCGAGCCCTCTGCCAATGCCCGCGCCGACCTCGATTCATGGCAGCACGCACAGCAGTTCCTGCGCGCGGCGCTCGCCAAGCATTCATCTCGAAAGGATCTCACATGAGCACACCTGTCTACGACATCAACAACGATGTCATCGACCAGCTCGTCGGCCTGAAGGCCGGCGACGCATTGCACACCCTGCGCCACCAGCGCGACAAGGTCGCCGCCGCCACCCAGGGCAGCTACGACACCTTGTTCGATCCTGCTCTGGAAGGCATAACCCTGGACGAGCGCCTGCTGGTAGCGTTGTACGCCTGCCGCCTGGCCGGCGCCGCCGACCTCGCTGCGCACTACCGCGCACGCCTGCAGGCCTTGCCGGCCG
Source organism: Herbaspirillum chlorophenolicum (assembly GCF_001189955.1). Taxonomy (GTDB): domain Bacteria; phylum Pseudomonadota; class Gammaproteobacteria; order Burkholderiales; family Burkholderiaceae_D; genus Herbaspirillum; species Herbaspirillum chlorophenolicum. Next base: position 2,507 of record NZ_LFLT01000047.1, on the reverse strand, counting down.
ATGCGGCACAACTGGCCGCAGCCGACAGCGGCGAGCCGGAGCAGCTTGCCGAAGGCCGCTTGCGCGCCATGCTGGTGTTCACCCGCGCGCTGACCCAGCGCCCGGTGGAAGGCGACAAGGCCGCCATCGGAAAACTGCCCGCCGCCGGCATCAGCACGCCGGCCGTGGTGGCGCTGTCGCAACTGATCGCATTCATCTCCTACCAGCTGCGCGTGATCGCCGGCCTGAAGGCGATGAAGGCTGCAGCCAACTGAAGGAGACCGACATGAGCAACGTCATCAAATCGAACGGCTTCACCAACGAATCGCTGGACTGGGACGCCTGGCTGGACGTGATCGCGCTGGAAGATGCGACCGAAGACCAGATCAAGGTGCTGGAAGAGAGCAACCCCAAGGCCAAGACCTCGGACTACTACCTGTTCCTGGCGCACCAGCCGGACATCCTGCGCCAGCGTTCGGCCGCCTTCAACGCCATCATGTATGCGCCGGGCGGCATGTCGCGCGCCGAGCGCGAACTGGGCTCGCTGGTGGTGTCGCGCATCAATGGCTGCGTGTACTGCGCATCGGTGCATGCGCAGCGCTTCGAGCAACTGGCCAAGCGCAACGATACGGTGCAGCAGGTATTCGACAACCCCTACGGTTCGGGCATCGACGCGCGCGAGAAAGCCATCGCCAAGTTCTCGGCCGAGCTGACCGAACAGCCGGACGCGGTCGACGCGGCCAAGATCCAGGCGTTGAAGGACGTTGGCCTGAACGATCTGGAAGTGCTGGACCTGATCCACTCGATCGCCATCTTCGCCTGGGCCAACCGCCTGATGCTGAACCTGGGCGAGCCGGCGTTCCCGGACGGCAGCAAGGCCGAAGCGCAGTGATCTTTGTCAAACAAGAAAAGGAGACCCCATGTTGATTCCAGACCATCTCGTTTATGCCGAGACCCATGAATGGGTCAAGGTAGAGGAAGACGGCACGCTCGCCGTCGGTATTACCGATTTCGGCCAGGAGCAACTGGGGCCGCTGGTGTATGTGGAAATGCCGGCCGTCGGCGCGCAGGTCAGGCGCACCGGGGAGTGCGGCATCGTGGAGTCGAACAAGACGGCATCCGACCTGCATGCGCCGGTGGACGGCGAGGTCGTTGCCATCAACGAGGCGCTGGTGGAAACTCCGGATGCCGTCAATGATGCACCCTACGACCAGTGGATCTTCAAGATCAGGCCGGCAGCGCCGTTTTCGACAGAGGGCTTCCTCGACGCGGCGGGTTATCTGAAGCTGATTTCCTGACCTTGTTTCAGGAGGCGGACCGTGCGGCGCGGATATCGAAAGCGCCGCCGGTTTGCGCGCGGTCGCGCAAGGTGACCGCTTGCTTGCCGATCAATGGGAACACCAGTTCGGCGAAGCGTATCGATTCTTCCAGGTGCGGGTAGCCGGACAGCACGAAGGTGTCCACCCCCAGGTCCGCATATTCCTGCAGCCGCTCGGCCACCGTGGCGGCATCTCCTACCAATGACGTACCGGCGCCGCCGCGTACCAGTCCCACGCCGGCCCACAGGTTGGGGGCGATCTCAAGCTTGTCGCGCCGGCCGCCGTGCAGCGCGGCCATGCGTTGCTGCCCAACCGAATCCATGCGTGTGTAATTTTTCTGTGCGTTGGCGATGTCCTCATCGGTCAGCTTGCTGATCAGGCGCTCGGCATCGGCCCAGGCTTCTTCATTGGTCTCGCGCACGATCACGTGCAGGCGCACGCCGAAGCGCACGGTACGCCCTTGTTTCGCGGCACGCGCGCGTACGTCGGCGATTTTCTGCGCGACTGCGGCGGGCGGTTCGCCCCAGGTCAGGTAGGCGTCCACATGCTTGGCGGCCAAGTCGTGGGCGGCGTCGGAGGAACCGCCGAAATACAGCAGCGGATAGGGTTTCTGCAGCGCTGGATGGAATACCTGGCCTTGGCGGATGCGGAAGTGCTTGCCTTCGTAGTCCACCGTTTCGCCTTGCAGCAAGCGGCGCCAGATGGTGAGGTATTCGTCGGCGGCTTCGTAGCGTTCGTCGTGTTTGAGGAAGACGCCATCGGCTTCCAGTTCGGTGGCGTCGCCGCCCGGCACCACATTGAGCAGCAGGCGGCCGTTCAATGCCTGGTCCAGCGTGGCGGCCTGGCGCGCCGAGGGGCAGGGGCCGCCCAGCGAGGTGCGCAGCGCCACCAGCAGCTTGATCTTGTGCGTCACCGGCACCAGGCTGGAGGCCACCACCCACGGGTCGAGGCAAGATGCGCCGGTGGGGATCAGCAGGCCGTCGTAGCCGAGGTTCTCGCTGGTGACGGCGATCTGGCGCATGTAGTCGATGGTCGGCGCGCGGCCGAAGTCGGAGGTGCCGAGGTAGCGGGTGTCGCCTGAGGTGGGGAGGAACCAGAAAATGTTGAGGGACATGGAGGGCTCTATTTATAGGCAGTCTGTTATTAGAGCGCTGCTGGTTTTTTGTGGCTAAGAATATTTTTGCATTTGCTTAGTTGGTGAATGTGTTT
>NZ_LFLT01000046.1 GCF_001189955.1 Herbaspirillum chlorophenolicum | reverse complement strand
GCCCATCACCGGCCTCTCGGGCGGCAATCAGCAAAAGGTCGTGCTGGCGAAAATGCTGCTGGCGCAACCCAAAGTGCTCATTCTCGATGAGCCTACGCGCGGCGTCGATGTCGGCGCCAAGGCGGAAATCTACCGGCTCATCGCGGCGCTGGCCAAACAAGGGGTGGCCATCATCATGGTGTCGTCCGAGCTGGCGGAAGTGCTGGGCGTGTCCGACCGTGTGCTGGTCATCGGCGAAGGCAAGCTGCGCGGCGACTTCGTCAATGAACACCTGACGCAAGAGACGGTGCTGGCGGCTGCCATCAACCAATCGACGCAACACCAGGCGGCGCAAACCGCTGCCTCATAAATAAAACAATCGGGAATTCAGTATGACAACAGCGAACATCAAGCAGATTTTCGGCCGCTACAAAATCATTGCACTACTCATTGCCATCGCCATCATCTGGGCATTCTTCAGCTGGCAGACCGACGGCGGCTTCGTGACGCCCCGCAACCTGTCCAACCTGCTGCGCCAGATGGCCGTCACCGGCATCCTGGCCTGCGGCATGGTGCTGGTCATCATTGCCGGCGAAATCGATTTGTCGGTCGGCTCGCTGCTCGGCCTGCTCGGTGGCGTGGCGGCCATCCTGGATGTGACTTACCACCTGCCGCTGGCGCTCAGTCTGCCGCTGGTGCTGCTGCTGGGCCTGGTGTTTGGGCTGTTCAGCGGTTACCTGACCGCCTACAAGCGGATTCCCTCGTTCATCGTCGGCCTGGGCGGCATGCTGGCATTTCGCGGCGTGCTGCTGGGTGTGACCGGTGGCCTGACGATCGCGCCGGTGTCGGACAACCTGGTGTATCTGGGTCAAGGCTATCTGCCGCCGCAACTGGGCCTTGGGCTGCTGGTGATCCTGTTCGCCCTGACGCTGGCCTTGACATGGCGCCAGCGCGTCAACCGCACACGCCACGCGCTGCCGGTGCCGGCCTTGTGGCGCGATGCGGTGAAGGTACTGGTCATCGGTGCCGTACTGCTGGCCTTCGTGCGTACGCTCAACAGCTATGACGGCATCCCGGTTCCGGTGCTGATGCTGCTGGCGCTGCTGGGCCTGTTCAGCTACATCACCACGCAAACCGTATTCGGCCGCCGCATCTATTCGGTGGGCAGCAACATGGAAGCCACACGCCTGTCCGGCGTCAACGTGCAGGCGGTCAAGCTCTGGGTGTTCGGCATCATGGGCGTGATGTGCGCGCTGGCCGGGCTGGTCAATACCGCGCGCCTGGCCGCCGGTTCGCCATCGGCCGGCAACATGGGCGAGCTCGATGCCATCGCGGCGTGCTTCATCGGCGGCACGTCCATGCGCGGCGGCTCGGGCACCATCTACGGCGCGCTGATCGGCGCACTGGTGATGGCCAGCCTGGACAACGGCATGTCGATGCTGGACGTCGGCACCTATTGGCAGATGATCGTCAAGGGCAGCATTCTGGTGCTGGCCGTCTGGGTAGACGTCAGTACCCGTTCGGGACGTTGATCATCCGGCATTTGCGCTTTTTATTCATTTCTTGCCAGTCGTAGCTCGGCTGGTGTTTCACCCTATTTTCGGAGTACCTCAGCATGACCGCATCAGCTCAACCCGTATCGACTTCCGCCGGCGCCATGGAGCATGCCATTTACCCCAGCCTGGCCGGCAAGCGCGTCGTCATCACCGGTGGCGGTACCGGCATCGGCGCCGCGCTGGTGACAGCCTTCGTCGAACAAGGGGCGAAAGTCTTCTTTCTCGACATTGCGGATCAGGAATCCCGCGCGCTGGAAGCATCGTTGAAAGATTCGGTCTTCCCGCCCACCTTCCTGTACTGCAACCTGCGCGACCTGGATGCGCTGGCCGCCACATTTGCCCACATCGGGGAGACGGCCGGCGCGGTGGATATCCTGGTCAACAACGCCGCCAACGATGACCGTCATACGATTGCCGATGTCAGCCCCGCCTACTGGGACGAGCGCATGGCCGTCAACTTGCGCCACCAGTTCTTTTGCGCACAGGCGGTCGCGCCCGGCATGCGCGAACAAGGCCGCGGAGTCATCCTCAACTTCGGTTCCATTTCGTGGCATCTCGGCCTGCCCAACCTGTCGCTCTACATGACGGCCAAAGCCGCCATCGAAGGACTTACGCACGGCCTGGCGCGCGACCTTGGCGCACACAACATCCGCGTCAACTGCATCCTCCCCGGCGCCGTTCGCACGCCGCGCCAGACACGGCTGTGGCACAACCCGGAGGAAGAAGCCAATATTTTGTCGTCGCAATGCCTGGCCGGGCGCATCGAACCGCATGACGTCGCGGCGCTGGCGCTGTTCCTGGCATCCGATAGCGCAGCCAAATGCACCGGGCGCAACTACTTCGTCGATGCCGGCTGGCTCGGCGCCTGATGCGGACACCCCTTAATGATGATCACCTACCCCGACTTTCTCACCAGCCATCGTGTGGAACCTTCCCCATGAACGCGAAAAAACCGCTGCGCATCGATGCGCACCAGCATTTCTGGCACTATCGCTCGGAAGACTATCCCTGGATAGGCACCGATATGGACCTGCTGGCGCAAGACCGGCTGCCTTACCAGTTCCAGCCGCTGCTCGAAGCGCATGGCCTGCATGCATCGATTACGGTGCAGGCACGTGCCGGCCGCGATGAGACTGCATTTCTGCTGGGACTGGCGCGGCAGGATCGTTGCATCGCAGGCGTCATCGGCTGGGAAGATATCTCGTCGCCTGAATTGGCAGAGCATGTCGAGCAATGGGGACGCAACAAGCTCCTGGGATTTCGCCACCAGATCCAGGACGAGACCGATCCCTCGGCATTCCTGGCGCAGCCGCAGTTCAACGAGGGAATCCGCTGGCTGCAAGACCGGCAATACGTCTATGACGTACTGGTGCATGAGCGCCAGCTCTCCTCTATCCGGGCTTTCTGCGCCCGCCATGATAAGCATTGGCTGGTGCTCAACCATCTGGGCAAACCGGCACTGAAGGAATTCCGCAAGAACAAGGGCGCATTCGAACGCTGGCGCGAGGAAGTGCGGGAATTGGCCGCCATGCCTCACGTCACCTGCAAGCTCTCCGGCCTGGTCACGGAAGCCGACTGGATGCGCGGATTGTGCCTGCGCGACTTCGACCATATCTTGCTTTGCCTGAATACCGCATTGGAATTCTTCGGGCCGCAACGGCTCATGTTTGGCTCGGACTGGCCGGTTTGCTTGCTCGCCGCGTCCTATTCCAAAGTGGTTTCGGTGACCCGAGAATGGGCGCAAACGCGGTTGTCGGTCACTGAGCAGGATGCGCTTTGGGGAGAAACTTCGGCCACGGTGTACGGGTTGACGTCCTGACTGGGGATTCAGGCACTCTCATCAATCCCAATCCAACGCGCCTTTTTTCCATTCGAATGCAAGGCCGATGGTCAGGATGCCCAGGAAGATCATTGCCGCAGCAAAACCAACGGTTCCAATTTCATCCAGTGCCAAAGCCCACGGCACCAGGAATGCGACCTCAATGTCGAAAAGAATAAAAAGAATGGCGACCAGGTAAAAGCGGACATCGAACTTCATGCGAGCGTCTTCAAACGCTTCGAATCCGCATTCGTAAGGCGACGTCTTCTGGGGATCCGGTTTGTTGGCCCCTAACAGTTTCCCCAGTACCTGAGGAACAACACCGACAAAAAGGCCGACAACAATGAACATCAATACAGGGAAGTAGTTTTCGAGATGCATGGCGTTTCGTGAAAGGAATGCGTCCGGAAGCACATGGCGCATCATTGCCGCTGGCTTAAGGGGAGGACTTTTACGGAGGGAAGTTCGCCTAGTGCGAACTGGAGAGTTTCATCATCACCAGGCCAGCCACAATCAGTACTGCCGCGGCGATACGCAGTACGCTGACTTGCTCTCCCAAGACGACAATACCCACGACAAATGCACCGACGGCGCCGATGCCGGTCCAAATCGTGTAAGCGGTGCCGAGGGGAAGCGTACGCATGGACATCGACAACAAGCCGAAACTTGCAATCATCGTCACGATGGTTATTAAAGATGGGATTGGTTTGCTGAAGCTATCCGACAATTTCATCGAATAAGCCCAGATGACTTCCAGAAGACCTGCGACGAGCAGCATTACCCAAGCCATATGGCTCTCCTCTCAAGCTCAGGGTCGTCCCTGAAAGTTTGCCCAAGATGGGGAGGTCGTCCTCCAAGTTGCACTCTTTGCATTGTTGAAAAATATAACAACGCGGCAGATAGTTCCGAAGTGTATTCAGCTTGAACCGCAATGTCCAGTGCTTGCATTGCGCAGATCAAACTTCGCAACGAAGTTGATCCCGTGCTGATAAGCCAAAAGGCCCGCTGATCTGGCCGGTGGCGGCCGCTTGTCGCCTATGAGGTAGCAAGCCGGCCAACACCAGGCATGCGCCGGATTCCGCAACAAGGTATTCGCCGGCGCAAACATGAGAAATCAGCAGCATGAGCCTCAGCCCGGCAGTTCACCCAGCAAGGGACGGGCCAGGTACAGCACCTGATACGCCGTAGCGCCAGGCAAATCCAGTTCGCCTTCCGACAAGTAGACGCGTGTGATGCGCCATTGATTCACGTCTACACCGACTGCAGCAGCCACTACACTGGGCCGGATCGCAGCCTCGCGATTGCGCGCCGCTTCGGCTGCCAGCACTTCGGCCAGGTCGGCATCCTGCGCAATATCGATTTCTTGCCGGTAGGCCAGGCGGGCAATGCTCCCCTGCCCTTTGCGCGCATCCAGCGCGAAGCGGGTACGTATGCCCGGGCGGCCGAAACTGTCGATCACCGAGCGGAAGCGGCTGGAGATGAAATCGGTGAAAGCCGCCTCATGGCGCCACAGGTACAGCGAGGAATAGCTGTGCGCGTTGGCGCCATGCTTGCCCGCTTCGCGCAGCAGGAAGGCCTTGAAGTACAGTTCCGGCACATCGTCCCAGAGCCCGCCGCGGGCAGCGGCGCGGTGGCGGATGATGTCGAGGTCGTAATCGGCGGGAAGACGGTGTTCGTATTGGGCGATGATCATGGTCGTCGGTTCTCTGGTGGGGAAAAAAGAAGGCTTCGTCAACACGATGCCTGGGCCATTTAACTTAGTCCGCCCTTCCGGCCCTGACCAGACCTGAAATCATATTTCTGCGATCAGCTTCTTCAATGATGGCGCTGCCTGCCGCTCGTTCATTCGGAAAGCGCATAAGCTCAGTCGAAAACAGCGCAAAGGCATCGGGGCATCTGCCTTACCATCATCTCGCCGGCTGGCGAGCATGCAAGTCCACGCCCCCACTTTTGCGCGGCAACCGTAGCCCAGGAACACCATCTATTACCCCATGACCGTATCCCACTCCCAACTCGCGCTCGGCGCCTTCCTGATGCAGACCGGCCACCACATCGCCGGCTGGCGCCACCCCGCGGCACAGGCCGATGCCGGCAGCAATTTCGCCCATTACGTCAGCCTGGCCAGGCAGGCCGAAGACGCAAAATTCGATGCCATCTTCATCTCCGATTCGGTGGGCGTGCGCAATCGCAACCTGCCCTCGCTGTCGCGTACCGCGCGCGCCGACCAGTTCGAACCGCTGACGCTGCTCTCGGCGCTGGCTGCGGTGACCGAACGCATCGGCCTGATCGCCACTGCCTCCACCTCTTTCAACGAGCCCTATAACGTGGCCCGCAAGTTCGCCTCGCTGGACCAGATCAGCGGCGGGCGCGCCGGCTGGAACCTGGTGACCTCCAGCGGCGATGGCGAGGCCGAGAACTTCAATCTCGACCAGCATATCGACCATGCACAGCGCTATGAACGCGCGGCAGAATTCCATCAGGTGGTGACCGGCCTGTGGGACAGCTGGGAAGATGACGCCTTCGTGCGGGACAAGGACAGCGGCCTGTACTTCCATCCGGAAAAGCTGCATGTGCTGAACCATAAGGGCAAGCATTTCTCGGTGCGCGGCCCGCTCAACGTCTCGCGTTCGCCGCAGGGGCAGCCGGTGATCGTACAGGCCGGCGCCTCGGAAGCCGGACGCGACCTGGCGGCGCGCACTGCCGATGTGGTGTTCGTGGCGCACCAGACCTTCGACGAGGCGCACGGCTTCTACGCCGACATCAAGCACCGCGCTGCAGCCTACGGGCGCGCGCCGGAGGCGATCAGGATCATGCCGGGCATCTTCCCGGTAGTGGCGCCCACGCGCGCCGAAGCCGAAGAGAAATTCCAGTATCTGCAGGAACTGATCCCCACCGTGGTCGGTGTGGCGCTGCTGTCGCAGATGGTCAGCTTCGACCTGTCGCCCTACCCGGTCGACGGCCCGTTGCCGGAACTGCCGCCGACCAACGGCGCCCGCAGCCGCCAGCAATTGATGGTCGACCTGGCGCGGCGCGAGGGCCTGACCATCCGCCAGACCTACTTGCGCATCGCCGGTGCGCGCGGCCACCTGCAGGTGGTCGGTACGCCCGCCGATATCGCCGACCTGATGGAATCCTGGTTCAGGAATGGCGGCGCCGACGGTTTCAACATCATGTCGTGGGCGCATCCTGCCGGGCTGACGGACTTCATCGCGCTGGTGCTGCCGGAGTTGCGCCGGCGCGGCCTGTTCCGTACCGAATACGCGGGACGAACGCTGCGCGAACATTTGGGGCTGCAGCGCCCTGCCCATCCTGCGGCAGCGGGATGAACCGATGAGAAATCTGCATCAGCGGCCTGCGCGCACTTTCGCCGGCGTGCGTTTCGTCCTGACCGACATGGACGAAACGCTGACCTATCAGGGACGCCTGTCCGCCGCGACTTACCAGGCGCTGGAGGATCTGCAGCAGGCCGGTATCCGCGTGATCCCGGTCACTGCGGCGCCGGCCGGCTGGTGCGACCAGATGGCGCGCATGTGGCCGGTAGATGGAGTGATCGGCGAAAACGGCGGCTTCTTCTTCCGGCGGGATGGACAGCATGGCCTGGCACGCAGCTTCTGGCATGGCGACTACACGGCCGCCGTGATGCAGCAGTTGCTGGATAAAGGAGAAGGCATCCGCCGCCGGATTGCTGCGGCTACGCTGGCCGACGACCAGCCGTTCCGCCAGACCAGCCTGGCCTTCGCGCGCAACAGCGACGCCGGCCTGGAACGCGAACTGGCCGCCGCCATGCGCGAGGCGGGACTGGACGTTACCGTCAACAACCTGTGGGTGCTGGGATGGATCGGCGGCTACGACAAGCTGGCCGCAGCGCGCAAGGTGCTGGAAGAAGAATACGCGGTCGGCGAAACACAAGCGCAGGAGACGCTGGCCTACAGCGGCGACTCGCTCAACGATGCGCCGATGTTCGCGCACTATCGCCACACGGTAGGCGTGTCCACGGTGCGGCAATGTGCCGGCCAACTGCCCAAGGCGCCGGCCTGGATCACTGAAAATCCGGGCGGAGCCGGATTCGTGGAATTCGCACAGGCGATTCTCGAAGACCGGCATTCCTGACATTCCTCTGGACCGGCCTGTTCTCCATCAAGCGCGTCTTCTCCGGTTACACGGCGACATCACCGGAGGGGAAATACCGGCGGATAGCGTCCAGCACGGAAAGCTTGAGAACGATGTCATCCGCTTTCCGTCCACGACCGGGCACATAAAGCCCTTTGGCAATCAACCGGTCGATTTGGCTGGCCAGCCGCGCAGGAAAATCCGGAGCGAAAACTTTCGGATCGATGGCGACGACAAATAGCCCGACACCCGGGGATGCCTCTCCTTGTTCAAAGGATGGCGCATCGATGGACCAATTTGCTCCCGTCACGCCGGCGGCGAGGACTTCCACCAGCAGCGCGATATTGGCGCCCCGGGCGCCGCCGAACGCCAACAGCATCCCCGTCAAGGCATCCTGGGCGTTTGTCGTGGCAATGCCTTGCCGGTCCAGGGCCCAGCCATCGGGGATGGGCTCACCGCGGGATGCGGCGTCCCGAACGTTCACGAAGGCCGTCGCACTGGATGCCTGGTCGATCACCAGGGGGAATCCGTTGGCAACCGGTGCGCCGAAGGAGAACGGATTGGTGCCGAAAACCGGCTGGCGGGATTCCATCGTCGTTACCAGCGCAGGCCCATTCGATACCGCGATGCTGACCAGATCCGCTCCGGCAAGCCGCCGGGTGTAGTAGCCAAGCTCGCCGGCCGTATAGCTATTGGATTGCGAGAACAATGCCACGCCATATTGTTTGGCACGATCAACCAGCCGGTCAAAACACAAATCGAAACCCAATTGGGCAATGCCATTTTTCGCGTCGGCGCGGATCGTGGCGGCCGTTGGAAAGTCGATATCCGGCTGGGCATCGCAGGAAATACGGCCGCTCGCAAAACCTTCGAGGTAATCCGGCAAGTGAGCAAAACCGACTGCCGGGCGGCCGGAAACCTCGGCCGCGACAGTCGCATTGGCCAATGATGCGGCAATCTTTTCATTCGCGCCGGCAGACATGGCCGCCTTACGGGCGAGTCCCGTCGCCTCTTCCACATTGAGTTTCATGATCTCCCCGTATTTTTTAAGCCCGGCCGGGCCATACCGGAGCTTACCTTCGATCCGAACAGTGGGGCAACCGATGCCATCTCTTGACTCAGCCGGTCGAGCCATTGTTCGATGCCGATAGCGAGCAAAAACATATCCGCATCGCCGGCAGAGATTTTCCTCATATACAACTGCGAAATGCTTCGTTCCAGGCTGGAATGATGCGCCGTAATATCGGCGCATCCAATCGATCAATACCTGTCATGACAGGTTGGCGTCGAGCCGAACCAGTCCATCAGGGAACGTCATGTCCGTCTTCGAAATCATCGCGCCCTCGCCGGTGCCGCTGTATGTCCAGGTCAAGGACAGGCTGCGCGAACGCATCCTCGACGGCACCTATGCCGCCCACGCGCAATTGCCGTCGGAGAGCGAACTGGGCGCCGTCTTTGGCGTAAGCCGCATCACCGTGCGCCAGGCCCTGTCGGACCTGCAGCGCGAAGGCGTGATCTTCAAGATCGCCGGCAAGGGCACCTTCGTGGCCAAGAAGAAGGCCGCGCAGGAACTGACGCGGCTGGAAGGCTTTGCCGAGGCGATGACCCGCAAGGGCTACGAGATCTACAACCGCGTGATCGGCCACCGTACCCTGCCGGCCACGCCGGAAGTAGCCGAGCGCCTGGGCGTGGAGCCTGGAACCGCGGTGGCCGAGATCCGCCGCATCCGCCACCTCAACCGCGAGCCGGTGTCGCTGGAAATCACCTACCTGCCGGAGACGCTGGGCGAGCGCCTGCGCAATGAAGACCTGAGCAACCGCGACATCTTCCTGATCTTCGAGAACGACTTCGGCATCCCGCTGGGCCATGCCGACCTGCAGATCGGCGCGGTGGTGGCCGACGGCAAGCTGGCCGAAGCACTGCAAGTGAGCGAAGGCACCGCCCTGCTGCGCATCGAGCGCCTGACCTATACGGCGGATGGCAAGCCTTTCGATTTCGAATATCTCTACTTCCGCGGCGAAACCTTCCAGTACCACCTGCGCATCTCGCGCCGGCCGGAAAACGTCGCCTGACCACAGAAAGGAAACGCCATGCAGACGCATGTCCAGACAGTCGATGTCCTGGTGATCGGCGGCGGCACCGCCGGACCGATGGCCGCGGCCAAAGCCAAGGAGGCCAACCCGCAATTGCGCGTGCTGCTGCTCGAGAAGGCCAACGTCAAGCGCAGCGGCGCCATTTCGATGGGCATGGACGGCCTGAACAACGCCATCGTGCCGGGATTTGCCACGCCCGAGCAGTATGTGAAGGAAATCACCATCGCCAACGACGGCATCGTCAACCAGAAGGCGGTGATGGCCTATGCGCAGAACAGCTTCTCGATGATCGAGGAGCTGGACCGCTGGGGCGTGAAGTTCGAGAAGGACGAGACCGGCGACTACGCCATGCGCAAGGTGCACCACATGGGCACCTATGTGCTGCCGATGCCCGAGGGCCATGACATCAAGAAGGTGCTGTACCGGCGCCTGAAGCGCGCCCGGGTGGAGATCACCAACCGGCTGGTGGCCACGCGCCTGCTGACGGCCGGCGACGGCAGCATCGCCGGCGCCATGGCCTTCGACTGCCGCACCGGCGACTTCCATGTGGTGCGCGCCAAGACCGTGGTGCTGTCCACCGGTGCGGCCGGACGCCTGGGCCTGCCGGCTTCCGGTTACCTGTTCGGCACCTATGAGAACCCGACCAACGCCGGCGACGGCTACAGCATGGCCTACCACGCAGGCGCCGAGCTGTCGGGCATCGAATGCTTCCAGATCAATCCGCTGATCAAGGACTACAACGGCCCGGCCTGCGCCTACGTCACCGGGCCCTTCGGCGGTTTCACGACCAACAGCCACGGCGAACGCTTCATCGAATGCGATTACTGGAGCGGCCAGATGATGCAGGAGTTCTACAACGAACTGCAGGGCGGCAACGGCCCGGTGTTCCTCAAGCTGAACCACTTGGCCGAGGAAACCATCAGCACCATCGAAACCATCCTGCACACCAACGAGCGGCCCAGCCGCGGCCGTTTCCATGCCGGACGCGGCACCGACTACCGCGAACAGATGGTGGAAATGCACATCTCCGAGATCGGCCTGTGCAGCGGCCACTCGGCCTCGGGCGTGTGGGTCAACGAGCATGCCGAGACCACCGTGCCCGGCCTGTATGCCGCCGGCGACCTGGCCTGCGTGCCGCACAACTACATGCTGGGCGCCTTCGTCTATGGCCGCCTGGCCGGCGAAGGCGCGGCCCGCTACTGCGCGGAAAAGCCGCTGGCCGAAGTCGACGAGCTGCAGGTCGCCGCCGAGCGCGAGCGCGTCTGGGCGCCGCTGGCGCGCCAGGACGGGCTGCCGCCCAACCAGGTCGAGTACAAGCTGCGCCGCATGGTCAACGACTACCTGCAGCCGCCCAAGGTCACCCGCAAGATGGAGATCGGCCTGCAGCGCTTCGACGCCATCCACGAAGACCTGGAGCGCCTGCAGGCGCGCAACCCGCACGAGCTGATGCGCGCCATGGAAGTCCACGCCATCCGCGACTGCGCCGAGATGGCCGCGCGCGCCTCACTGTACCGCACCGAGAGCCGCTGGGGCCTGTACCACAACCGGGTCGACTACCCGGAGCGCAACGACGCCGAATGGATGGTGCATACGCAACTGCAGAAACAGGACGGCCGCATGGTCAGCTTCAAGCGCGCCATCGATCCCTACATCGTGCCGCTGGACGATACGGAGAAATCGGCCTACCGGCACCTGCGCGTGAAAAAAGAACCAGAGCCGGCCGCCGCCTGACCCCATGTGAGGACAACCCAATGCCAACCGCCTTTTCCATCACCAACGTCCCCGTCACGATCGACGAAGACAAGTGCATCGCCGACAAGGGATGCACGGTCTGCGTCGATGTCTGCCCGCTCGACGTGCTCGCCATCGACTTCGACAAAGGCAAGGCCTACATGAAGTTCGACGAGTGCTGGTATTGCATGCCCTGTGAGAAGGACTGTCCCACCGGGGCAGTCCATGTCGACATACCGTACCTGCTGCGCTGACCACATAGCCTGCGGGACATCACTTTGGGGAAAACCATGCAATTGCGCAACACCATCACGACAACGCTGTTCGGCCTGGCGCTGCTGACTGCCGCCTCGGCCAGTGCCGAGACCATCCGCATCGCCATCGGCACGCAGGACACCACGATCAACTGCGCCACCGGCGGCCTGCTGATCCGTGAACTGAAACTGCTGGAGAAATACCTGCCGCACGACGGCAAGTACAAGGATGCGCAGTACGACATCCAGTGGAAGAACTTCACCTCGGGTGCGCCGCTGACCAACGAGATGGTCGCCGGCAAGCTCGACATCGGCTCGATGGCCGACTTCCCCGGCTCGTTCAACGGCGCCGCTTTCCAGAAGGCCGGCAAGAAGAGCCTCTTCATTACCGTGCTCTCGGGCAGCACTACCGGCAGCGGCAACGGCATCGTGGTGCCCAAGGGTTCGGCCGTACAGTCGCTGGCCGAACTGAAGGGCAAGACCATCTCGGTGCCGTTCGCCTCCACTGCCCACGGCATGCTGCTGCGCGCAGTCAAGGACCAGGGCTGGGATCCCGAGAAGGACGTCAATATCATCACCCAGGCGCCTGAAGTGGCCGGTTCCGCCCTGCAGAGCAACAAGATCGAGGCGCATGCGGACTTCGTGCCGTTCGCCGAACTGTTCCCGCACCGCGGCTTCGCGCGCAAGATCTTCGACGGCTCGCAAGCCAACACGCCGACCTTCCATGGCAGCCTGGTCGACGCCGACTATGCGAAGAAGTATCCCGAAATTGTCGTGGCCTACCTGCGCGCGGCCATCGAGGCCAACCGCATCATCGCCGCCGAGCCTGAAAAGTACAGTGAGCTGATCGAAAAGGTCACCGGCATCGAGGCCGAAGTCAACTACCTGTTCCACGGCCCGCTCGGCCTGCAGACGCGCGACTTCACCTGGAAGCCGGAATACCGCCAGGCGGTCAAGACCTCGATCGACACGCTCAAGGCCATGAAGCGCACCGATACCGAGCTCGATCCGAATACTTTCGTCGACGACGAGTACATCAAGACGGCCTTCAAGCAATCCGGGCTGGACTACGAGGCGCAGTTGAAGAATTACGCCAAGTCGCCCTTGAACGCCAAGGACGCGCTGACAGGCAAGGCCATCGCGGACTCCAGGCGCGTCGGCCAGATCTGGGTGCAGGGCGAGCCGCTGGTGCGCCACTACGCGACGCTGGAATCGGCGCTGGCTGAGACGCGCAAACTGGAGCAGTCCGGCAAGAAGATCCGCACCGTCTACGCGCACGACCGCGACACCGGCCTGAAGCTGCTGGCCGCCGACGCGTGGTATGTGCAGGGCAAGGGCGAAACCAGCGCCTTCCTGTTGAAGAGTTCGGCCGAGGCGTGGGCGAAGAAGAACAGCGGCAAGGTACTGGACTTCAATGCCGCCAAGGCCGGCGCCGTCTGAGGCCGCGCCTTCTTTCCTTCACCACGACAAGGAAGCTGATCACATGACCCTGAGTTCATCATTGCCGGTGCAACCATCCGCCCCGACATCGGCCGAGCCCGCCGCCCCGGCCGGGCAATGGCCCCGCCATGCGCTGCGCATCGCGTCGGTAGCCATTTGCCTGCTGCTGTGGCAGTGGGCATCGCTACACCGGGTGAACCTGGGCCTGGTCACCTTCCAGAACGTCCCTGCGCCGCAGGAGGTGCTGGCGGCTGCCTGGGCGCTGGCGCAGTCGCCCAAGCTGCTGTCGCACCTGTCGGCCAGCCTGGCCCGGGTCTTCTCCGGTTTCGCCGTGGCCGCCGCGGCCGGCATCCTGCTGGGCATGCTGATCGGCCGGCTGCGCTGGCTGTCGGACGTGCTGCTGCCGCCGCTGGAATTGCTGCGCCCGATCCCGGCAGTGGCCTGGATTCCGCTGGCGATCCTGATGTTCCCGTCGTCGGAAATCTCGATGATCTACATCACCTTCATCGGCGCCCTCTTCCCCATCCTGCTCAACACCATCCACGGCGTGGAAGGCGTCGATCCGCGCCTGATTGCCTCGGCGCGCAGCCTGGGCAGCGGCCGCGGCGCGGTGTTCACCCAGGTGATCCTGCCGGCGGCGGCGCCCAGCATCGTTACCGGGTTGTCGATCGGCATGGGCACCGCCTGGTTCTGCCTGGTCACCGCCGAGATGATCGCCGGCCAGTTCGGCATCGGTTATTACACCTGGGCTTCCTACACCATCCAGAACTATGCGGATATCGTGGTCGGCATGATGTTCATCGGCATCCTCGGCATGGGCAGCAGCGCCGCGATCAGGCAAATCGGCCACCTGCTGATGCCCTGGTACCTGCTGCAAAGGTAAATCATGACCAGCAAACAAAGCGGCGAAATCGCCATCGACCACCTGCATATCCAGCTCGGCGCCGGCGCGCGCCGCTTCGAGGCGCTGCAGGACATCTCCACCACTATTGCGCCGGGCGAATTCGTCTGCGTGCTGGGTCCTTCCGGCTGCGGCAAATCGACCCTGCTGGGCGCGCTCGCGGGCCATCTCGCACCCAGCGCCGGGCGTGTCAGTGTGGACGGCGTGCCCGTCGCCGGGCCGCATCCGGACCGCGGACTGGTGTTCCAGCACCATACGCTGTTCCCCTGGCAGCGGGTGATCGACAACGTCTCCTTCGGCCTGAAGATGAAGGGCCTGCCGCGCAAGGAACGCCATGCGCGCGCCCGCGACCTGCTGGCACTGGTCGGGCTGGAAGGATTCGAGCAAAGCTATCCGGCGCAGCTTTCCGGCGGCATGCAGCAGCGGGTGGAGATTGCCCGCGTGCTGATCAACCATCCGCGCGTGATGCTGATGGACGAACCATTCGGTGCACTCGACGCGCAAACGCGCCTGAAGATGCAGGAACTGCTGCTGGAAGTGTGGGCGCGCATCAACACCACCATCCTGTTCATCACGCACGACATCGACGAGGCATTGTTCCTGGCTGACCGTATCCTGGTGATGAGCCCCCGCCCCGGGCGCATCATCGACGAGATCCCTATCGACTTTCCCCGCCCGCGCGGCCCGGAACTGGTGACCTCGCCCCGATTCACCGAACTCAAGCGCCATTGCTTGGCCCTGCTGCATCCGCAAGCCAAGGTCGTCCCACTGGAAAGACTGAGCCCGCTCGGCGCCAATCCATCCGAAGTCCAATTTGCCATTTGAGGAACCGCAGTGAACGCAGCAGCCTTTGCCACGCATGACGATGAAACCGAAGAATTCCGCACCCGCCTGCGTCATGCCGATGCCGCGGTGCGCCGCATCGCGGTCCTGGACCTGATCGACGTGGCCGGCGACGAACACGCACCGCTGCTGGTCGAGGCGCTGGCCGACACTTCGGCCGAAGTGCGCCTGGAGGCCGTGCGCGCGCTGGAAGCTTTCGAGAGCGAAGCCAGCGTGGCCGGCATCGTGCCGCTGCTGACCGACGAGGACATTGAAGTGCGCGAAGCCGCAGCCCATGCGTTGAGCGAACTCAAGCACGCCGGATCGGCGGTGCTATTGCTGGCGCACGCCTACGACGAGCGGCCTTTCGTGCTGGTCGCCATCCTGCGCGGCCTGCGCGAGCTGCGCGTCGCGCAGAGTTTCGAACCGGCGCTGCAAGCGCTGGCGCATGGCGACGCCCTGGTGCGGCGCGAAGCCGTGGCCGTGCTCGGCTACCTCAAGGACAGCCGTGCGCTGGCGGCGCTGATGGGGCTGGCCGCGCAGGATCCGGAACCGGAAGTCAGGCGCGCCGCGACCGGGGCGCTGGGGTTCGCCCAGGGAGAAGAGGCGCTGCCGGCACTGTTGTCGGCGCTGGAGGACCCCACCTGGCAAGTCAGGGAGGAAGCGGCGACGACACTGGGCAAGCTGCGCCTGCCCAACGCACTGGCGCAACTGATCTCCGCGCTGGACGACCCTTACTGGCAAGTGCGCCTGCGCGCCGCCCGCAGCCTGGGCCGCCTGCGCGACAGCCAATCCGTGGCGCCGCTGCTGGTGACCTTGCGGCACGAGATCAGCAACCTGCGCAAGGAATCTGCGCTGGCATTGGGGGAAATCGGCGACGCCGCGGCCTTGCCCGGATTGCTGCTGGCCGAACAGGATACCGACCCCGAAGTACGCAAGTCGGTGCGGCTGGCGCTGGAACAGATCCGCGCCGCGACCTGAGTGCCGCCACCATGCCGCATCCGCTGCGCATCACCAACCATGCTGCCACCGCCTCGCTGGTCATCGACTGGGACGACGGCCGCCGGCAGCAGTTATCGCACCTGGCCTTGCGCCGGGCCTGCCGCTGCGCCGACTGCCTCGCGCTGGCGCAACGGACCGGACAAGGCCCGGCGCCGGCGGCCGATATCCGGCTGGACACCATCGCACCGGTCGGCCAGTACGGCATCCAGCTGGTGTTCAGCGACGGCCATGACCGTGGCATCTATCCCTGGCCGTTCCTGTCAGGGCTCGGGTAGCGCCGGGATGCGACGCCGGCGCGTCAAGCGCAAAAAGCGGCTATGGATCTTCGTAAAAATTCTTTGAATGTCCCATCCATGACAAATAGCATGTCAGGCTTTCTCTGCTGCGACGGGAACTTATTCTGAGTTCGGCAGCAGACGTAGAGGAGCCTTTGATGCCGACGTCGAATCAGACCAACAATAAGAAACCAACGCCGTGGCTTGCCCGCATTGCGAAGGTACTGGCGCCTGCCATGTTCTTGCTCGCGGGCCAGGGCCAGGCCCATGCAGAAGGGCAAATCCGGATCGCCTACCAATTCGATGTCGGCGATATTCTCCTGCATGTCGTGCGCGACCAGAAGCTGATCGAGAAATATGCAAGCCAGGAAGGCATCCAGGCCAACGTCGAATGGAAGCAGCTCTCCGGCGGTGCAGCCATCAACGATGCGATCCTGTCCAATACGCTTGACGTGGCCTCCACCGGGTTGCCGCCGCTGCTGACGGTATGGGACCGTACCTACGGCAAGCAGAACATCAAGGCGATCGCTGCGCTGGGTTCGCTGCCGACCTATCTGCTGACGCGCAATCCGGCGATCAAGACGCTGGGCGATTTCGGGCCGAAGGACCGTATCGCCCTCCCCGCCACGACCATTTCCCTGCATGCGCGGCTGCTGCAGATCGCGGCCAGCGCGAAATACGGGAAGGAGCATTTCAACCATTTCGACGAGCTGACCGTCAGCCTGCCCCATAGCGAAGCTGCGGCGGCGCTGCTCTCCGGGAAGACGGAAGTGAATTCGCACTTTGCCAGCCCGCCGTTCCAGTTCCAGGAACTGAAGGACCCGGCGATCCGCAAAATCACTTCGTCCTATGAAATTCTTGGCGGGCCTGCCACCCTCAATATCCTCTGGGCCCCGGAGCGCTTCCAGCGCGAGAATCCCAAGACTTTCATCGCCCTTAGAAAGGCATTGGCCGAGGCCCTGGTATTCGTTCAGAACAATAAGGCCGAAGCGGCAGCCACCTATGTCCGCCTGGAGAATTCCAAATTGCCGGTGAGCTTCATCCAGGAGATCATTTCATTGCCGGATGTCCAGTACACCCTGCAGCCCCAGAACACGTATAAATTGGCCTCGTTCCTGGCGGATGTGGGCGCGATCAAACACCGCCCGGCTTCATGGAAGGATTATTTCTTTGAAGATGCCTACGCCCAGGGCGGAAACTGATTGAACGATAGCTGCCCGGCCTCTGTCCGGGTACGTCGCTCACGCATCCAGCCGGGCCATCATCTCGTGGGCGATGATCACGCCGGCGATACGTAGACTTTCAAAATCGGGATAGGCCCGGGTGTCGTCGCGGTATTTCCTGATGCGCCGCCCGTTGCTCAGGATCTGCACCCGCATGTACCAGCCGCCGGCCATCAGGGAGCCAATCACGCGATAGTCGAAATGCCGATGCTTGCCGTGGAAAATCTGCGATGCCGGTTCGTTCCGTGGGCGGTGTAACTTCTGGAAAAATCGGATGTGCACAGCGGTTGGCCTTGAGGTATCCCTTGCCTGTGTTGTGCGAACTCTTTGGTCGACACAGGCAAGTCAAGCAATCAGGATTCGAGCCGGTCAAGCCGCAACCGGTGGCGTTCATCGGTGACCCGCAATGCGGCCAGCGTGGCGCAGCCGAACGTGGCGATGCCGCTGGCGCCGGCCAGGATGAACATCAGCAGGATCTGGTATTTGGCGGCCTCCAGGGCATCCATCCCCGCCAGCACTTGCCCGGTCATGATGCCGGGCAGCGTGATGATGCCGGCGGCGGACATCTGGTTGATCACCGGCAGCATGCCGCTGCGGATGGCGGCCACGACATGCGGCTTGAATGCCTCGCTCCTCGGCTCGCCAAGCGCCAGCCGCCCCTCGATCGAGGCTGCTGAAGCATGAATGCCCGACAAAAAAGCATCCAGTGAAATGCTCGCCGAATTGAGGACGCTGCCCAGCACAATGCCCATGAGCGGTATCGCGTATCGCGGGTCGTACCAGGGATCGGGCCGGATCGCGGTGGTCAGCGCCAGCGCCACCGTCAGCAACGACGCCGCGCTGACCACGGTTGCGCTGATGCGCATGCCGCTCCAGCCCCGCAGGCGCCGGCGCGGCCTTGCGGCGACTTCGCGGGCCGCGGCCGCCACCATCAGCACCACAGCCAGGCCGGTCGCCAACGGCGAGCGGATCTCCAGTATCCAGCGCAAGGCCAGCCCGACCAGCAGCAGTTGCACCACCATCCTGATGGCAGCAATCGCCAGCGGCCGGTGTACCTGCAAACCAAGCGCGAGCGACAAGGCGCCATTGCATAGCACCAATATGGCGGCCAGCGCCAGGTCGGCCGATGAAAGCATCAAGGGTTCCATCGTCACCGCCTCCGCTCGACCTGGATCGTCATGCGCGCAAGCCGCGCCGCCTGTTCTTGCGAATGCGTCACCAGCATCAGGGCGAGGCCGTCGTTCATGCATGCCTGGAGCAAGGCCTCGACCCGCCTGACATTGTCGGCATCCAGAGCACTGGTCGGCTCATCGAGCAACAGGACCTTGGGTTGCCTGGCCAGCGAACGGACCAATGCGGCGCGCTGGCGTTCGCCAGTAGAAAGCTGGGCGATATCCGCACTGAGGCGGTCGGCCGGCAATGCCAGCCTGCCGGCCAGTTGCACGGCCCGCTCCTGTTCTTCCGGCTTGAAGTGCTCGGCAACGCTCGGCCGCCACCACGCCGGTTCCGCGCTTTGGTAGATCACTTCCCGGCGCCATGCCGGCGCCGGGAAGCGGCTTCGGGACACGCCATCCAGCATGACATCGCCGCCGCCTTCGTCGAGATCGGCGATCAGCCTCAGCAACCTCGTCTTCCCCACGCCCGAGCGGCCGGACACAGCCAAGCATTCGCCGGCGGCGATGCCAAAGGAAACCGGCGCGACCACGGCGGAGCACAGGCCGATGGCTTGCAATCTTGCGGGCAGTGTATTCAGGTTAGTTTCGATACTCATGTCTCATGGCGTTCTATGCTCTTTTTATCCAGGGGAGTGAGAGTCCGGCCGGATGGCCGCCGGCACTCCAGGGCCTGCCAACGTTCAATTTAGCAGGCCCCCAAGCTTATTTCATCAATAAACGTGGCTTGCGCCCCAGCTTGCCTTGTCTTACTTAGGGCTGACTTAGGACAGACTTAGGCCGTGCCTTGGCCTCTTTTCCATCCCCCCGCCGCAACCAGTGATACAGGACCGGCATCACCACCAGTACCAGCGGCAACTGTACCAGCAGGCCCGAGATGATGGCGATGGCCAGCGGTTGTTGCATTTCGGATCCCTCACCGATGGCGAATGCCAGCGGCAGCAAGGTCAGGATGGCCGCCAGCGTCGTCATGGCGATGGGCCGCATGCGGTTCTTGCCGGCTTCGATCAGGGCGTCGATGCGCCCATGCTCGCGGCCGACTTCCTGCTGCTCCGAGAAATAGAAGATGGCCACCTCGGTCACGATGCCGATGATCATGGTCATGCCCATCATGGCCGAGATGTTCAGGTCGATACCGGTCAGCGACAGCCCCACGAACACGGCCGAGACCGAAATCAGCGAGGTGAACAGGATCACGCCGGCCATGAGGAAGCTCTCGTACATGAACAGCAGCAGCAAGAACACCAGCACGGCAGCGGCCGCGAACACCGTCATCAGGCCCTTGAACGCGATGCGCTGCTGCTCGTACAGGCCGCCCAACTGGTAATAACTGCCTTGCGGGAACATGCCGGCCTTGTCCAGTTCGGCCTTCACGTCGGCCACTGCCGAGCCCAGGTCGCGCCCGCTGATGCGCCCGGTGACGGCCACCATCTGCTTGAGGTTCTCGCGGGCGATCTCGGCCTGGCCGGTGAGCGTCTCCATGGTGGCGATGCGTTTGAGCGGCACCAAGTGCCCGTCCGGCGCCCGCACCGTCACCAGCCCGAGGTCGGTGTCGGTCTGGCGCATGGCCGGCGGCAGCCACACCCGCACGCCGACCGGCTTGACGCCCTCGATGATCTGGGTGGCGACATTGCCGCCCAGGCCGTCGGAAAGGCTCTTGGCCACGGCTGCCGGGTCCAGGCCCTCCTGCGCTGCCTTGATCGGGTCGATGCGCAGCTGCAGCGCATCGCCGGCCGGGTTGATGCCGTCCTTGACATCGACCACCCCCGGTACCTTGCCGATGCGCGCCGCGATCTTGCGGGCCAGTTCAGGCAACAGCCTGGGGTCGGCCGAGAAAATCTTGACTTCGATCGGCTGCGGCACGGCGGTCAGGTCACCGATCAGGTCTTCCATCAGCTGGGCCATTTCGACGTGGATACCCGGCACCTGGTTTTCGATGCGGCTGCGGATGTCCTCCATCACGGTGTCGACAGGCTGGCGTTTGCCCTGTTTCAGGCGAATGAAGAAGTCGCCGTGGTTGGGTTCGCTGATGCCGCCGCCCAGGCCCGTTCCGGTGCGCCGCGAATACGTCTGCACATTGGGATTGGCGCGGACGATGGCTTCCACCTGCCGCACCAGTCGGTCGGTTTCGGTCACGGCGGTACCCGGTTCGCTGTAGTAATCGAGCACAAAACCGCCCTCATCCATCGACGGCATGAAGCCCGAACCGACCTTCTGATATCCGATGAAGCCGGCCAGCGCCAACGGCAGGATGGCCAGCAGCACCAGCGCGGGACGCTTGAGCAGGCGCTGCATCAAGGCGGCATAGCGCGCATGGAACCATGCGGTCAGGCGGCCGTGGTCCTTGTAGTGCGCGTCTTTTTGGCTCAACAGCCCGGTGGCGAGAATGGGAACGGCCAGCCAGGTGAACAGGAAAGAGATGAACAGGCCCGACGCCATGGTGATCGACAAGGCCTTGAAGAAGGCGCCGGTCACGCCGGTCAGGAAAGCCAGCGGCGCGAAGATCACCAGTGTCGAGGCGCTGGAGCCGACCAGCGGCCGGAAGAATTCATGCGCGGCCTTGATCACGCCTGCGCGGATATCGCCATGCCCCTGATGCAAGCGCCGCACGATATGTTCGATCATCACGATGGCGTCGTCGATGATCAGCCCCACGGCGGCGGCCATGCCGCCCAGCGTCATGATGTTGAAGTTCATGTTCAGCAAGGCCAGCAGCACCACCGTGGTCGCCAGCACGGCGGGCACCACCACGATGGCGATCAGCGTGATCTTGAGGTTGCGCAAGAACACCAGCAGCACGATGGCAGCCAGGCCGATGCCGATCAGGATGGCGTCGCGTACGCTCGATGCCGATGCCGTCACCAGCTGGCTTTGGTCGTACCAGTTGGCCATCGTCACGCCCTTGGGCAATTGCCCTTGCAGCGTCTGGATCGCATCCTTGACGTCCTTGGCGATCTGGACGCTGTTGCTGCCCGGCTGCTGATAGATCGACAGCAGCACGGCATCGCGGCCATCGGCGGTCACGCGTATCCACTGCGGCACGGTCGAACGGCTGACGGCGGCAACGTCGCGTACGCGCACGATGCCGTTGACGCCATTGGCCAGCACAGTGTCGCCGATCTGCTGCAGGTTCTGCAGGCGCGCATCGGCCATGACCAGGAACAGTTTGTAGTGGTCCTCCAGCCGTCCGACCACGTTGATCACATTGCTGGCGGCCAGCACACGGGCCACGTCATCCGACGACAAGCCGCGCGCGGCCAGTTTTTGCGGATCGACCGCGACCTGGTATTCCTCAAGCGCGCCGCCGATGGCCTGCACACGCGATACGCCATTGATGCCGGAGAGCAAGGGGCGCAACTGGTATTCGGCGATATCGCGCAATTGCGTCGGCGAGACCGAGCTGGAGGTCAGGCTGTAGGCGATGATGGGGAAGACGGTCGGGTCCATGCGGCGGGTCTGGATGACCGTCCCCGCCGGCAGTTGGGACGCGATCTGCGACATCGCCGCGTTGATCTGCAGCGTGGCGGAGGCCATATCCAATCCCCAGTCGAAGTTGACCGATATCTCCGCCGAGCCGCGTGTGGTGGTGGAGCGCACCGACGTCACGCCGGGAACGCGCCGCACCGCCTCCTCCACCGGCCGCGTCACCAGCAACTCCATCTGCTGGGGCGGCTGGTCCCCCGCATCCAGCGACACCACGACCCGCGGGAAATCGACGTTCGGAAACAACGAAGTCGGCATATTGAACGAGGCGATCAGGCCGCCGATGGCCAGCACGGCGATCAGGAACAGGATCGAGCGCCGGTGTGCATGTATCCAGGAACCGATATTCATCATC
The DNA here is from genome assembly GCF_001189955.1 of Herbaspirillum chlorophenolicum. Lineage (GTDB taxonomy): Bacteria > Pseudomonadota > Gammaproteobacteria > Burkholderiales > Burkholderiaceae_D > Herbaspirillum > Herbaspirillum chlorophenolicum. The sequence goes on along the minus strand of NZ_LFLT01000046.1, from coordinate 4,625 downwards.
GGGCCTCCCTGACGTGCATGCCCTCGGCCAGCTCATAATTACCCTGGACCACCACCGGCAATGCCGGATCGATGCTGCCTGACACGCCCAGCGTGCGGCCGTTGTCCACCACCGGACGGACCGCGATGCGATGCGCTGCATGGCCGCCGACCTGGAATACATAACTGCCATTGGCGTCCGTCAGCACGGCCTGACGCGGGACTTCAAAGGCGTTCTTGCCGTCCAGCTCGATCTCCGCACGTACCCGTGTGCCAGGCACCAGCTGGCCGGCGGCCGGCACCCTGATCAGGACGTTGGCCAACTGCGTTTTCGGATCCACGATGTTCTGTACTTCCGCCACCTTGCCGGCGACGCTGCGGTCCGGCGCCGCCAGCGTGGCCAATCCGACCGCCATGCCCTTGCGTACCTTGGGCAAGTCTGTAGGATCGATACCCAGGACGACCTTCAGGTTCCCGGTGCTGCCGATCTGCATGAACGGCGTGCCGGGCTGGACGCGGTCTCCCTGGAACGCGGTCAAGGCCATCACCACGCCATCGTCGGCGGCCCGGATCACCAGCCCGCCCTTCGCGCCGCCCAGCTCCCGCTGCGCCGCCATCCCGGACTCGGCATCCGCCTTGGCCTTGGCGGCGGCATCGACCTGCGACTGCGTCGCCAACTGCAGTTTCTGCATCGCGATGATCCGCTCCATGTCGGCATTGGCCTGGCGCAGCGCCGTACCTGCCTGCGCATAAGCCAGCTGTACCGCAGGATCGCCCTCCAGCATGGCCAATACCTCGCCCCGCTTGACTGACTGCCCTTGCATCACATTGAGCCGCGCGATACGCGCAGACGATGGGCTGCTGACCGATTGCAGCGAGCCCGGCAATACATCGCCGTAGGCGGCCAGTGTCGCGTGCATCTGCTTCATCTGCACCGGCGCCAGCACCACCTGCGCGGACGGCTGGACGGCCTCCTGCGCCGGCTGGGCGTGAACGCGGCCGGCCACGCCGCCCAACGCCGCTGCGCCGGCGACCACGGTGGCCAGCGATGCGGCCAAATAGGCGTTTCTTTTATTCATGGTGTTCGCTTTCTTTGAATTGGAGCGGAAGCTCGCCGCCGATGACGCTCAGCAGCGCCACCCGTTGCTCCAGCATGGATTGTTCGAGGGTGATGGCTTCGATTTGCTTGGCCAGCAAGGAAGCTTCGGTATTGATCAGCACCAGGGTATCGAGATTGCCGGCGCCGAAAGCCTGCATCGTGGCTGCGCGCTGGCGCTCCATCTGGCGCAAGCCATCCTGCGCGCGGTGCAACTGGCCGGCATTGATGTCCTGCTCCTTGAGTAGCCGGTCAACGTCGGTGTAAGCCGCATTCACACGCTGCTGGTATTCGTCGTGCAAACGCTGGCGCGTCGCCTTTTCGATGGCGATGTTGCCCCGGTTGCGGTTGAAGATGGGCAGGGATAACGAGATATTGAAGCCTTGCGACGCCACGTTGCTGGTATCCCGCGCCCTGGTCAGGCCGATGCTCAGCGCCGGGAACTGCGCGATGATCGCCGCCCGGTAACGGCTGTCCTGGGCCTGGTAACCGCTTTTGAGCGCCAGCAGATCCGGCCGCCGGGCCGGGAGCCGCTGCATGATGGCCTGCATCGCCGCAGTGTCGATTTCGGGCAGGCCGACGTCTTTCTTCAGCGGCACCGGCACCGATGGCGCCAGCCCCAGCAAGGTGTTGAGATCATGCCGCAACTGGTTCTGCGACTTCTCGGCATCGGCGGTCTGCCTGTTCACATCCAGCAGCGCGGTCAATGCCGAATTGGAAACGTCCAGCGTGATCAGCTGCTTCGCCAGCGCTTGCTGGACCTGGTCCACGCGCTGCGCGAGAAAGTCCCGCTGCTGCGCCAGGACATCGAGCAGGCGCTGGCCTTCGACGATCCGGATATACAGCAAGCGCGCCTGTGCGATGACTTGCCACTCCTGCCAGAGCTGGTTCAGGTCGGCCTTGTCGGCATCGTGCCGGCCGGCGGAAGCCAGGGCGGAATGCGTCAGCAGGCTGCCGAAGTCGTAGCTGGGGCCAATCGTGTAGCCGCGGCTGGAGCCGGGATCGGGATGGCGCTTGAAATCCGCACTCATCGACAGTTGCGGGTCCGGCAGCAACGATGCCGAGAAAGCCTGGGCATGCGCGATGCCGGCATCGTCGCGGGCCAACCGCAAATCCGGGTTGTTGATGACTGCGAGGATAGCTACATCGGTCATGTCCAGGCCATCGGCGCCGGGAGCAAACGGGTGCGGCGGCAAGGAGGGAAAACCCAAGCGGTCGGTTGCAACGGCAAGGTGTGGAATTTCCGTCAGCCAGGTCGGCTGGTCATGCAGCGGCAAAGGTCGATAGCTGGCACACCCGGCAAGGGCCAGGGTGAGCGCAAGAGTCAGCGGCAGTTTTTTCATCGGCATCCAATCGGACGAAACGTGGCAGGGCCAGGGGAATGTCGACGAAGCTTAACGACCGATAATTAGCCAACAATTAGGAGCAGGCCCGTGGCTGCAACCGGGCCGGGGCCGGCCTCAGTCGGCCCTAAGTCTGGCGCGCTATGCTGTCGGTTCTGGATATGCGGCTGGCGTTTTCCCGCTGTGGTGCGGGATTGGTCTACTATTGACGCAGCAGGCAATCCGACAATCTTAAGGAACTGGCAAGGTGAGAGTACTTCTGGTGGAAGACGACCGCATGATCGCAGCGGCGACCGAACAAGCCTTGCGGGACGCGACTTATGCCGTGGATTGCGTCGGCGATGGCGGTTCGGCCCAGCTTGCGGTCAACACCCAGCAATACGACCTGGTCCTGCTCGACCTCGGCCTGCCGCGGCTGGATGGCTTCCACGTGCTGCGCCATCTGCGCGACAACAAGATCGACACGCCGGTCCTGATCGTCACGGCGCGCGACGCCCTGGAAGACCGTATCCGCGGCCTGGATGCAGGCGCCGACGACTACATCATCAAACCGTTTGAAATGGACGAGTTGCTGGCGCGCATGCGTGCCGTGCTCCGCCGCCACGGCGGCAGCGGCAGCCCGGTGCTGAGCAACGGCGAGATCGGGCTCGATCCGGCCAGCCGGGAAATGAACTTCGAAGGGGTTGCGCAGCGCCTGTCGGCGCGCGAGTTCAGCCTGATGCAATCATTGATGCTGCGTCCCGGCGCCATCCTGTCGCGCCAGGACCTGGAAGACCGCATCTACGGCTGGAACGAGGAAGTCGAAAGCAATGCGGTGGAATACCTGATCCATTCCATCCGCAAGAAGTTCGGTAACCACATTATCAAGAATGTCAGGGGCCTGGGATGGATGGTTTCAAAAGAAAAATAACCGGTTCCCTGCAAGCCCAGCTTTCGTTCTGGCTGTCGGCCGTGATCCTGGCGGCGGCGGTGGGCGGCGGTTTCTTTTCGTTTCGCGGAGCGCTCCACGAAGCCAACGAATTCCAGGACGACCAGTTGCGCCAGATCGCCGGCCTGATGCAGCAGCAAGCGCCGCATACCGGCCTGCTCATTACTCAGGTCACCGAACAGAGCGAAGACCCCGAGTCGCAGGTGATCGTGCAGGTGCTGGCCCCCGGCGAGAACCGCCTCCGCCTGCTCGACGAAGACGTGTCGCTGTCGCCGGGACTTCCAGAAGGCGTGCAGCCCCTGTCCGGCCAGCGCTACACCTGGCGCATCTTCATCCGCCATTTGCCGGATGGTGCCAGGCTGGTCGTCAGCCAGCGCACCGATGTGCGCGACGAGCTGGCCAACAGCAGTGCGTGGCGCACGGTATTTCCCTTCGCCGCGCTGATACCGGTCCTGATATTGCTGATCAATGTGGTGGTACGCACCATGCTCAAGCCGGTCAAGCAGCTCTCCAATGAGCTGGACAAGCGGCGCGATATCGACCTGAGCGCGCTGGACGACCGCGACGTTCCAGTTGAGATCCGCCCCTTTACCGCGTCCATCAACGCCCTGCTGTTGCGCGTGAAGCGTTCGATGGATATGCAAAAAAGGTTTGTCGCCGATGCCGCGCATGAGCTGCGTTCGCCGCTTACCGCGCTCACCCTGCAGGCCGACAATATCCGCAAGATCGAATTGCCGGCCGCGGCGCAGGAGCGCGTGCTCGACCTGCGGCACGGCTTGCAGCGCATGCGCGCCCTGCTGGAGCAATTGCTGGTAATGGCGCGCTCGCAAGAAACGGTCGCCCATCCGGTATCGACCATCGCGATGGAAGATGTGTTCAAGCAGGTGCTGGAAGACCTGATGCCGTCGGCCGAGGCCAAGAGCATCGATGTTGAAGTCGACAGCGAGCGATCCGCCATTTTCACCGGCCAGCTTTTCGATGCGCTGATGCTGATCAAGAATCTGGCCGACAATGCGATCCGCTACACCCCTGCGGGCGGCAGGCTGTTCCTGCGGGCGCGCCAGGAGGGCCGGGTTCTGGTGGTTCAGGTCGAAGATTCGGGGCCGGGCATCCCGGAACATGAAATGGAGCGCATCTTCGATCCGTTTTACCGCATCCTGGGCAACGGCGAATCTGGATCGGGGCTCGGCCTGGCGATCGTCAAGACGCTCGCCGACCGCAATAACGCCAGCCTCGCCTTCGTCAACCGGAAAACAGACAGCGGCGCACATGCCGGCCTG
>NZ_LFLT01000045.1 GCF_001189955.1 Herbaspirillum chlorophenolicum | reverse complement strand
GGCATTGGGCGCACCCACGGACGCCCCAAAAAGCAGGCCAAGGCCCTCCCGATTGAGGATCTTGAAAAGATCATCGTGAAGTTGGATTCCGTGGATACCCTCAAGGCTAAGCGGGACAGCGCGCTGCTGCAGCTGGGCTTCTTTGGCGGCTTTCGGCGAAGTGAGCTCGCAGGATTGCAGGTTTCTGATCTTGCATGGGAGCCGGATGGCTTGATCGTGACGCTGCAGCGCTCCAAGACAGACCAACAAGGCCAGGGGATCGTCAAGGCGATTCCCTACGGTGCCGGCCCGTGCTGCCCAGCGACCGCTCTGAGAGGTTGGCTGGAGACCGCAGGAATTGGCGACGGAGCGGTATTCCGTTCCATTAACAAATGGGCGATGCTAGGCGAGCACGCCATCCACCCCGCCAGCATCAACGCGATCCTGGCTGATTGCGCAAGTATGGCGGGACTGGACTATGTACCGGATCTTTCCAGTCACAGCCTGCGCCGGGGCATGGCGACCAGCGCTTATCGCGCCGGCGCAGACTTTCGGGACATCAAGCGCCAAGGCGGCTGGCGCCATGACGGAACGGTGCAAGGCTACATCGAAGAGGCTGGCAGATTCCAAGAAAATGCCGCTGGCCACCTGCTAAGGAAGCGCACCAGCTGATTTCACCAGATCCAAGCGCGCCACACGGGCTCTGGCCTGGGCCTCAGTCTGCTCAGTAATTTCACCTCGGACCGTCGTGAAGGTTTCGCTTAGCTGGTATTGCAAATAAGTAGTAGCGTCGCCGGAAATCTCATACTCCCGGTTCGCCACCCCCGTTGTTTCAATTCGAATCCGATGCGTGCCTTGCTCAGCCACGATGCGGAAAAAGGTCATCGGGCCTAGCGTCGCCGCCAGACGGTCGTCGACGAAGACTTGCGAAACGGTGTTGCGCTGTTGTGCGTAGGGCCGCAACACGTAGATCGCCACTTTTCCAACCGGTGCTGAATTGAGTGTACGGGCCTGTGCCGCCACGACTTCCTCTTCGACCGGTACTTCAACGCAGTGGCTGGACTGCAGCAGAATGGTACAGTGGGCGACGCCCGGATGTGTATGGGCACAAGCAACCAAGATCGGAATCGCCACGAGTGCGCTGACATAGGCGGCGATCTTGCTGTGCCTGGCGTGCACCACCTTGGTGGCCTCAAGTAAATTAGACAGAATAGACATCATTAACCTCACCCATATCAATACCTTGAAGATGACGCGCATACCCCACCGAACTGGGGCACTCCGTCACACGACTTAAGCGATCTCACCGAAAATCGAAGGAATTCATTTTCTGCTTTCATTTTTCACACTTTTTATCCGAGTGAATAAGTAGACCGCAGATCCCAACTCAGGGGGGATCAGCATTTTCGCTAATTCTGCTGCCTCCACCATCTCAAAGTTCTCTTGTTCAGAATAGGCTCCCCAACTTCCACTCGCCACTTGATACTGGCTTCCGATCATGATGTAGAGCTGTACGCTGGATGTCTGAAAAATATGATGCTCAAACGGATTTTCTGCCGGGGGCCACGAACACACTACGACTTCTGGCGCATACCGCTCAAGGGCAGAGACCGCATCGCATTTCACTACGTCAGAGGGATACTTTATCCGGTGGCCCCAACTGTAATCATCGGTTGCGGTAACCTTCACTCCACATCCCTTTAAGAAGCGTGTCAGAGTTCCGTCGCCCGCACCTATTTCCAGCGTTTTTCTAGGGCCGATCAGCTTTGCAAGAGTCCTGACGAAATCGCGACTGTAAAAACAGTAAATCCCCTTAGACGATACCAACGGCATCAGAAGCTCCCGCTGGCCCAACAAGGGCCAGATCAGCCTGAATAGTCGCAAGCTGACCATCTTCCGTTCCAACCCGCGGGAGAATAGCAGCCACTGAGCAAGCCCCCCGTTCCAGAAGTTGAAGCGCACTTTTCCTCTGGCATTTCCGCTTGCCAACGACAAACTGCAGTCCTTCACGGCCAAGCAAATCATCTGATATCGAACCTGCCTGTATGTCGCCTCCCACATGGCCTTTGTTAGCACCTCTTGCCGAAAACCCTTACGATGCCGTGGCCACTCGGGCGGATTCTCTGTCAGTCGCCTCAAATCCTCGGGACTGCCTGTTGTAATCACTTCGTTCAATTGCTGCTGGGCGATTTCCCATTGTTCTGGAAACTCATTACAGAGATCCATCAGTTTGGGTCTGGTTGCCAACCAGCGGACGATATCTTGGGGCGTCTTCATCATCTATAGACGTGAACATACATATCCCGGGCCGTCTGCCAAGCATTCCATCGATCAGCCGGCGGCGCTCAGGTCAGTTCTGTTCCAGCCCCCAGATCAGATGAGAGTCAATCAATAGTTGGTAATAACTCCTGATCGCCGAAGTCTTGGCTCCCAATGCCCCTTGCTGGGCAGTGGCGGCTTGGCGTTGGGTAAGCAACAGTCCTTGCAAATCGCCCTCACCCAACAAGTAGGCTCGCTGCATCAGACGCGCGTTCTCACGCATGGAGTTCGCGCTTTCCTCTGCCAGTAGCATGCCATCGTAGTTGCTTTGCACAGTGATGATCGATGAATCGATTTCGGCGCCGATCTGCCTCCGAATAGCCTCAAGTTCCTGGCGTTTGGCCTCCGCCACATGCGTCGCTTGGATAGCCCTCTCGCTGCGGGACCCACTCGGGATCGGGATGCTGATCGATACGCCGACGAGTCGCTCCCTGCCGCGCGCCTCGGATCCACTGAAGACCCCAAGAGTGGGGTCTGGCGTCCGTTCGGCTCTGCTGCGCTGTGCTTGTGCATCTGCGCTTCGCCATGCGGCCTCGGCAGCCTTAAACCGGTCACTTTGCTCGCGAATTCGGGCTTGTAAATAACCAGAATCCTGCGCCAGCGCGGAGATGTTGGGGAAATTGGAGAACTGTCCATCAAAACCTGGGAAGCGGCTATGCAGTTGTGTCCATGTCAATGAAGCACCAAGCTTGGCTTCGTTGGTCTGTCGACGCTGTTCCGCCAACTCGGACTGCGCCAGGCTCACATCGAGCTTGGCGGCATCACCGGCTTTCGCACGCTTCTGTACGGCAGAAAGATTTTCTACCGCAAACTGCTGCATGCTCTTGCTGAGTTCATAGTTGGCATTGGCCTGCAACCAGGCCATCCATAACTCCAGTAGATCGCGCGCAGCCTCGTGCATGGCTTCGCCGTAGCGCGCCTCGGCTTCATCCACCGTCGCCTGACCAAGTTTGCGGTCTGCCGACGCCTTGGCGGGCAGGCGGATCGTGCGCTCCAGAGCGACGTTCCACTCATTCGAGTTCGCTTCGTTTTCGACACGACGGCGCTGGCCGGTAGCGCGCGCCGTCCATTCATAGGGCGATGCGTCAAGAATATTGGATTCTCGACGTGCCGCATCCAGCGTGGCCCGCGCAGCAGCAACGGAGGGATCCTGTTCCAACAGGGGGCGCGCAACCAGCGCCGGGATCGGACCGTCCGGTATGCCGGGGGAGCTTTGGGCTTGCGCGAACAACGGCAGAAAGAGCGCTGTCAGTAAAGTGCTACGAAGATTCATGCAAATTCTCCTTGTTCGAACACGGCCGTCACCCAGTAGCGCAGCCCCGAACGAGCAAATGTGTTTTTCAGACCGGAGAGCAACTTATCTTTGGCTTGCTCAGTGCAGAGGATTTGAACTTGCGTCATGACCGCACGCCCCAGAACTTGTTCGGACGCGGACAGGCGTTCCCGCTCAACCCCGTGTGCTGCCACGGTTACGCTGGTAAACACAGCGACGTCAGGCGCGACGAGCAATGAATCCAGCAATTGCTCTTCAAGATTGCGTGGACATAAGATAGTGATGATGGAATCAGACATGCTTGATCTCCTGGCTGGGTTCTTTGTCGGCGCCAGCGAACTTAAGATAGAGGATAGGCAATAGCATCAGGGTCAATGCGGTTGCAGTAATTAGGCCACCAATGACCACGATGGCCAGCGGGCGCTGGATCTCGGATCCGGGACCGCTTGCGAACAGCAGCGGAATCAGGCCAAACGCCGTGATGGACGCGGTCATCATCACAGGCCGCAAACGTCGCTTGGCACCGGTGACTACGACTTCGCGCAACGGCATTCCCTCATGTCGCAGCTGATTGAAATAGCCCACGAGAACGACACCGTTGAGCACCGTAATCCCGAGTAAGGCGATGAAGCCCACCGAAGCAGGAACAGACAGGTACTCACCGGTCAGCCACAAGGCCACGATGCCACCCACAAGCGCGAACGGAATGATGCTGAGAATAAGCAGTGCCTGCCTGATCGACCCGAAAGTGGCAAACAGCAGTACGAAGATCAATCCCAGCGAAATGGGCACTACTACGCCCAAACGGGCCGCAGCACGTTGCTGGTTTTCAAACTGCCCACCCCAGCTCATACGATAGCCGGTTGGCAATTTCAGCTTCTGCGCCACTTTGGCTTGCGCTTCTTGCACGAAGCCCACCAGGTCGCGGCCGCTGACGTTGGCGATAACAACACTGTAGCGGCTACCCATCTCCCGGTCGATTTTGACTGGTCCAGCCGCGCGCTCCAGAGTCGCAATACTGGACAGAGGAACCGTCATACCATCTTTTCCAGTGATACGAACTGCCGAAAACTCGGCAGGTGACAGCCGAATCGATTCAGAAGCACGTAACAGGATGGGGGTACGACGGTTGCCTTCGATCACCGTGCCTGTCTGCTGGCCCTCGATCTGCACCCGCAGCGCATCCTGGACGTCTTCCACCGAGAGGCCCAAGCGGCCTGCCTGCATACGGTCGACGATCACCCGCATGTATTGCACCCCATCGTTTTGAACCGTATATACGTCCTGATTGCCGGAGATGGTCTTGAGCACTTGTTCAACCTGGGTCGCGTATGAGTTGAGCTGTTCAAGGTCGGGGCCGAATATTTTGACCGCAATGTCGCCCCGTACGCCAATGATCATCTCGGAGACGCGCATTTCGATAGGCTGGGTAAAACTGTAAGAGATGCCAGGCAGGGTATCCAGGACCTTGCGAATTTCTGCCAGCAACTCGTCCTTTGTCTTCATGCGCCACTCACTCTGCGGCTTAAGCAGCAGATAAGTGTCGGTCTGATTAAGACCCATTGGATCCAAGCCAATCTCATCGGAACCGGCGCGCGCCACCACTCCCGTCACCTCCGGGATCTCTTTCATCAGTGCCTGATGAATCTTCAAGTCAATTGCTGCGCTTTCCTCCAGGCTCACGGAGGGGAGTTTTTCAATGCCGACAATCAAGCTCCCCTCATCCATGGTCGGCATGAATGTCTTGCCTACCTGCGTGTAGAGCACGCCAGCCAGCGCCAACATCAGGACTGCGCCAATCGATACCACCCGCTGATGTCTAAGTACCCATTCAAGCAAAGGGGAATATGCTTGCAGCAGCTTACGCGGCAGCCAAGGTTCTTCATGGCTGACATTCTTGATGAGATAAGATGCGATGACGGGAATGACGGTGAAGGAAAGCAGCAGGGAGCCGGCCAACGCGAAAACGATAGCCATTGCCACCGGCGCGAAAAACTTGCCCTCCAGATCCTGCAAAGTCAGCAACGGCAAAAATACGGTGATGATGATCAGGATTCCAGATGTCACGGGCACTGCAACTTCCTTTACGGCCCGATATACGATATGCAATCTGGGAAGTTTTCCGTCACTCTTGTCGTCGGCCAGCCGCTGCACGATGTTTTCAGTTACCACCACTGCTGCATCCACCAGCATACCGATCGCAATCGTCAGCCCTCCCAGGCTCATAAGGTTGGCCGACATGTCAAAGCTGCGCATGAGGATGAATGTGATAAGAGCCGCGAGCGGTAGTACTAAAGCGACGGTTACTGCTGCCCGCACGTTGCCGAGGAACAGTCCGAGCAGTACCAGAACCAAAATGGTCGCTTCCAGCAGTGCACGAGAAACCGCACCTACCGCCTTATCAACCAACGAGGCCCGATCATAAAAGACATCGAGCGTTACCCCTTTGGGTAAAGTCGACTGGATCTCTTCAAGCTTCTTTTTGACTCCTTCGACTACCTTTTGTGCATTGGCGCCGGCCAACCCCAATACCAGCCCTTGCACCGCCTCGCCTTGTCCGCTCTTGGTGCAATGAACCGACATGCACGGACGAGCTGTCCTTAACGGTGACGACAACGGAACGCAGGTCATCCAGATTCTGGATACTGCCTTCGGTTCGGACCAGGAGAACCTCGCCACCTTCAGACAGGCGTCCGGCACCATCATTCATGTTATTACTGCGCAATGCATCTTTCAGTTGCGCCATCGTGATACCGGCGCTGGCAAGTTTGAGTGGATCGGGGATGATCTCGAACGAACGGACCATTCCACCCAATGAATTTACATCCGCTACGCCTGGGACCGTACGCAACGCGGGACGAATTACCCAATCGAGCAAACTGCGCTTGTCCGCCAGACTCATTCCATCCGCTTCGATGGTGAACATAAACATTTCACCTAATGGTGTTGTCACGGGGGCCATGCCGCCGCTGATTCCCTGAGGAAGCAACTCTGCGATCCCGGCAAGGCGCTCGTTAACCTGCTGGCGTGCCCAATAGCGGTCGGTTCCATCTTCGAAGTCGATCGTGACATCGACCAGTCCGTACTTGGTCACCGAGCGCAGGATCTTGGTCTTGGGAATGCCAAGCATTTCCACCTCGATCGGTACTGCAATACGGCTCTCGACCTCTTCGGGGGTCATGCCGGGCGCTTTCATGATTACCTTGACCTGCGTACTGGATACATCGGGGAATGCATCGATCGGCAGTTGGGTGAACGCAAACCATCCGGCTCCGGCAAGCATAAGTGCCCCTAGCAACACGAACAGTCGCTGGGATAGGGAGAACTGGATAAGTCGGGCGAGCATTATTTCCCTCCCTTGTCATCCAACCACGCGCCTTTCAGGGCAACGATGCCGCTAGTGGCAATTTTTTCATTGGGTTGCAGCGCGCCCAGGATACGCAGACGCTGAGCTGCGCTAGCTTGCACCTTAACCGGACGGGCGTCGAATCCTTTTGCCGTGCGCACGAAGACAACCGCATAATCCCCGTCGTACGCGATGGCGGATAGCGGAACATCCCAGCTACCGGGTGTTTTCTCAGGCATCAGCTCCATGGTCACGAATTGGCCGGGCAGCAGCGCTCCCTGGCCGCCCTCCAGAGAGGCGCGCAAGGTCACGCTCTGGCTGCCCGCGGCCACGCTGGTGCCAACGCTAAGGAGTTTGCCCTTGACATTGATGCCTTTGACCTTCACCGGCGTCCCGGCACGCCAAGTGGCTGCATCCGAAGCAGAAACATGGATATCTGCTGTCAATACGTCAGCCTGTGTCAGGCGCATCAGCGGCGTACTGGCATCAACACGCTGCCCAAGTTTGACCTCGATATCAGTCACGATACCGCCCTTGGCGGCGCGTAGAATGAAACCATCCTCGACCGTGCCGGCGGTGCCCAGCCTGTCCATAAAACCTGCCATACGGAGAGCTGCTTTGACCTGGAACAGGGCCGCCTCACTCTCCTGCAGCGCGGCTTGCGACTCCTGCACCCGGCGCTGGGCAATGATGCCTTCATCAAAGAGCGCCTTCTCTCGCTGAGCATTTTGCGCGGCCAGGCTGTACTTTGCATTCGCTGTCATCAACTGCATCTGCAACTGACTAAAGTCCGGACTCACGACGCGCAGTAGCGGCGCACCTTGCTTCACGGTCTCGTTATGACGTACAAGAATCTGCGATACCATGCCGGCCAGCGGAGAACTAATGATTTGCTCGCGATCAGGCGGCACGGTGATTTGGGCGGGATACTGTACTGCCAGCGCTTCGGATTGCTGATCGAGCCGCACGAGCTGAATACCCAGTGCCTTAATCTGTTGATCGGTGATGGAGAATGATTTTGGCCTGTCGGCTGCATGGGCCGACAATGCTTGGAAGATGAGAATGGCAAGAGCAAGTCGCCCGACGAAAGCAGGTGTTTTCATATGGATGTCCTGATCTCCATCCGTCCGGGCAACACAAGGCAGCCCAGAGGCAGACGGATTAGTTCACTGCGAGAAATGTTGAGACGCGATGCAGCGATGGCCGAGCTGACGAAGACAGCCCCCGAACGGCGGGTCACTCCAAGTCGCCAGGATTACTGACGCAAAAAAATGGCGAAGGAATTAGATCGACGAACGTCGAGGGGGCCGGAATGGCGCAGGAAATACCGACTCCGGAACACGGGAAGCCAGTAAGGAAAAGATCAGGATGGTAGCTAACGCCCATACCTGCAGTGTCGCAGACATGGAGGCAGGAAGGGGCTGCCCGTGATCCGCAGCATGCAGCAATTGATGTTCTGCGCCGGTGAGAATGCCATGATCATCTTCGTCGGCATGCTGATCCATCAAGGAAACAAGTTTCCCATTCAGGGTGTGATCCAGATCATGATGAAGCCATTGCGTGCGCAAGTGCGCAATGCCAATGTTCGCAATAAAAATCGCGAGCATTAGTAAAGCAACACGTCGGCAGATGGTTCTTTTCATAAAATTGGATAAAGCACATTTTAAGTGCTGAATATTTCAAATTATCCGTTAAGGCCTGCTAGTTCTCAACCGTTATCAGGGGTAGAAAACATCCTTAATTTAATCCATTAGGATGTATTGCAACAAAAAATACAGGCTGAAGCATAGCACCAGCACAATGGTGATATAAGCGATTATCTTGAGCCATGTCATGGATGAGGCCAGTCACGATGATAGTCATCGATGACGTAATGGTGGCAATGACGCTTTCCGCCCCCAGCGAGATGCACATGCTCTTCATCTAAATCTGCATGCTCGTGCTCTATTTGCTCAGGATCAACAGCGGGCCATAGTTTTGCAGCGGCAATTACAGCCACTAGGGCAATCAAACCAAGGACGACAAATGTTAGCGACAAGCCGATACGCGCTCCGAGCCAGCCCGCAACCGGATAAGTAACTAGCCAGCAAGCGTGCGACAGTGCGAATTGCGCGGCAAACAGAGACGGCCGATCTTCCGCTGACGAGGATCGACGTAACAGTCGCCCGGACGGTGTCTGCGTCAAGGAGTAACCGATACCCAGCAACCCCCACAGTACTAGCATCCAATGATACGAGTCTACTGTACTACCCGCGAATAGGCCGATTATCAGTACCGAAGCACCGGATAACATCGCAGTACGATCAGAAATGCTTTTTAGGAGGCCCGGCAAGATAAAAGCGGCCGCCATCGAGCCTCCACCAAAAGCGGCGAGAGCCCAAGCAGTTTGCGTCTGCGTCAACCCGAACCTGGCCTGGACGTACACCACGGTGTTGACAATCACCATCGCGCTCGCCGCAGCAACAGCTAGATTGAGTGCCAGAAGGCCACGCAATCGGGGCGTAGCCAGGTAAGTCCGGAGGCCCTTGGTCGTGCGATCGTAGATGCCGCGGGGTGGTGATAGCTTTGCTTTTGGCAACACGACGGAGACCACTAGCAAAGCGGATCCGATGAATCCGATTGAAGTTCCCGCAAACAACATGTGAAAACTGATCACGCTCACTAGTGCAGCCGCTAGCATCGGACTGACGACACTTTCCAAGTCATAGGCCAGGCGCGACAGTGACAAGGCCTTGGTGTATTCGTCCTCCTCCGGCAACACATCAGGAATGGTGGCCTGGAAAGTCGGAGTGAAGGCAGCCGATGCCGACTGGAGCACAAAGATCAGGATGTATATCTGCCAAATCTGTGTAACGAATGGCAGCGAAATGGCCACAGCGGCGCGAATGAGATCAAGGGTCACCAAGGTAGTGCGTCGCGGCAGGCGTTCGGAAAACGCGGACGCGATCGGCGCCACGCCAATGTAGGCGATCATCTTGATCGCCAATGCAGTCCCGAGTACCGTGCCGGCTTTATCTCCTGCGAGGTCAAAAGCCAACAAGCCCAACGCAACTGTGGCAAGTCCCGTACCCACCAGCGCAATCACTTGCGCCAAGAATAAGTGGCGGTAACTGCGGTTTCGAAATACGGAAAACATGGTATTTCCTTCTTTAAGCCGGCAGTGCAATCCAGCCGTGATAGAACACATACAAGCCCACCATAATAATGACTGCGCTGGAGAAGTAAGGCGCCTTGCGGGCAAATGTACCGAAACCCGACCAGCGCTTGCTGACATGACGGATGCTCAGGGCTGCCACGATACCCGAGGCCACCATGGTCAGCGCCAGACCGATACTGAAGCACAGCACCAGGCCTGCGCCCAAGGAAACCTTCTTCAGCTGTAGGCACAGCAGCAGCACGGTAATAGCCGCCGGACACGGGATCAGGCCGCCGGTCAGGCCGAACATGACGATCTGGCCGGTGCTGATGTCCCTATTAGCGAACCGCCGCTTGATGTCGTTCGCGTGGGCTTGCTCGTGAGCATCCTGGTACGTCCCATCCGATACGTCCAGTCCATCATCGCCATGATCGTGGTGGTGATGCTCTTCATATTGGACGTCATAAATGTGGAAGTGACCGCCGTGCGACAGAAACACTTGTGCTTTGAACTCATGCGGCTCGGGAATCTCATCGATCGACTCCAGAAATGCTCCCTTGTCGACAAACTTGAAGGTCTGTTCGGTGCCATCTGGGCGAGTTGTGTGAATCTCGACGCCAGCGGCTGGCCAGCGATGCATGCCGTGCTCGGTCGATAACCGGAAGCGCGGCGGCACATTCTCTTCGAAGATATCGACACGCAGCATGCCATGGCCGGTATTGATCCACTTGGTCTCGTCGTGATGATGGCCATGCACCTCTTCACGTGCCTGCTGCCAAGTTCGGTACGCCATCCAAAGCGCCACGCCGATGATCAGTACGCCGGAGGCGACCTGGAAGTAAGGCTCCGACGATTCCGCGCTCCACTGACTGCCGAAGTACATGCCGGCTAAGGCGACCAGCCACACCACGGCCGTATGCGACAGCGTGGCAGAGATGCCCAACAGCACCGCCTGCGAGACGGTGCCGCGAATGGCCACAATGAAAGCAGCCATCATGGTTTTGGAGTGCCCTGGTTCCAGGCCGTGCAGCGCGCCCAGGAGAATAGCGCTGGGGATGAACAGCCAGATGTTGCCGGCGCCTTGCTGGAGCAGGCCTGCGATATCGATCATGGAGGTGCCTCAGAGGTATTTGGTGATTTCTTTGAATTCGCGTACCGCCTCGGCGGCGTCCTGGCCGTCTGACTGCATGGCGTGATCCAGGCAATGGCTGATGTGGTCGTGGATCAGAGTGCGCTTGGCATTGCCGACAGCGCTTTCGACGGCCTGCAACTGCTGGGCGACATCCAGGCAACTGCGTCCTGTTTCCATCATGGCAATAATGCTGCGCAGATGGCCTTCGGCCCGCTTCAGGCGTTTGATGATGTCGGAATGGGAGGCGTGGGTGCTCATCGCATATTTATCCTATCGGGGGGGATAGGATATCACGATTGCTAATCAGCACGATAGCAATGCCCTTAAAGTTAACTTTGTAATTTTCGTTACATGGTGTAGAGTTTTATACATGAATACTACATCGACACACTGGCACCTCCTCATTGCCAGCCTTCCCACCACCGGCGCCACCGCCCGCATGCGCCTTTGGCGGGCCATCAAGGCCCTGGGGTGCGTCCCGTTGCGCGACGGCGCCTATCTCCTTCCCGAACGCCCCGGGCATGCCGACACCTTGGCCGAACTGGTCGACCAAACCAATGCCGAAGGCGGCGAAGCCTGGCTAGTGAAGGTGGTTCCCCGGAACGCAGACGATGAACAGGCCTTCCTGGCACGGTTTGATCGTGCCAAGGAATATGGCGAATTTCTGGAAATGGTGGTGGAGGCCAAGAAGTCGCTGATGTCGCAAGCCACGGCGGATATCGCCAAGACGCTCAAGAAGCTGGCCAAGGAACGTGAAGCGATCGAGCGCATCGATTTTTTCCCCAATGAAGCGGCCCTGGCCGCCAATGCTGCCTGGGCCGATTTCGCCGAGAAGGCCGATGCGATCTTGTCGCCTGGCGAGCCGCAGCCGCAAGAACGGGACATTCCCTACTTGCAAATTCAGGATTACCAAAGGCGTACCTGGGCGACGCGACGCCATTTATGGGTGGATCGGGTGGCTAGCGCGTGGCTGATCCAGCGCTTCATCGATTCCAAGGCGGCCTTTTTGTGGCTGGACAGTCCTGCCAATTGCCCTGTGGATGCCTTGGGCTTCGATTTTAACGACGCCACGTTCACCCACGTTGGTAACAAGGTGACGTTTGAAGTGCTGGTCGCCAGCTTCCAACTCCCCTCGACGCCAGGCATGGCCAAACTGGCCGCCCTGGTGCATGCGCTCGATGCCGGTGGCGAGGCGCCGGCGGAAGCGGCCGGGTTCGAAGCGATCCTGACCGGTGCGCGTGCCCGTTTGGCCGACGATGATGCGTTTTTGGCGGAAGTCGGTTCCATCCTCGATTCTCTCTACGCTCATTGCAACAAGGAAACGCCATGAGTGCCATCGCAGAAAAAATACCGTACACCCTCTGGCAAATGGCGCTCTACATGCTGCGCCTGGGCACCCTAGGATTTGGCGGCCCGGTGGCCTTGGTCGGCTACATGCACCGCGACCTGGTCGAAGAGCGCAAGTGGATCAGCGATGCCGACTACAAGGAAGGGCTCGCCTTAGCGCAATTGGCACCGGGGCCGCTAGCGGCCCAACTGGAAATTTACCTGGGCTACGTCCACTACCGCATCTGGGGTGCCACCATCGCCGGACTCGCCTTCGTTCTGCCGTCGTTCTTCATGGTCGTGGCGCTGGGTTGGGCCTACATGCATTTTGGCGGCCTTAGCTGGATGCAAGCTGTGTTCTATGGGGGGTCGGTTCAGAAAACGGAAAATAAAGCACGCTAAGCCGTTGCCCGACATCCCAAAGGACGATGGCCCGGCTCAGTGAGAGCTAAGTCCGCCTGCGTACCTTCTCCACTGTGCAAATCCCTGCACTCTTTTGGAGAAGCATCATGTACCGCTACACCAGACTTTCCCTTCTAGCCGTCGCCATCGCTACAACCGGCGCGGTCGCCTACGCCGCCAATGGCGGTATGGGAAACGACGCAATGGCTATCGCCAAGGCCAAGATTCCGCTCACTCAGGCGGTCACCGTTGCCGAGCAGCACGCCAATGGCAAGGCGTCACGCGCCGAGTACGAGAACTCGAAGCAAGGCTGGGTCTATGACGTCGAAGTCGTCAGCGGGGCCAAGGTCTTCGATGTCCGGGTCGATGCCAACAAGGGCACGGTCATCTCGTCCGCCGAGGACAAGGCGGATCACGATGACGACCACGACAAGCGTGACTGAATTCCCGACAGCATGGCTGGATCGCCCACGTGTGAGGCGATCCAGCCCGGAGACCCTATGGAATCACTCAACCAAACATTGTTTCTCTGGCTTAACGCACCGGAGCACCCCAGCGCTTTGGCGCTGACGCTCGCCGTCTTTTTTGCCGAGCGGCTTATCTGGGCGATGCCGCTCGTGATAGGTATCGGCTGGCCGACTACACCGGCCCAAGCGAGCGGCGACGACAGTTCGAGCGGGAACTGATGTGACGCCAGCGCCGCGCTGGCCGCTGCATCCGGCTCCCAGAGAAGGCGAAGCCTTGTCTTCGTGGCTCAACCGCGTGGCCCTTTGCTATCACATGGAAGTGTCCGAGCTGCTGGAGCACGATCTTGGTCACGGCCAGGCTGATGACATGGATACCGCGCCACCACAGTCGCTGCTGACAATGCTCTCCCGGCGGAGCGGCATCGAGCTGGATCGGCTGCGTTGCATGAGTTTCGCCGGCTGGGTGCCTTGGTTACTGGACAGCCTTGATGATCAGATTCCTGACGCTTTAGAAACCTATACGTTCCAGCTCTCGGTGTTGCTGCCGAAACTCCGCCGTAGGACGCGATCTATCACGAGCTGGCGCGCCTGGCTGCCCAGCCAGCCATTACATCGCGCCTGTCCACTCTGCCTGAACGATCCGGCAAACCAAGCCGTATTACTTGCGTGGAAGCTGCCCCTGATGCTGAGCTGCCCGCTGCATGGGTGCTGGCTGGAATCGTATTGGGGCGTGCCTGGGCGGTTTCTCGGCTGGGAAAACGCCGACGCCGACCCACGCACGGCCAGCGACGCGATTGCGACGATGGACCGGCGTACCTGGCAGGCACTGACGACCGGCCATGTTGAGCTGCCGCGCCGACGCATCCACGCCGGATTGTGGTTTCGGCTGCTACGCACGCTGCTTGATGAGCTGAACACCCCGCTTTCGGCGTGCGGAACCTACGCGGGGTATCTCCGCCTGATCTGGGAACGCTGTGGGTATCCGCTGCGTGCTGGGCAAAGTCTGTGGCGACCGTATG
Organism: Herbaspirillum chlorophenolicum; assembly: GCF_001189955.1. GTDB lineage: Bacteria > Pseudomonadota > Gammaproteobacteria > Burkholderiales > Burkholderiaceae_D > Herbaspirillum > Herbaspirillum chlorophenolicum. Next base: position 13,713 of record NZ_LFLT01000045.1, on the reverse strand, counting down.
AAACCCTGATCCTAGCAGTAGGGTTGCAGATGCTGGAGGCTGCGGCAACGGCAATCAGCTTGATCGAAGTGAGGGATATAAGCCCGCCTGGCGAGCATGCAAAGCTATTCTGGTCCGAGCCCCAAACCGAGTTCACCAGTGGCCTGCCGGCGAAAGCGCCGAAGCCCGAACCCGTCAATCACTGGCAACGTGCAGTCCAGGCCATCGATGAAGCCATCATTGAAGCGCGGCACAACCCCGAGACGGCACGCTCGCTGTTCGCGTTGGCTTCCTATGGTCGGCGCGACCCAGCTTCCCTGGAACGGTTGCGAGCCACCTTCGTGAAGGAAGGCATCCCGCCGGAATTCCTGTCACATTATGAGCCTGATGGACCCTTTGCATGCCTTAGACAGAATGACGGGTTAAGTGACAAATTTTAACGGCCTGAGCTTTCCGGCGCACACTGTCACATAATCGAACGTATATGTGACAGGTGAAACATGCAAATCGGCTACATGCGAGTGTCGAAGGCGGATGGCTCCCAGACAACCGACTTACAGCGTGACGCGCTGATTGCTGCTGGCATCGATCCGGCCCATTTCTACGAGGACCAGGCGTCCGGCAAACGCGAGGATCGCCCCGGCTTGGCGAACTGCCTGAAGGCGCTACGGTCAGGTGACACCTTGGTCGTGTGGAAGTTGGACCGCCTCGGGCGCGACCTACGTCACCTGATCAACACGGTGCATGACCTGACTGGGCGAGGTATCGGTCTGAAGGTGCTGACCGGCCACGGCGCGGCCATCGACACTACGACGGCAGCCGGCAAGCTGGTTTTTGGCATCTTCGCTGCGCTGGCTGAGTTCGAGCGCGAGTTGATCGCCGAGCGCACCATAGCGGGTTTGGCCTCGGCGCGGGCGCGAGGCCGGAAGGGTGGCCGGCCATTCAAGATGACCGCAGCAAAGTTGCGGCTGGCGATGGCGGCGATGGGGCAACCCGAAACCAAGGTCGGTGATCTGTGTGGAGAGCTTGGTATCACACGGCAGACTTTGTACAGGCACATCTCACCCAAGGGCGAACTACGCTCCGATGGGGAAAAGCTTCTCGCCAAGCAATAAGCATCTTGATAATGCGCTACCGCGCACCGCTTGACTTACATTCCAATACTCATTAGAGTGTTTGTATGAATAAGCGATCGTTGAAAGACCTGCTCTACGAGCAAGTCGCCCGAATCGGCAAGTCCCTTGCCAGTCCGAAACGACTGGAGCTGGTCGAGTTGTTGGCACAAGGCGAGAAGAGCGTCGAGACCCTAGCCGCTCAGGCCGGCATTGACATGCGTCTTACCAGTGCTCATCTCAAGACGCTGCGGGAGGCGCGACTGGTAGAGACCCGGCGTGACGGCAAATACATCTACTACCGGCTGAGCGGTCAGGACGTATCGCAGTTGTGGGTCACGCTGCGGGAAACCGCCGAGGAGCACCTGGTCGAGTTGCGCGTGGCCTTGGAGCAGATGACAGCCCAGCCGGACACGCTGGTTTCGGAAAGCCGGGAGAGCCTGCTTGAGAAGGCGAGGTACGGGGAAATCGTCGTGATCGACGTGCGCCCGGCCAGCGAGTTCAATGCCGGCCATCTGCCCTTCGCCCGCTCGTTGCCGCTGGATGAACTGGAAAAGCGCCTGGCCGATCTGCCGGCAGATCGCGCGATCGTCGCCTATTGCCGTGGGCCGTTCTGTCTCATGTCCGACGAGGCAGTGCAACTGCTTCGCGCTCGTGGCTTCGCCGCCACAAAGATCAGTGACGGCGTGAGTGAATGGGCCGCCGGTGGCTTGCCCATTGAAACCTCGACTGAGTGAGCTACGGAGCGAACCAAACATCGACCTACACGACCCCAGAGATCGCCATGCAAACCTTGTTCATCCTCAATGATGCCCCTTACGGGAGCGAACGCAGCTACAACGCGCTGCGACTCGCCAAAGCCCTGGCCAAGCGTGAAGGCCAGACAGTTCGCCTCTTCCTGATGGGGGACGCCGTAGCCTGCGCCAAGACCGGTCAGAAGGTTCCCGAGGGCTACTACAACGCGGGCGACATGCTGCGCATGGTTGGCGGTGAAGTGGGGCTGTGTGGAACATGCCTCGATGCCCGTGGAATCAAAGCGGATGAACTCATAGAGGGAACTCGCCGCAGTACTTTGAGCGAGTTGGCGGCCTGGACGGCCGAGGCCGACAAGGTTCTTGTGTTCTGACGGGGAGAGTGACGATGTTTTTCAAGCAACTTGCGACCAAGGGATCATCCCTGTCGTACTTTTTCGGGTGCGGTGGATTGGGTAAGGCGGTCGCCGTGGATGTAGTGGCGGGTGACGAGGAGTGGTTCATCGAGGCCGCCCGCGAGGCAAAGGTTGAAATCACACATGTCATCGACACCCATGTGCACGCCGATCACTACTCCGGTGGCCACGAGTTGGCGCAGCGGGTCCATGCCCCGTATTGCCTGCACGAATCCAACGTCGGCCGGGTAAAGCACGGCTTTCTGCCTTTGCAGGATGGCCAGGTGCTCGACATCGGCAACGTCAAGATCAAGGTGTTGCATACACCAGGGCATACACCGGACAGCCTGTGCCTGTTGGTGACGGACAAGCGGCGCGGCGAAGCGCCATGGTTCGTCCTGACTGGCGACACGCTGTTTGTCGGTGCCGTTGGGCGCCCCGATCTGGCCGGCCAAGAGCGAGAGATGGCCGGTACGATCTATGACAGCCTGCACATCAAGCTGCTGCCGTTGCCCGACGAAATTGAAATCTATCCAGGGCATCAGGCCGGCAGTGCCTGCGGAGTTGGGCTGTCGGGCAAGCCTACTTCGACCCTCGGTTTCGAGAAACGCTGGAACCCGGCGCTCACGATGACACGGGCGGCCTTCATCGAGCATCTGACGCAGGAGATTCCGCCACGTCCGGCCGAGATGGACGCCATGGTGCGATTCAACCTCGGTCTGGAGAGCTGAGTCATGCACACGCCTGCCATTCGCCTCGGATTGCGCGAGAACCTGGGCCAGTTCTCGCTGCTCGTACTGGTGAATGCCTTTGTTGGGGCGATGGTAGGACTTGAGCGCAGCATCCTGCCGGCCATCGCCGAGCATGAGTTTCACGTCGCAGCGCGGGCGGCAATCCTCTCCTTCATCGTCGTCTTCGGCATTACCAAGGCGCTGACCAATTATTTCGCCGGGCGGCTGTCCGACCGCTACGGCCGCAAGCATGTCCTGGTCGCCGGATGGCTCGTTGCCGTGCCGGTGCCATTCGTGCTGATGTGGGCACCCGATTGGAACTGGATCGTCGCCGGCAACATCTTGCTAGGCGTTAGCCAGGGCCTCACATGGTCCACCACGGTCATCATGAAGATCGATCTGGTTGGTCCCAAGCAGCGCGGCCTGGCGATGGGACTCAACGAGTTTTCCGGTTACTTTGCCGTGGCCGGCAGCGCCCTCGCCACCGGCTGGCTGGCTGCTCGCTATGGGCTTCGGCCGGAGCCGTTCTACCTGGGTGTCGTCTACGTCGCCTTCGGCTTGATGCTCTCGGTCATTGCGGTTCGTGAAACCCGGCACTATGTGGCTCACGAGGTTCGGACGCACCATGCGGTAGATGCGGGTGCGCTGCCCAGCCAAGGCGAAATCTTCCGCCGTGCCTCACTGACTGATCGCAATCTGTCCAGCGTCAGCCAGGCGGGGCTGGTCAATAACCTCAACGATGGCATGGCCTGGGGGCTATTCCCGTTGGTCTTCGCTGCCGCCGGCATGTCCCTGGCACAGATCGGCACGCTGGCTGCCATCTACCCGGCTGTTTGGGGGATGACGCAGATTTTCACGGGGGCGCTGTCCGACCGCATTGGACGCAAGCAGTTGATCGCCTGGGGGATGTGGACGCAGGCAGTGGGCATCGCGGTCACGGCATTGAGCAGCGGTTTTATGGGCTTTGGCTTGGGTGGCGTTTTCCTGGGGGTCGGCACCGCGATGGTCTATCCGACGTTGCTGGCAGCCATCGGTGACGTGGCACATCCTGCTTGGCGGGCCTCGGCCGTGGGCGTATACCGGCTCTGGCGAGACCTTGGATACGCGATCGGCGCACTCTTGGCCGGTGTCACCGCCGACCTATTCGGGTTGGCGGCAGCCGTATGGCTGATCGCGGGCCTTACCTTCCTATCCGGCGTGATCGTCGCCGTGCGGATGAGCGAAACCTTGGTCAGAGGAGCCGCATGAACATAACAGGGACGAGCAGCGATGAAAGGGCGTGAAAGCGGCATGCCCGATGAGGCATATTGGTCGTCGTTTTTTGATCCGGAAGCGGCGCTCGACCAATTGCTGCCGAGCGATGGCAAGGCCGGCGGCGTCATTGAGTTTGGCTGCGGTTACGGCACCTTCACGCTACCTGTCGCTCGCAGGGTGTCGGGCATCGTCACCGCGCTCGACATCGAGCCGGAGATGGTGGCGGCTGTCGCAAGGAAGGCGGAAACGGCCGGCCTGGATAACATCCATATTGCCCTCCGTGATTTTGTGGCCAAGGGTACTGGCGTGGAAAGTGGTTCCCAACGCCACGCCATGATCTTCAATCTGTTGCACCTTGAACAGCCCGTTGCCTTGTTGCGCGAGGCTTTGCGCGTGTTGGAAGATGGCGGCAGCCTGTCGGTGATCCATTGGCGAAGCGACATCCCGACGCCTCGCGGCCCTTCACTATCGATACGCCCCTCACCGGAACAGTGCCACGCCTGGATGGTGGAAGCCGGTTTTGTCTACGTCGATTCCGTTGATCTAAGGGGCTGCTGCCGCTATCACTTCGGATTGGTTGGCCAAGCGTTTAAGCGTTAAGTTTATTACTATCGAATTTCGATAGCGAAATACGATAAAATGGAGAGTCCTGCCCTTATTTGGAGTCTCCATGAAGCCCGTTCTTGCGGTAGCAGCTTGTGTCTTGGCGCTTCTGGTCTGTAGCGTTTCAATGGCCGCAGAGCCGGAAACATCAACCTCGCCAGTACAAGGCTATACACCGGGACTCGGCGAGTTCATGAGTGCCATTCAGTTGCGGCATGCCAAGCTGTGGTTCGCCGGGAAGGGCAAGAACTGGCAGCTTGCCGCCTACGAGCTGGACGAACTGAAAGAAGCCTTCGAGGATGCGGCCAAGTACCAGCCGGAATTCAAGGGCAAGCCCATCGCCAAGATCATCGAACCGATGACGGCCGAGCCAGTCGCGCAGCTCGAAAAGGCCATTGCGACCAAGGATTCCGTTCGCTTCGTGCGGGCCTATGACAGCCTTTCGCACGCATGCACGGCGTGCCATCAGGCCACCGATCACGGCTTCATTTCGATCCAACGCCCGACCTTCCCCCCGCTGACCAACCAGCGATTCAGCCTCGGTCGTCATCCATGACAGCATTTCGCAAATCAACCCAATCAGTTGCCGACGGTTGCGATCAGAAGGAAAGCGTGTGGGGCGTCTTTCTGGTGTTTCTGCGACTCGGCCTGACCTCGTTCGGAGGGCCAATTGCGCACCTCGGTTACTTCCGCGATGAATTCGTCAATCGACGCCGCTGGCTGAGCGAACGTAGCTATGCCGACTTGGTCGCCCTTTGCCAATTTCTGCCGGGGCCAGCCAGCAGTCAGGTCGGCATGGCCTTGGGCCTCTCCCGTCACGGCTACATCGGCGCGCTCGCCGCATGGGCCGGATTCAGTCTGCCTTCGGCTATCGCCCTGATCCTCTTCGCGCTCGGCCTTTCAAGCCACGCTACCGCAATCCCTCCGGGCGCGCTGCACGGCCTCAAGGTTGTAGCTGTCGCCGTGGTTGCACAGGCAGTTTGGGGGATGGCAAGAAACCTATGCACGGCCCCCCCTCGGGTCACGATCATGGCGGTTGCGGCCTGCATCGCCTTACTGGTTCCGTCTGCTCTTGGGCAGGTTGGCATCATCGCTGCGGCTGCCATCTCGGGGCTTCTCCTGTTCAATCCTGCTCCGTCCAAAGACCATGATCCACTGCCCGTCACTGTCAGCCACCGTGCCGGTGCGCTGTGGCTGACAGTGTTCTTCGGCCTACTGGTCGGTTTGCCCATGCTGGCCACGCTGCTGCCTTACCAAGCCATCGCAGACGTAAGCGCGTTCTTCAGGTCGGGTGCTCTAGTCTTCGGCGGCGGCCATGTCGTGCTGCCCTTGTTGCAAGCTGCTGTCGTGCCTCCCGGCTGGGTCAGTAATGATGCCTTCCTTGCCGGCTACGGTGCGGCGCAGGCCGTTCCCGGCCCGCTGTTCACGTTCGCCGCCTTCTTGGGGGCATCCATGAATGTCACCCCCTCCGGGTGGATCGGCGGCATGGTCTGCTTGCTGGCGATCTTCGCGCCGTCCTTCTTGCTGGTAACAGGTGCCTTGCCATTCTGGGAGCGGCTGCGCCGCAACGTGCGCACGCAAGCTGCACTGATGGGGGTCAATGCAGCAGTAGTCGGCCTTTTGTTGGCCGCGCTCTATCACCCGGTATGGACGAGCGCCATCCACGCGCCGCGAGACTTCGGCATTGCAGTCGTCGCCTTCGTCGCCCTGATGTTCTGGAAATTGCCGCCTTGGCTGGTGGTGGTGGGGTGCGGCTTGGCAGGCTGGCTGATGAGCTTCAATTAGAAATCTACGGATACGCGAAACGATGAACGAAATCGAAACACTTAGCCGAACCTGGTTCCTTCAAATCAACGGTAGCAATGACACACCGACATGGCTGGTACACATCGCTGTTGGCATTGCTGACGATCTGATCTACCTGATTCCGCTACTGCTGCTTGGCTTCTGGTTATGGGGAAGTCCCACCCGCCGCAGCATGGCGCTAAAGGCTTCTTTAGTCACACTGGTCAGCTTAGCCGCCAACCAAGCCATCTGTGCACTCTGGCCCCATCCGAGGCCGTTCATGATCGGGCTGGGGCACGCCTGGATGGTACACGTAGCCGACTCATCGTTCCCGAGCGATCACATGACCGTCTTTTGCGGCATTGGCCTGACGCTGTTCTTCGAGGGCGCTGTTGCTTGGGGGATTGTCACTCTGCTGGTCGGGCTGGGTGTCGCGTGGGCGCGCGTGTTCCTTGGCGTGCATTTCCCGCTCGACATGGTGGGCGCGCTCGTCGTTTCACTCGGCGTATATGCGGCGTTGACACCGTTCTGGAGCAGAGTTGGCCTACGCATCACTGGTTTGGTCGAGCAGCTTTACCGCACCATACTGGCACAAGCAATACGGGCAGGCTGGGTGCGAGGCTGAGACCTACAGCCAGGAAACGAAACGATGACGGACAAAGACCTCTATGGCGGATTGATCCGCCTGCACATCTTGCACCACGCGGCCGAGGAGCCAATCTTCGGTCTTGGCATCATCGAAGAGCTGCGTCATCACGGCTATGAGCTGAGCGCCGGGACGCTGTACCCAATGCTGCACGGCATGGAAAAAAAGGGCTATCTCACCTCGCACCACGAGCGCACAGGTCGGCGAGACCGACGGGTATATGAAATCACAGCCCAAGGGCGGGTCGCCTTGGCCGACGCAAAGACTAAGGTGCGAGAGCTTTTTGGAGAACTAATCGAGGGCAAATGACGGCATCACGATGTAGTGCAGATGAGTCCTGACATTTCGTGCATTCGTCTTCTGAAAACGACAACCTGATGTCAGAAGACCCAAGCGGAAGCCGTCAGGATAGGGTTGTTATCGCAATTACTTGACATATGCCTTGAAGGGTCATAGAGTCTTTACTGACATATATTGTTAAGGAGGCATGTTTTGCGAGGTCAACGCATAGGTTATGTTCGGGTCAGCAGTTTCGACCAGAATCCAGAGCGTCAGCTCGATCAGGTCCAGGTGGACAAGCTGTTCACCGACAAAGCCTCGGGCAAAGATACACAGCGGCCGCAGCTCGACGCCTTGCTGTCGTTCGCCCGTGAAGGCGACACGGTAGTCGTGCACAGCATGGACCGTCTGGCGCGCAACCTGGATGATCTGCGCCGGCTGGTCCAGACGTTGACCAAGCGCGGAATACGAATCGAATTCGTCAAGGAATGCCTGAGCTTCACCGGCGAAGACTCGCCGATGGCAAACCTGCTGCTGTCGGTCATGGGCGCGTTCGCGGAGTTCGAGCGGGCCTTGATCGGCGAGCGGCAGCGCGAAGGGATCGCATTGGCCAAGCAGCGCGGCGCCTACCGAGGCCGCAAGAAAGCGCTGGCGGACAACCAGGTTGTCGAGCTGCGCCGCCGTGCTGGGGCCGGCGAACAGAAATCAACGCTTGCGCGGGAGTTCGGCATCAGTCGGGAAACGCTGTATCAATACTTGAAGTTGGTTCCAAGTCCTTAACCCGGTTTTCCGTTCCACTGCACCTCAAACCCCCCGTACGCGAGACCCCGTTCGGTGAGGCGCAAAAAGTGCTTGATCTCGCCCGATCCGGACGAGGACGTGTATTCGACGTCTTCCACCAGGCCGGCCCATTGCATCATTTGCAGCACCGATGCCGCAGGCAGTGGGATGGCGCGGTGTTTGAGCGCGGCCGTCATGGAAACCGGATTGGTCATGCGGCCTCCAGCGTGGCGGTGTCCGTGGCATGGGCTACCGGCGGGGTGACCGTGAATCCATGGTGTTCGAGGACGGCCTTGCACACGCCGAGGAAGGCCGGGATGTCCAGGTCGTGCTTTGCGTCGTTGACGCGCCAGCCGCAGATTTTGAAGTCGGCTGGGCCCAGGCCGTCGCCCACGTGGTCGACCGTCGGGAGCCGTGCGAAGCCGTGCTTGTACGTGCGGCCACCTTCGGCCGACTCGACGTTGTCGTAGCGGCTCAGCAGAGACCAGTCGAGTGCCTCGCCGGTGTAGGCATCGCGCCCACCGCCCGCGGCGACAGCTGCGTGGATGGCCACGCGGTACGCCTCGCCAATGGCGCTGGCGTTGCCGCGCTTGCGGTCGCGCCGGACGTGGGCCTGCGCCTTGTGCTCGAGCCAGCGCTGGTATGCCGCCTGGTCGACTGTGCCGACGAGGAAGGCGGGAAGGGCGTATTTCTTCGACACGGTGGTCTCCGTTTATTTCTTAACGACATGATACGCGACACCGTCAAGGTTCGGGATCTTCCGGCTCCCCGTACAGCCTGGCCGCCTCCGCCGCCAGGCGCTTTTCGCGCGCCTTCACGTAGATCGCCGTCGTGGCCGAGTCCTCGTGCCCCAGGATCTCCTGCACGACATTGAGGGGCATGTCCTTGTCGACGGCGATCGAGCCGAACGTGTGGCGGAAGGCGTGCGGGCTGGTCGACGCCAACTGCTCGATGTCCTCGATCGTCACGCGCGCCGCTTCGCCGTCGGGATCGACGGCCTCAAGTTCCCTGCGCACCCTGACGAGCGCGGATTTGACCAGTGCGTAGATCGCGTTCGCGGTGTACCCGGGGCGCGCCATGCCACTCCCATGCCGGGCGGCGGCGGCCGGCGTGGCCGGCACCACCACGGGTGAGAACAGCGGCATGTCTTCGCCCGGGTCCATGAAGTCGAGGCCGAGGTCGCCCCAGTGCGCCTGCAGCGCGGCGACGGCGCGCGGGCTGACCGGCACCAGGCGCTTCTTGCTGCGCTTGCCCAGGGCCGTGAGCATCCAGACGCCTCTGGCATGTTGGCTCGGTCGCAGCGCCAGGCGCATCGCGCGCGCCGCTTCCTCACGCCGCAGGCCTGAGTCACCCATCAGCAGGATCGCCGCCAGCGCCACCCGATCCTGGACGTTCCCGTCGACCTGGCCGCGCCTGGTTAGCGTGCCCACGACGGCGCTCCAGCCCTCGAGCGACAAGGCGCGATCAACCTGGATATCGTTGACTTCCTGCACGACGATTGGATCCTTGACCGCCGTCCATGGGTTGCCTCCGAGGTAGCGCACCTTGACCCAATAGTCGAAGGCCGCGCGCAGTACTGTCAGCGCGAATTTTTGTGAAGCTGGCGTCAACGGCCTCGGTGGACGGGAACTGTCACGTTTCTTTGGTTCGCGGTCCTTTTTCTTCAGGACGAATGGCCGCCACAATTTGCTCGATCGCGGTGCCGGCGCGCCACAGAATGCTTCGGGCGGCGCCGCGAGGAAGCGCTTGTAGGCCTCGCACTCATTCACCAGCAACGAGGAAAGCGGCTTGCCGGCGACATGCACGGACCATAGGACGAAACGCTCCAGTTCCTTGCGGTAGGCGCGCTGGGTATGGGGCTGGCCCTCGAACCTGGCCAGGTAGCAGTCGACAGCCGCCAGGTCGTCGCGTGCCGAGATGAAGCAGAACGCCGGGGCACGGTTGATGCCGTCGTGCCCGTCGAGCCGCGCCGGCAGATAGAACTGGCCCAGCGGGACCAGCTCGGTCGATGTGGCGGGATCGAGCACGCGCAGCGCGCGCGCCGCCGCCACGTTGTGCGTGGCCGCCACGACTTCGCCCAGCTGCTCTTGGTGCTGGCGCAGCCAGCGCAGCACCACGGTGCTGCGGTGTACGCCGATCCGGGGGACGGAACGCCACCAGGCGGCGCCGCGCCGGTTGACCAGGTCGACGAGGTCGGCTAACGTCGCCACACCCTCGGCGCGCAGCGCCCTGACCGTGCGCGGGCGGAACCACTTTGCGAGCGCGTCCGCGGGAGAGGGCGGGGCGGGCCTGGCATCGGCCGCCTGAACCAGGATGTCGAGCATCTTGGGGGAGATGTGGCCGGTCTTGCGGGCGTGGGTCAGCGATTCGGCGAACGCCGGGTTGTTTTCGATCGCGCGTTCGACCAGTGCGTCACGCATCTCGACCAGATAGCGCTCCAGACCGTGCTCGAGCTGGGGGCTGTCCTCACTGTAGTAGAGGTCGCCGATACGGTCGATCGGCAGCTTCAGGCAGTAGGCGCGCAGGGCCGTGTAGTCGCTGCGCGTGTACTGCAGCGACGGCAGCAGGATGTCCGTGTTCTGCGCCACGTATCAGCCGGGCGCGCCCGGACCTGCGGCGGGATCGGGCGCTCTGGCGGGGTCGCCTTGGGATTCCGGCGCGCCGGCCGCCTCCATGGCGACCGCGAAGGTCTCCGTCACCAGCTGCAGCACCAGCCACCAGGCGTACAGCGCGAATGGAGAATCGCACAGCTCCTCGTCCGCCAGGCCGTGGGCGACATCGTTGCGCAGGTTCGATCCGGCCCGGTCGCACATGAGGGCGTGGATGGCCAGCGTCAGGCCGTCGCCGAATTCCTCGGCCATCTGCGGACGCTCGAGCAGGCTGGCCAGCGCCACTTCCATGTCCAGGCCGTCTTGGTCGTGCTGGGCGGTGAAGGCGCCGGCGCCGCGCAGGACGTGGCGCACGATGTGTTCGAACTGCGGCATCAGGATGTGCATGGCCTGCACCATGTCGCCGCAAAATCCGGCGTGCAGGCCCTGGCCGACGATCCTGGCGCGGTCGGACGGCACCACGGGCGAGCGCTCGGCCACGGCAAGGAAATCGCCCAAGCGGTAGTCGTGTTCGGCGCGCAGCTGGACGCGGGCGGGCATGATCTTGGCCAGCGCGGTCCTGGCCGCATGCTCGCGGAACGTCGCCCGCGTCAGCGCTTCAACCTGTGGCTCCCATCCCTGGCCAGGGCCGACGTGTTCGACCCGGCGGCCGTCGGCGGCCACCACCACGCCGTCGATCATTGAGCCGAGCGGCGTGGCCTTCAGCGTTGCCGCAGCGTCGGCGCCGAGGCGGGCGACATCGGGCGGACTGTCCAGGCCGCAGAACGCCAGCAGCGCCTCGAGCGCGGCGCGCCCCTTCACGTGGTCGACCGACGATTGGACAAGGTCGGTCACGTCCATGCTCGGACCGGGCAGCATAACCATTTCGCCCAGCAAGGCGTGCCCGGCGGTCTCGCGCCTGCGCCGGACATCCTCGATAGCCGCTTCCACGCCGAGCTGGACCCGGAAACGACCGGGAACCCGACGGTACGCCTCGATGGCCTTGGTCAGCCAGGTGTGCTGAACGATCGCGCCGTCGCCCTGTTCGGCCTGCAGCACGATGGCTTCGGCGGCCAACGACAGCGAGAGAGCCTGCCGCTCGCGGTCGCGCGCCCACTCGAACCATTCGGCAGCGGACTCGAAATGAGCCTGAGCGACAAAGGCGTGCGAAAGGACCATCCGCTGCCGGCCGATGTCTTCCAGCTGTTCCGCGACTTCCCGCGCGCGCCCGCCGCTTCGGCGCTCCGCGCGCAACGGGCGTAGGAAGTGCAGGGCCTGGTAGCCGTCGGCGTCGCTGGCGGCGGCGAAGAAGGCGTCCAGCAGCAGCGTTTCGATCGCTGCGATGTCCTCCGCGGCGCGGATCTGTTTGGCCAGCTGCAGGGCGCGGTGCCAGCCGGCCTGGCCCCCGCCGTGCCAGGTGTCGGCCGACACCGGTAGCTCACGGTAGGCCGCGATGGCCATCCGGGCGAACTGGTCGCCGCGGCGCTTTTCCTGCCGCCACACCAGGTCGGCCAAGCGGGCGCGCAGCGCGGCATGCTTGACGCTGCCGGCCACTTGGGCCAGCGCGTCGATGTCGGTGGCCGACAGGTGCCCGGGCGCCATGCTGCAGGTGCCGTCGCTCCATTGGACCATCGGACGGTACACCTCGGTCGGCTCCTCCGGCACCAGGCGCATCGAACATACGCCGGCAAGCAGCTCGAGGGCGCGCCGGGGCCCGTCCTCCACCGCGTCCTTCGCCGCCCAGAGCACATTGTTCAGGTCCTGGCAGTTGGCGTCCGGGTGCTTCGCCAGGATCTCGTCGACTTGTGCGGCCTCGAAGTCCGCCAGGGTCAAGGGTGGCGTGGGCGCGGCGTGTGTAACGGTTGGCGATTCGGTCATAGCGGAAATTGATCGGTTACAGGAGGTTTTTTGAACATGAGCACGCCCATGGCTGATCCTTGATTTAAGTTTCGCGCGCGAAAGTCAGTGAAACGCAATTGCTGGAAGCAGATGGCGTCGCGACCAGAACTCAAAGCCATCAGATTCCTTCGAAATTGGAAGAGTACGCAACAATTATAGTGTTTCACGCCGAAAACCACCATAAATGCTTGAGTGATAAATGGGATTATCACTCAAGGAAAAACCACCAGAGGATTCAGAAAAGGTTTTTCCGTATTCTGCAACTCTGTGAAACTCATGCGAAATTGTCCCGCAGCCGGTCGGGGAGGGTTTTGCGCCACGATGTGCTGTGTACATCGCCAGCACACAACCCGGTGCAACCACGCCAGCCGGCTTACGGCACACTGAAATCTTGGCATTGCCGGCGCGCTAGCCACGTCGTGACGCCAGAATTGACGAGCCGCCGAAGTGGCGCAAGCAGAGGATATTGAAAATATGGCAACGAAGAAGAACTGGAACGCCAAGGACGAAGTGACCTACTTGGCGGGTATACAGAAATACTGGATCGGGTATCTACTGAGCCTGTTCGGGAAGGCACTGCTCATACTCGTGGCTGGCCTGTGCACAGCAGCGTGCATAGCTACCTGGGCGCCCTTGGTCCTAAGCCGTGACTACACACAATAAAGTCGGTCGGGGTTCGTGATGCTAAGTGTTTGATGTTTAAAGGTAGCAAATGGCACGTAAAGTCGGTCGGGCACCAACCACCTTATGGATGACAGTAGCTACGCAACAATAAAGTCGGTCGGAGCGAGATCCAGTACTGAGGAGAAGTCGATCTTCAACAAAGGCATTCAATCAGGATCTATTTACCAGAGTGGTGTCTGAGGCGCAGTGGAACAGACGTCGGTTGAAGCAAAAGTGCCCGATTAGC
>NZ_LFLT01000044.1 GCF_001189955.1 Herbaspirillum chlorophenolicum | reverse complement strand
AAAAAGCAACAAGCTCTAGCCGAACTTACGCGCTGCGTCGATCGCCAAACCGCTACCGATGCTGCCAAACAGATCACCTTCAACATGCTTGGCATCCGGCACCAGCGCACCAATACGCTGACGCAACAGATTCACACCGGAAGAGCCTCCAGTAAAGAACACACTGTCGATATCGGACAGACGCAAGCCAGCCTGCCGCAACAAGCCCGAGACTGTCTGTTCGACCGACTGCACCAAATGCTCGACGGCGGCATCGAAATCAGCGCGGTTCAATTCCAGCGTTTGCGCCGGACGCAGGCGCTGCAGATCCAGCGTGGCCGACTCTTGCGAGGACAGGTCGATCTTGCCGCCTTCCACCTGCAGCGCCAGCCAGTGGCCGCAGCGCTGATCCACTACGTCAAGCAGACGCGCGAAACGGTCACGGTCGACCGCCTCGCGCGCCACGTCCTGCAATTGCTGCCAGGTCTTGCGCGTGTAGAGCTGGTTGATGGTGTGCCAAGTGGCGAGGTTGAAATAATAGCTGGAGGGTACTTCAGCGTTGCCGGCCAGGCGGCCGCCCAAGCCCAGCAGCGGCATCACGCAGGACAGGCTGAAATACTTGTCGAAGTCGGTGCCGCCGATGTGCACGCCGCCGTTGGCCAGGATGTCGTCGCGCCGCTCCTGGTGCGCCGCACGCTGCGGCGAAAGGCGCACCAGCGAAAAGTCCGACGTGCCGCCGCCGATGTCGGCGATCAGCACCAGCTCTTCGCCGCTGATGCGCGACTCGTAATCGAAGGCCGCGGCGATAGGTTCGAACTGGAATTCGATATCGGTAAAGCCGACGCTGCGCGCGATGTCTTCCAGCGTATCCTGCGCCAATTGGTCGGCGGCCAGGTCGTCGTCGACGAAATGCACCGGACGCCCCATCACCACGCGCGAGAAGGATTGGCCGGCAGCGCGTTCGGCGCGCGTCTTGAGCTCGCCTATGAATTGCGCCAGCAAGCCGCGGTAAGGCAAGGCCCGGCCGCCGACTTCGGTCTGGCCGTCGATGGCGCCGGAACCGAGCAGGCTCTTCAGCGAACGCATCAGGCGGCCTTCATAACCGGACAAGTATTCATTAAGCCCGCTGCGGCCGTAGCTGAATTCATTTTCGTCGGCGTTGAAGAACACCACCGATGGCAGCGTCGCCTTGCCTTCTTCCAGCGGCAGCAGCAGGGATTCGCCCGCATCGGGACGCAGCCAGCCGACCGTGGAATTGGAGGTGCCGAAATCCACCCCGCATGCGTTCGCCATCGATTACTCCTTCATTTTTGGGCCGGCAATCATATAGAAAAGGGCCGTGCTTGTCTGCACGGCGCTGCCGCCGTGTTCAAAGCAAGCAACATGCCGCCGGGCAGCATTGCTTTACCGGCAACACCGCACGCCCCCCTCCAAATGACAATGCCGGAGCGGCACGCCTGCCGCTCCGGCATCATTGGCTTAATCGGTTATCGCCTTACCAGCGGCAATCGTGGTCCATCAGCACCTCGGCACTGCCTCTTTCCTGCAGATCGACATTGACCGGCATGTTCACCAGGAAGAAACCGATGCTGCCATCTTCCAAGCGGGCACCAGTCAGCAGCAGCGACTGCGCGGCCATGGCGGAGGCGGCAAAGGCGTCGCGCGCGGCGGCCAGCTTGAACGGATCGTCGGATTGCAGGGCATCGCCCGGCAGACGCATCACCCAATAGCGGTGCCCCTCGAATTGCCAGGGCATCCAGCGCCGCAGCGGATCGCCGCGATGGGCCGCCAGGCTCTCGGCGACATCGCGCCGCATGCAGTCGATATGGATATGCAGATGCAACTGGGAACGCGCGGCGGCTGAATTGACTTCCAGGCCGAGCTGCTCGTCAGCCAGCGGGCGTCCCAGCGCCTGCCCCACGCGGAAGCGCTGCTGCCAGGCATAGCCCCAGTAGTTCGGCGCATCTGCCTCCAGCAATTCCGGGCTTTCGATGCCGGGCAAGCGGCGCGTGGGCATCAACAGGTATTGGGCCGGACCGACGATGTCCTTGAGCACGACGAAACCGCGCTCCAGGTCCACCGCCGCGCAAGGCAGGGGGCTGCTGGTGGCGCGCATGTTGGGTACGCATTGCTCGCTGACGATTTCCCATAGCTTGTGCGGATCGGCGGCATGGGCCGATGGTCCGGCAATGGCGCCGGCCAGCAGGGAAAACAGGAAAGGCAGGAGAGTCGTCAGGCGCATGATCACAAGCGGTCAGGTTCACCCCGGAGCGGGAGATGAGCAGCTTAGCGACCAGGTGTTTCGCCCGTGTGACGGCGCCGGGATGCCGCGCAAAAACTCAGTCGTCGGTATTGCGCGTTGCCTGCACCAGGCATTTGGAGAGCTTGTCGAAATGCAGCCAGGCGGCCTGGCTCAGTTCGACCTGTTTGCGGCGCGGGTCTTCGGTGTCGGCCAGCACGATCCAGCCTTTTTCCCGCATCGACTTGAGGCGGGTGTGCAGCATCGCCGGCGAACCGAATTCGCTTTGCGCCATCAGGTCGCGCACCGACAGGCGCTGCTGCTCCTGGCCGGCACGGGCGATATACGCCAGGATCCGGTCTTCCAGCGGATCCAGCGTTGCCAATGAAGGCAATCCCCGTAGTGCATCGGCCAGTTGCAGAAAGCGCAGATAGATATCCGCAGGCCTCTTGTTTTTACCCATAGCTACGCTGTTGGCGTTGTTGTGTTTCGCGTTGTTGGTTTCGTTATGTCGCTGTTCGCAGCTGCTTTTACATCGTTACAGATTCGATAGCGGATAATACGCCTAGCCCTGCCATAGCGCAATATCCCCACTTTTCCGGCGCGCCGTGCGGGCGATTTAGCCACAACATGAGATTGCCTGCTGCAGGGCAGCATAGAAATCGGTAACATACGCGCCGTCATGGATGCCTCGCCCAATACCCAGTCGACCTTGCGCACGCACGTTGCCGCCGCGGCAGGCACCGCCATTTGTTATTTCCTTTTCTACAGCCTGAACGAATGGCTGTTCCGCCAGACCGAATTCACCGAAGGCATCGCCTGGGTCTACCTGCCCGCCGGCGTGCGGCTGATCTGCACGCTGCTGTTTGCCGAAGCCGGCTGCGTCGGCTTGCTGCTGGGCTCGCTGGCCACCACCGCCACTTACCGACTGTTCCCCCATGACCCCATCACGGCAGCAGGCTACTGCCTGATCTCGGCCTTGGCACCGTATATCGCCTACCGTTTCACCTTGTCGGGCATGGACTTGCGGCGCTCGCTGGCGAACCTGACCACCACCCGGCTGATGGCCTGTATCCTGCTGTATGCGCTGACCAATCCGCTGTTCCAGTTGCTCTGGTTCGTCATGCGCGGCGCCTCCCCGCATTTCTGGAGCGGGCTGATCGTGATGTCGATCGGCGACCTGTTCGGCTCCATCATTGTTGCCTATCTGTTCAAATTCCTGCTGTCCTTCATTCGCTTGCCGCGCGGATAATCCTGCCCCTGACCCTCTCCTGCTGCGCCGCCACTTTCCTTCCCAACAAATCTTTACGCAAACCCGGTTGATGTAATACGCACGACATAATTTCTCGTTACGCTGCGCATCGCTATAAAACTTATAGCGTTATGAATCGTATAACAATGCTTCCGAGGAGTTGCAGCATGCGTAGCTGGGATGAACCCAAGAAACGAAAAGCCCGCGTCGAGATCATTCCGATGATCGACGTGATGATGTTCCTGCTGGTGTTTTTCGTGCTCATCAGCATGAATGTGATCCCCGCGCTCGGCCTGAAGACCCAGCTCCCCAGCTCCAGCAGCGCGCAAGACCTCAAGCCCCAGGCCAAGGCCATCATCACCATCACCAAGGATGCGGTGCAGGTCGATGGCGAGAACACGCCTGTCGAAGGCCTGGTCGCCCGCCTCAAGCAAATCCCCAAGGAAGGCGAGAAGCTCAACCTGATCATCAACAGCGACCGCGGCGTGGAAGTGCAGAAGCTGGTTGACGTAATGGACCAGCTCAAACACGGCGGTTTCGATTCGATTTCGATTGCCACCCGCAAGCAGTGACCATGCGCGCGCCTTTCCTTTTCCGTTTCCGTGAATCGCTGGCAGGCCTGCCATCGCTGCTGGTGCTGCTGGCGCTGGTGCTGGCAGGCGTGCAACAAAGCACGCGCCTCGTCCGCCACGAAGACCCGACGCCGGTCCAGATCTCACTGTTTGAAGAAACGCTGCCGGCCACCCCTAAGGTTGAGACTCCGCCGCTGCCAGAACCGCTGAAAAAGATCGAACCGCCCCAGCCGCAGGCCAAGCCCGTTCCTATCTCCAAACCCACGCCGGCCCCGGTAGCCCAGGAGCGCCCCGTGACCGATGCGCCCGCGCCATTGGCGGCACTCCCCCAGCCGGCGGCCCACACCGCACCGGCGCCCGCACCTGCTCCCGCCCCGCAACCGGTGGCTGCGCAGCCGGCGCCTCCGCCTCAACCCAATACCGCCAACGCCGAATCGCAATACGTCGCCAAACTGCGCGCCCACTTGAACAGCATCAAGCGCTATCCGACCGGCCGCGAAGCCAGCCAGCTCAAGCCGCAAGGCAAGGTGCGCGTCTGGTTCGTGTTGAGGCGCGATGGCTCGGTGGTCGATCTGGGCATCGATGAATCGTCCAATTCCATGCTGCTCGACGACGCCGCCCGCAAAACGATCAATCGCGCCGCCTTCACTGCCTTCCCGGAAGGCAGCTGGAGCGGTGAACACACACACCGTTTCACCGCAGACCTGGAGTTCATTCCTGCTTCCGGATGATTCCAACGCCGCTGGGCCCGGCGGCGCCACTCTTAAAAACGCACCACTACTATTCTTCTCAGGGGAAATAATATGCACTGCAAACTCACCCGGCTATCGCTGCTGATATCCGGGATATTCATGGCAGCCGGAACGGCCGCTTATGCCCAAACCGCCACTACCACCGACGTCGGCACCGTCACCGTCCAAGGCAATAGCGGCACCGCCCAGGCGACCGGTCTGATCCAGCAGGAAGAGTCGCCCAAGGCGCGCAGCTCGGTCAACCGCGACTACATGGACAAGCAGTCGCCCACCGGCAACCCTTACCAGATGATCAACCTGCTGCCGGGCGTCAATACCTACGACAATGACGGCACCGGCCTGTTCGGCGGCAACATCCGCGTACGCGGCTTCAACAGCGACCAGCTTGGCTTCACCGTCAACGGCGCACCGGTCAACGACTCCGGCAGCTTCGCGGTCTACCCGCAGGAATACACCGACGCCGAAAACCTGTGCGACATCTTCGTCACCCAGGGCTCGACCGATACCGAAGCGCCACACGTGGGCGCCTCCGGCGGCAACATCGGCATGACCACGTGCGCGCCGGAAGACAAACAACGCGTGCGCGTCTCCACCAGCGTCGGCTCCAACAGCCTGTGGAAACGCTATGTGCGCTTCGACTCGGGCAAGCTGTTCGACGACCGTTTCAAGTTCTTCCTGTCGTATTCGAAAACCACGGCCGACAAGTTCAAGGGCGCCGGCAGCGCCGAGAAGCAGCACGTCGACTTCGGCGGCAACCTGAATCTGGGCCAGGGCAGCTTCATCAACGCCAACGTCCTGTACAACAATGCGGTCAGCACCTACTACCGTACGGTGACTAAGGCGCAGATCGCCCAGAACGGCCCCAACTACGAGTACGGCACCACCCCGCCGGTGCACCAGCCCGGCGTCAACGGCGCGATCCAGAACGATCCTGGTTATGGCCCGAACCTGGCCGCCAACATAGCCGGCAACAATTTCTACGGCTTCAACGTGAATCCGTTCAAGAACTATCTGGCCACGGTCAACAGCCACTTCCAGTTGAGCCCGACCTCCAGCATCGACGTCGATCCCTACTTCTGGTATGGCTTCGGCACCGGCCCCAGCGGGATCAAAACACTCACCGAAGGCAATACCGGCGGCCAACTGGGCGGCGGCCCTCGCGACATCAACGGCGACGGCGACACCAGGGATACCGTGTACGTCTACAGTGCCAGCCGCACCCGCACCTATCGTCCCGGCGTGACGCTGAAGTTCAACCAGCAGATCGACAACCACAAGCTGCTGTTCGGCTACTGGTATGAGCGCGCGCGCCACCAGCAAACTGCGCCTTTCAGCAGGGTCGATAACAACGGCAACGTCGCCGACTTGTGGCTGAACAATCCCGACCTGTGGCTGCGCAACCAGGATGGCAGCTTTGTGCAAAACCGCGACACGCTCACCATCAGCACCGGCAAGTCGGTTTTCATGCAGGACAGCATCAACCTGATGAACGACAAGCTCAACGTTCAGGTGGGCGCACGCTACTCCAGCATCGACCGCAATTACACCAACAACCCGAGCCTGGCCAGCGCCTCCGGCGGCCTCTACACAGTGCAGAAGTCTTACGCCGAACTGCTGCCCAGCCTGGGCATCCGCTTCCAGCTGGATCAACAGCAATCGGTGTTCTTCAACGCTGCCAAGAACTTCAAGGCGCCGGGCAACTTCTCCTACAACGGCCTGCTCTCGGGCGGCAAATACGTCAATGGCGTCTATACCGGCGGCACCGTGCGCGACGTCCCGGTGGATAAGGAAACCACCTGGAACTATGACCTGGGCTACCGCTACAACAGCGACAAGTGGACCCTGTCGGGCTCGGCGTTCTTCATCGACTACCGCAATCGCATCTCCTCCGCGTGGAACGAGGCTTTCCAGGCAAAGATCGACACCAACGTCGGCGACGCGACCTCCAAGGGCCTGGAGCTGGAGTCTGGCTATGCGTTGACCAAGAACCTGTCGATGTACGGCTCGCTGTCCTACATCAAGAGCAAGATGAAGGACAACATGCGACTCGACGCCGCCAACTCGCTGCCCACCAGCGGCAAGGAATTCCCGGATACGCCGAACTGGCTGTCCGGCTTCTCGCTGCAGTACCAGCAGGACAGCTGGTATGTGTTCGGCCAGGCCAAGTACACCGGCCGCCGCTACACCACGCTGGTCAACGATGATGCCATCGGCGGCTACACCGTGTTCAACGCCGGCGCGGGCGCCACCTTCCCGTCGACTACCTGGCTCAAGAAGCCGACGATCCGCCTGAACGTCGCCAACCTGTTCGACAAGCAGTACTTGAGCCTGAATGCGAACAGCAGCGGCAGTCTGCTCACGAACAATGCTTACGACCTTCCAGGTTCCAAGGGCTCTCCGCCGTCGTTCTACATCGGTGCCCCACGCACCTTCACCGTCACACTGACCGCGGATTTCTGATCGCGGCCAACCCCAGGGGCGGCGGCACGAAAGGGTCGCCGCCCTGAACACCTGCAAAAGAGGCAATCATGAACATGCAATTACTCCACGAACTGGCTTTCTACCTGATGTATGCCTGCGCTGCGCTGGCGATCTTCGTCATCGTCGAACGCGGGCTGTTTTTCGGCTACACCATGCGCCAGGCCACCGGCCTGGAAAAGGCGATGACCCATGCCGTGCAGCATGTGCAGGAATTGCCCTCGGAACTGACCGCCCGCCCCAGCCTGCCGCTGGCGCTGGTCACCGACATCCTGTCGGAAAAACATAACCTCCACAGCGAGAAGGACCTGGAAGATTTCAGCGAATCGGTCTACATCGCCAAGCGCGGCGAAGTGCAGCAGCGCCTGTGGATCCTCGACACCATCGTCACCGCCGCGCCGCTGCTGGGCCTGCTGGGCACCATCCTCGGCATCATCGACACCTTCAAGGCGCTGGCCGTCTCGGGCGTGTCCGATCCCGGCCAGGTGTCGCAGGGCATCGGCACCGCACTGTATGCCACGGCACTGGGCATCGGCATCGCGGTGGTCGGCATGTTCTTCTTCAACCTGTTCCAGGAACGCATCGAACGCATCAACGACCACCTGAAAGTGCTGATGCTGCGCGCCTGCGTCGGCCGTACCGCCGAACAGCAAGCCAGCGTCCAGCAAGCGCATGGAAAACTGCACATCGCCTGACCACCCGACCACGCCAGCGACCGAGAGATCCCATGCATAAACCCTTACGCCTGTTGTCCAGGCTGGCCACGGCAATCGGCCTGGCCTTGTCCTTGCAAGGCGCGGCCCACGCCGAATTCGCCATTCCCGGTTTCGAGCTGGTGCATACCGTGCCGCGCGAAACCACATTGGGCACCCCGGACCTGCGCGATGCCGCGCTGGTCTGGAAAGAAATGTTCGACGGCGCACAACGCGAGATCGACTTCGGCCAGTTCTACGTGGCCGGCCAGGATGGCGAAGCGCTGGACGACATCATCGCCCACCTCGATGCAGCCGGACGGCGTGGCGTGAAGATCCGCTTCCTGATGGAAAAGAAGGGCGAATTCGCCTCGGTGGCGGCGACCATCGAAAAGCTCAAGCGCATCCCCAACCTGGAGTTCCGCCAACTGGATTATTCGAAGATGACCGGCAACGGCATCATCCACGCCAAGTACTTCGTGGTCGATGGCGCGAGCGCTTTTGTCGGCAGCCAGAACTTCGACTGGCGTTCGTTCTCGCACATCCATGAAACCGGCCTGAAGATCACCGATACCGCCATCGCGGCACAGGTGCAGCAGATCTTCGACATCGACTGGCAAGCGCAAGCCGCGATCGCGGCCGGCCAGGCGCCGGCAATACAAAACCATGCCACCGTGATGGCCGACGAGGGCCGCGGCAACTATCTGGTGGCCAGCCCCAACGCCTTCAATCCTCCCGGCGTGGGCGACTCGGAAAGCGAACTGGTGCGGCTGGTTGCCGGCGCCAAACAGGAAGTGCGCGTGCAGTTGCTCGACTACGCGCCGCTCTCCTACGGCCCCAACCACACCCGCCCCTACTACGCGGTGATCGACAATGCCATCCGCGCCGCAGCCGCGCGCGGGGTCAAGGTCAAGCTGATGGTGTCGAACTGGAATACCGAACAGCCGGCGATCCGCTACCTGCAGAGCCTGGCCGTGCTGCCCAACGTGGAAATCCGCATCGTCACGCTGCCGCGCGCATCGACCGGCTTCATCCCGTTCGCCCGGGTGATCCACACCAAGGCCATGAGCATCGACGGGCGCGTGGCCTGGATCGGCACCAGCAACTGGGCCGGCGGCTACCTCGACAAATCGCGCAACCTGGAAGTGGTCCTGCACGACGAAAGGATGGCGCGCCGCATCGCCGAACTGCACGAGCAGACCTGGAGTTCGCCCTATGCCGAGCCGATCGACGTACTGCGGCAGTATCCGAAACCGGTCAAAGGCAAGGAATAACCAACGACAGCCGGACAAGAAGAATAAGGCAACATCGGCGGCAGGCCTGCGGGCTGCCGCTTTTTTATTTCTGGAAAGGCAAGGGCGGCACACGTCTATACATAAAATCTAATTTTAGATAATATGTATGCACCATGAAAACCGACGCCCGCAAGAAAAAAGCCTCCTCGCCGCCCCGGCCCGACCATGAGCTGCTGATGTCGCAGCTGAAACAGGTCGCCCAGGGCCTGGGCGAGACCTTCGCCCCCTTTTGCGAAGTGGTGCTGCACGACTTGCGCGATGCCGACCATTCCATTGTCGCCATCCATAACAACCTGTCCGGCCGCGAGGTCGGCGACGCCACCACCGAGCTGGGACTGGCGCGCATCGCCGACGAGTCCTATCCGCAAGTATTGACCAATTACGCCAACCATCTGCCCGACGGCCGCCAGGCCAAGAGCACGTCGGTCGGCATCAAGGATGCGGACGGCAAGTACGTCGCGGCGCTGTGCATGAACATCGACCTGACGCTGTTCGGCGCGCTGCAAGGCATGCTGCGCCAGTTCGGCGGCATCGACGGCAACGCGCGCGTGGCCGAAACGCTGGAGCCGGCCGGCGCCCAGGCGATCCGCAACAAGATCGACGCATTCGCGGCACGCTTGTCCTCCGCGCCGCGCAGCCTCAAGGCCGACGAGCGGCGCGCGCTGATGCGCGAGCTGCGCGAGTCGGGCTGTATGGAGGTGCGGCGCGCGGCCGAGGTCGTCGCGGCCCACCTTGGCGTATCGCGCGCCACCGTCTACAACGACGAGCGGGATTGAAGCCTCCCTCTCCGACATCCTCCTTCTCATCTCCGACCAAAAGGAAACTGCCGTGATCCCCGTTTCGAGCACCACCGAATTGCCCACCTTCGCCGACGTCCTGCTGGCGGCCGAGCGCATCAAGCCCTGGGCGCACAGGACGCCGGTGCTGACCTCGCGCACCGCCGATGCCGAACTCGGCGCCAGCCTGTTCTTCAAGTGCGAAAACTTCCAGCGCATGGGCGCCTTCAAGTTCCGCGGCGCGATGAATGCGCTGGCGCAATTCGATGAGGCACAGCGCAAAGCCGGCGTAATCACCTTCTCCTCGGGCAACCACGCGCAAGGCACGGCACTGGCGGCGCAATTGCTGGGCATCCCCGCCACCATCGTGATGCCGCTGGATGCGCCCGCCGCCAAGGTGGCGGCCACCCGCGGCTATGGCGCCAACGTCGTCACCTATGACCGCTACAAGGAAGACCGCGAACAGATCTGCGCGCGCCTGGCTGAAGAAAAGAAGCTGACCGTGATCCCACCCTACGACCATCCGCACGTGATGGCCGGCCAGGGCACGGCCACCAAGGAATTGCTGGAAGAAACCGGCCCGCTGGACGCGCTGTTCGTCTGCGTCGGCGGCGGCGGCCTGCTCTCGGGCGCGGCGCTTGCGGCACGCGCCTTGTCGCCGGACTGCAAGATCTACGGCGTGGAACCGGAAGCCGGCAATGACGGCCAGCAGTCCCTGCGCAGCGGCAGCCTCGTCAGCATCGCCACGCCCCAAACCATTGCCGACGGCGCCCAGACCCAGAGCCTGGGCAACTACACCTTCGGTGTGATCAGGCGCGATGTCGATGACATCCTGACCGTGACCGACGAGGAACTGGTGGCTTGCATGCGCTTCTTCGCCGAACGCATGAAAATGGTGGTGGAACCCACCGGCTGCCTGGCCTTCTCGGCGGCGCGCAAGCACCGCGCGCAACTGCAGGGAAAACGCGTGGGCGTGATCATCAGCGGCGGCAATATCGACCTCGGCAAATTGTCCGCATATCTGGCGAACTGAACAGCGCCTGCATTCACTCCAAATTTTTAATGACGGGAACCGCCATGCCCCATCTCTTTTTCGAATACACCGACAACCTGGATATCGACACCCAAGCCACCCTGCTACGCCTCAATGAGGCGCTGGTCGGCAGCGGCCACTTTGACGAAAACGCCATCAAGGCGCGCGCCATCAGGCTGGACGATTATGTCGTCGGCACCCAGCCGCACGCCAAACGCGCCTTCCTGCACTTGCGTCTGACCATCCTCTCGGGGCGAACGCCGGAAGTGAAGAAGCAACTCACCGACCTGCTGATGGCGACCGTGCAGAAAGAACAGAAATGGCCGGAGGGGATGCAGGTACAGATCACTGCGGACGTGAGCGACATGCAACGTGAGCTTTACGGAAAGCTGAAGCTGTAACGACCTGTTCGCGCCCTCCCGCCCTTGCGCGGGATTCGGGAATATGAAGAAGCAGCCGTGCCGACGCCAGTCGCCACGGCTTTTCTTTTCATACGGAAATCAATGTGGAGTTTAGTGCATCAGTGCGTCAGCGCTTCGCGGAACTGCACCACGTTGCCTTCGGGATCGAAGCCGTCGCAAGCGCGGAAATCCGCCGCGCTCCACTCGGCCTCGGCCGGTTTCACGCCGCCGCCCAAGGCCTGCGCGCCGATGCGCGCCTGCGCCAGCGAACGCACTGGCAGGAACAGCTTGATGGGTACCGCTTCACGCAACACCGGCGGCGTGGCGATCTGCACATTGGCCGCGACGGCCGGGGGAATGGCGTGGATCACCAGCAGGAAGTCCTGCGCTTCGATCACCACCTTCTCGGACTCGGCGTGCTTGGGAACCACCGCCAGCACCTGCGCATAGAACGCGGCGAGGCGGGCTACATCTTTGGCAAACAGGACTGCACCTGCTTTGGGCTGGGTCGGCATCTCTGCTCTCAAAAACGAAAAAGGAAACGGCAGAGTTTATTTTTGTCGGCGGCAATTGGCAAGCCCGTTCGCATACTGTCGCCTGCATGGAAAAATAGAATTTTTAAAATGCGAGCTGTCGCCTGCAGGCGACATCATTTTTCGTGCCATGGTGCTTTGCAATATCAGACTTTTCTGACACGCGTTAGCGCCGTCATCCTACCCCCCAACAACAGTAGAAAGGCGTACTGTTGGCCATCGAAAACATATTCCGCATCTGATGATAAGGTGCCAATTGTCACGATGATCACGCAATACCAGCGAATGTGGTTCGAAATACATCGTTTCTGCTACAAGCGAGCTTAAATTGTAAGAGGATGTTCCAACACGTTTACTTCGGAATGCCATCTGCTAATTTGATGTCGTGAGGCAATAAGACGCGTTTGTGAAAAGTCGAAAAACAAAAAGCGAACGTGGAACCGCCCTGTGCCTTGCCGCTACTGATAAACCGATAGCCACAGTCATCGGCAACCGTACATGATCCCGGCACTTCGCCTCAGTACATAGCTTGTTAATAACATTCCGGCAGATTGACCACCTGACTAGCGCCATGACCAGAAACCTGCACACCTTTTTCAAGCCTGGCAGCGCCTTCAAGCGCACCGTCTCCGGTTCGCGCATCCCGCTGGCCAATGGCGGCAGCGAAGCCGACGCCTGGCTGGAACCGATGCTGGCCGACTTCATCTCGCTGGCCTGCAACCTGTGCGATGCCCCTTTTGGCATGATGACGCAATTGCATGCAGACATCGGCATGCAGGAACCCTTCGTATCGGTGGCCAACGGCCGCGCCGATATCCGCAACCAATGGTGGCGCTTCCCCGGCCAGACCGGCGTGTCGCGCACGGCAGTGGATTTCTCGGTATGCGAAGCCGCTGCCCGCCGTCCACGCGAGCTGACCGAGATTGCCGACCTGCACGCCGACAGCCGCTTCGGCGAATCGGCCCTGGCCAACAATCCGCCCCAGGTGCGCTTTTACGCCGCAGTGCCGCTGGTCGCCGCCAACGGCGATGTGCTGGGCACGCTATGCGTCATGGACAGCCAGGCGCGCACGCTGTCGGCCACCCAGCGCGACGCCATCCTGAAACTGGGCCGCCAACTGGAAAGCCAGCTCGACAGCCGCCGTACCATGCAGAAGCTGGAACAGCAGACGCTGACCGATGCCCTGACCGGCATCGGCAACCGCCGCAGCTTCGACCTGCGCCTGCGCGAAGAATGGACGCGTCACCTGCGCAATGCGCGCCCGCTGTCGATGCTGATGGTGGACGTGGATTACTTCAAGCAATACAACGACACCTACGGCCATCCGGCCGGCGATGCACTGCTGGCGCAACTGGCGCGCGTGCTGCGCTCGCCCCTGCGCGCCAGCGACTTCCTGTCGCGCTACGGCGGCGACGAGTTCGCGCTGATCCTGCCCGACACCGAAGAAATCGGCGCCCACCAGGTGGGGGAGCGCATCAAGCACGCGGTGGCGATGGTGAAATGGCCGCACACCGAGATCGAGATCAGCCTGGGTACGGCCACCGTGACACCGTCCGAGATGTGCGATTTCCATGCGCTGCTGCAAGCGGCGGACAAGGCGATGTACCTGCGCAAGCATGGGCGCAATCCGGGCAATGCATGACGATGCAGCACGGCATGTCGTGCGCAAGGCGTCGTCCCATAGCGCTCGCACTGCAGCGAGAATAAAGCGCCCTCAATAATTATTCAGAACGAAGTCCTGGATCGAGATTGGGCGATTCACATATCGAGGTCGTCCGTCGCCGAAACCTAGGGTCGCTGGAATGACTTTCCAGCCATACGTCTTCGGGAATAGAAACCCAACACGGGGAGATGACTGAATTTGAAGTAACCGAACAAAAGGGGCATTGGGCTCTTTGCCAGACAATTGACGCTCAAAAACCTGTTCTTCCAACCAAGTTGCTTGAGTCGCCAGGAACATATTCAACTCGCCAATATTGGGAGAGGCGGAAAAAATACCCAATATTGATGGCGGACGAGAAATGAAATCCTGATGTTGTCCTCGAATTTCGGCGGAAATCGTCACATCTGTGCTTTTCCCCCGGAAGCCGATCGTCACAAGCGAAGTGTGTTTATTCCGCACGTGCCAACGAGTCCCATCGGAATCGAAGGAGAAGGAAAATCTGTCCCAATCACCTTGCCGCTCCGATTCCTGCGTGCAAATCCACATCGGAAACTGTGTAAGCACTTCAGCGTGAATTTTTCCGTTGTCATGAGGGTACGAATCGGCGCTGTAACCAGAACGAAACAAATGAAACGCATAAAGGTAGTCGATCCATTCACCATCGGCACTCTCGGATCTTCTCCAATTGCCATCTTGGTCCGGGAAGGTCATAACTTAATCCTCCAGCTCTGCTGCCAATCCGCCCACTGCACCAGTTCAGAGAATTCCATCATTTCTATATAGTGAGACAAGGGGTCGGCAATGACGAGCGCCGTATCCAACTGGTCGGGGGTGCGTGTTGTACCTATCACTAGTATGTAATGTGCCGTCCGGTCCCGAAAATTGAGATAAGCTTGAATGGGTACTCCTGCCGAGACATCATTTCGAATTGTGCCAATGCTAAGCGAGGAAGAATGGTGCGCTGTATTGTCATATCCAAGCGATTTCCAGTCCTCTAGCACGTGATGTGGATATCTCGGCCTGTTACATGCGTCACTGGGAACATTACAAACATCGCAACTTCCGCTCTGCAAATTCACGTAGTGACATATGGGTTTCCTCCCATTAGTCCTCTGATCAACCATTTGATAGCATGTAGCCCAACATAACTGCGTTGCCGGCTGCGAAATGTGACGCATGGGCAAACAAGTGCCATTGAATTCCGCAAGATATTTGGCAGCTCGCTTGTGATCCACCACGTTGATAACCCCCCTTTGGTATTTCTTGAATTCTTGTTTTAAGCGGACGCCTGTTACCCCGACACGCACCGAATTATGACCGTAACGTTTGCGATCATCATGATGCGTACACTTACTGATCCGTTCATCATTGAATTTGGCTTCCCTCGCCGCCTTCATTTTTCTGGATGCTCCCCCCAATTCCAAAATAGATCAATTGAGCGTCAAACGAACTTGGAAAAATCCGGCTTGCGCTTCTCAAAGAAAGCAGTAAACGCCTCCTTCGCCTCCGGTTCGGTCAACATGCGCGCGAAATGCTCAATCTCCGCTGCCATCTGCTGCTCAGTGGCGGCGACGCGGTTCTTCTTCATCAACTGCTTGGTGACGCGGATCGACGCCGCCGGCAACGCAGCCAGCTTGGCGGCCTGCTTCCGCGCCAGCGGTGGCAACTCGTCCAGGCTTACCACGCTGTTGACGATGCCCATCTGTAACGCCTCGTCGGGGCCGAAGGCTTCGCCCAGCAACAACTTCTCGGCGGCGCGCTGGTAGCCGGCTACATGCGGCAGCAGCAGCGACGAGGCAGCCTCGGGGCACAAACCCAGTTGCGTAAACGGCAGCGAGAACTTGGCATTATCGGCCGCGTACACCAAGTCGCAATGCAAGAGCAGCGTGGTACCGATGCCGACCGCCACGCCAGACACTGCGGCAACGATGGGCTTGACGGCATGGCTGATCTGCCACAGGAACTGGAACACCGGTGCTTCCTTGCTGTTGGGCGGGTTCTTCAGGAAATCTTCCAGATCGTTGCCAGCCGAGAAGGCTTGCGGTTTGCCGGTGAACAGGATGGCGCGCACCGTGCTGTCGGCCTCGGCGTCCTTCAGGGCGTCGGCCAGTTGCTGGTACATGGCGGCAGTGATGGCGTTTTTCTTCTCTTCGCGGTTGAAGTGGATGGTAAGGACGCCATTGTCCTTGCTCAGCTCGATATCCATGAGTCTCCTTGTCTGTTGTCGTTATTTGTTCCGGCCCCGTTCCCGGAAAAAAAGCCGCACGGCGAAAGCGGTGCGGCTTTTGGCGGTAGCGGTTCGGACGTTGCTTACACGCGTTCGAAAATGCCGGCCGCACCCATGCCGGTGCCCACGCACATGGTCACCATGCCGTACTTCAGGTTCTTGCGGCGCAGTGCGTGGATAGTGGTGGCTGCACGGATGGCGCCGGTGGCGCCCAGCGGGTGGCCCAGGGCGATCGCGCCGCCCATCGGGTTGACCTTGGACGGATCGAGACCCAGGTCGCCGATCACCGCCAGCGCCTGGGCGGCGAAGGCTTCGTTCAGCTCGATCCAGTCGATCTGGTCCTGGGTCAGGCCGCCGGCCTTCAGCGCCGCGGGAATCGCTTCCTTGGGGCCGATGCCCATGATTTCCGGCGGCACGCCGCGCACCGCGAAGGACACGAAACGCGCCAGCGGGGTCAGGTTGAATTGCTTCAGGATCTTTTCCGAGACGATGATCAGCGCGCCGGCGCCGTCCGAAGTCTGCGAGCTGTTGCCGGCGGTGACGCTGCCCTTGGCGGCGAACACCGGTTTCAGCTTGGCCAGCGCGGCGATGTTGGAATCGGCGCGCGGGCCTTCGTCCAGGTTCACCGTGCGGGTCTTGATGTCGATTTCGCCGGTAGCCAGATTGGGGAAGC
Organism: Herbaspirillum chlorophenolicum; assembly: GCF_001189955.1. GTDB lineage: Bacteria > Pseudomonadota > Gammaproteobacteria > Burkholderiales > Burkholderiaceae_D > Herbaspirillum > Herbaspirillum chlorophenolicum. The sequence goes on along the minus strand of NZ_LFLT01000044.1, from coordinate 13,415 downwards.
GCTCGACGATCTCGACCGAAGTCATCTCGTCGTTGAACTCGCCGGCCTGCTGGGCGGCGATCGCCTTCTGGTGCGAGGCCAGCGAGAACTCGTCTTGCGCTTCGCGCGAGACCTTCCACTGTTGTGCCACCTTCTCGGCGGTCAGGCCCATGCCGTAGGCCATGCCGACGTTTTCATCCTTGAAGGCGTTGATGTTGATGGATGGGTGGAAACCCATCATCGGCACCATCGACATCGACTCGGCGCCGGCGGCGATCATGACATCGGCTTCACCGACGCGGATGCGGTCGGCCGCCATGGCAATGGCGGTGATGCCAGAAGCGCAGTAGCGGTTGATGGTGACGCCGCCGATGCTGTTGGGCAAGCCGGCCAGCAGCACGGCGTTGCGCGCCATGTTCAGGCCTTGCGCACCTTCGGGGAAGGAGCAGCCGACAATGGCATCCTCGATCAGCTTCGGGTCCAGGCCGGGCACTTGCGCCACGGCGGACTGGATGGCGCGCACCAGCAGGTCGTCCGGGCGCGTGTTCTTGAACATGCCGCGCGGCGCCTTGCCGATCGGGGTGCGGGTGGCGGCGACGATGTAGGCGTCTTGCAATTGTTTGCTCATTCTGTTGCTCCTGAATTAGGGCTTGTCTCTTTGTCTCGGCTCTGGATTAGTTGCGCACCGGTTTGCCGGTCTGCATCATTCCCATGATGCGTTCCTGGGTCTTCGGATTGTTGAGCAACTCCATGAAGAACTTGCGCTCGATGTCGAGCAGCCATTGTTCGTTGACGATGCTGCCTTCTTCCACTTCGCCGCCGGCGACCGTCTCGGCGATCATCTTGCCCAGCTTGTAGTCGTGCGCCGAAATGAAACCACCGTCGCGCATGTTGACCAGTTGCGCCATGATGGTGGCCAGGCCATTGCGGCCGATGACCGGTACCTGCGGCGGCAGTTGCGGGCGGTAGCCGGCGTCGAACAGCGCGCGCGCCTCGACCTTGGCCACGTGCAGCAGCTCGTAGGGGTTGAAGACGATCACGTCGTCTTCACGCAGGTAGCCCAGCTTGCGTGCTTCCAGCGCCGATTTCGACACATTGGCGGTCGCGGCGGCCAGCATGTATTCCTTGAGGAATTGCAGGATGTCGTTGCCCTTGGCTTCCTTGGCCGCGCGCACTGCTGCTTCCTTCAGGCCGCCGCCGGCCGGGATCAGGCCCACGCCCACTTCCACCAGGCCGATGTAGGACTCGATCGAGACCACGCGCTTGGCGGTGTGCAGCAGCAGCTCGCAGCCGCCGCCCAGGGCCAGGCCGGCCACTGCGGCGATCACCGGCACGCTGGCGTACTTCAGGCGCTGGTGCGCCTGTTGCAGATGGTGCACCACCGGCTCGATGGCCTTGACGCCGCCCGACATGAACAGCGGCAGCATCGATTGCAGGTCGGCGCCGGCCGAGAAGGCGCCGCCTTCGGCTGCGTCCGGATGCCAGATCACCAGGCCCTTGAAGTTCTTCTCGGCTTCGTCGACGGCCTTGTTCATGCCGTCGATCACGCCCTGGCCGATCACATGCATCTTGGTCTTGAACGACAGGACCAGGACTTCGTCGTTCTGGTGCCAGATGCGCACCGATTCGTCTTCGAAGAAGGTAGTGCCGGCGGTCTTGCCGTCGGCTGCGCCTTCGCCCACCAGCGGGGCGCGGAAAGGCTGGCGCTGGTAGACCGGCAGTTCGGAACGGGCCACGTCGGTCTTCTTTGATGGCGAGTACGAACCCTTGGCGCTGTGCACGCCTTCGCGGCCATCGAATACCCAGTCCGGCAGCGGTGCGGTCGACAGCGCCTTTCCGGCGTCGATGTCTTCCTTCACCCATTGCGCGACCTGCTTCCAGCCGGAAGCCTGCCAGGTCTCGAACGGGCCGACGCTCCAGCCGAAGCCCCAGCGCATGGCGAAGTCGAGGTCGCGCGCGTTGTCGGCGACCGACTCCAGGTGCACCGCGATGTAGTGGAAAGCGTCGCGGAAGATCGCCCACAGGAACTGGCCTTGCGGGTTGGTCGAGTCGTGCAGCGCTTTCATGCGCTTGACCGGATCCTTTTCCTTCAGGATGCGCGCGATGATGTCGTCGGCCTTGGCGCCGCCCGGGACGTAGTCGCCCTTGGCCGGGTCGATGCGCAGGATGTCCTTGCCCACCTTCTTGTAAAAGCCGGCGCCGGTCTTCTGGCCCAATGCGCCCTGCTCGACCAGCTTGGCCAGCAGCGGCGGCGTCGCGTAGGAGGCGTAGAACGGGTCGTCCTTCAGGTTGTCCTGCATGGTCTTGATGACGTGGCCCATGGTGTCCAGGCCCACGACGTCGGCAGTGCGGAAGGTGCCGGACTTGGCGCGGCCCAGCTTGGCGCCGGTGAGGTCATCGACCACGTCCACGCTCAAGCCGTACTTCTCGGCCTCGATCACGGTGGCCAGGATGCCGAACACGCCGACGCGGTTGGCCACGAAGTTCGGGGTGTCGAAGGCGCGCACCACGCCCTTGCCCAGGGTGGTGGTGAGGAAGGCTTCCAGCTTGTCCAGGATCTGCGGCTGGGTGGACTTGGTCGGAATCAGCTCGACCAGGTGCATGTAGCGCGGCGGGTTGAAGAAGTGCACGCCGCAGAAGCGCGCCTTCAGTTCGGCGTCGAAGCCTTCAGCCAGTGCATTGATCGACAGGCCCGAGGTGTTGGAGGCGAAGATGGTGTTGGGGCCGATGTGCGGCGCGACCTTCTTGTACAGGTCGTGCTTCCAGTCCATGCGCTCGGCGATGGCTTCGATGATCAGGTCGCAGCCGGCCAGCAGCGCCAGGTCGTCCTCGTAGTTGGCGACCTGGATCAGGGCCGCGTCATCCTTGTTGCCCAGCGGCGCCGGGCTGAGTTTCTTCAGGTTCTCGATGGCGCGCAGCACGATGCCGTTCTTCGGACCTTCCTTGGCCGGCAGGTCGAACAGCACGACCGGCACGCGGGCATTGATGCAGTGGGCGGCAATCTGGGCGCCCATGACGCCGGCGCCGAGCACGGCCACTTTTTTGACGATGAAATTGGACACGCAAGTCTCCTTTTTTGCTGATGCTTCAAACATGAATTCGGGGCAGAGCAATGCAAAGTGCTGGCGGAAGGCGTGCCGCTACTGTACGCCTTCCGATCGCTTTTCACAGCATGCCGGGCCGGGGTGACATGGGCGTGACGCCATGCCTTGTCTTATTGCGGCAGATCAATGTTGCGGGGTGCCAGCCTGGCCGGCACCTCGCATCTTTACGCGACGACTCAGAACAGATCCGCGTCCAGCGCCATCAGGGTAGCCGCGCCGGAACGCGCCTGGCGGATCAGCATCGCGGTTTCCGGCAACAGGCGCGCGAAATAGAAGCGCGCGGTGGCCAGCTTGGCAGTGTAGAAGGTGTCGCCGGAATCCTGCTTTTCCAGCGCGATCTTGGCCATGCGGGCAAACAGGTAAGAGAACACCAGATGGCCCACCACGCGCAGGTAAGGCACGGCGGCGGCGCCGGCCTCGTCCTGGTTGGCGAAGGACTTCATGCCGATTTCCATGGTCAGCTTGGTGACCTTGTCGCCGATGTCGGCCAGCGGCGTGATGAACTCGGACATGGCTTCGTCGGTGCCGTTCTCTTCCACGAAGGCCTGGATCTGCGCGCCGAACTTCTTGAGCTTGGCGCCGTTGTCCATCAGGATCTTGCGGCCCAGCAGGTCCAGCGACTGGATGGTGTTGGTGCCTTCGTAGATCATGTTGATGCGGGCGTCGCGCACGTATTGCTCCATGCCCCATTCGGCGATGTAGCCGTGGCCGCCGTAGACCTGCAGGCATTCGGAGGTGGCGATCCAGGCGTTGTCGGTCAGGAAGGCCTTGATCACCGGGGTCAGCAGCGCGACGATGTCGGCCGAGTCCTTGCGCACTTCTTCGTCGGGGTGGGTCAGCTCCTTGTCCAGCTCCAGCGCGACGTAGGAGGTGAAGGCGCGGCCGCCTTCGGCGAAGGCCTTGGCGGTCAGCAGCATGCGGCGCACGTCGGGGTGCACGATGATCGGGTCGGCCGGCTTGTCCGGCGCCTTGATGCCGGTCAGGCTGCGCATCTGCAGGCGGTCCTTGGCGTACACCAGCGCATTCTGGTAAGCCACTTCGGTCAGGCCCAGGCCTTGCATGCCCACGCCCAGGCGCGCCGCGTTCATGAACACGAACATCGCTTGCAGGCCCTTGTGCGGCTGGCCGATCAGCCAGCCGGTGGCGCCGTCCAGGTTCATCTGGCAGGTGGCGTTGCCGTGGATGCCCATCTTCTCTTCGATGGCGCCGCAGAAGATCGGGTTGCGCGCGCTCAGAGAGCCATCGGCGTTGGGCAGGAACTTGGGCACGATGAACAGCGAGATGCCCTTGGAGCCTTGCGGCGCATCCGGCAGGCGCGCCAGCACCAGGTGGATGATATTGTCGGAAACATCGTTTTCGCCAGCCGAGATGAAGATCTTGTTGCCGGTGATCTTGTAGGAGCCGTCAGCCTGCGGCTCGGCCTTGCTGCGCAGCAGGCCCAGGTCGGTGCCGCAGTGCGCTTCGGTCAGGCACATGGTGCCGGTCCATTCGCCCGAGACCAGCTTGGGCAGGTACAGCGCCTTCTGTTCGTCGGAACCGTGCGCGTGCAGGCATTCGTAGGCGCCGTGCGACAGGCCGGGATACATGGTCCAGGCCTGGTTGGACGAGTTCAGCATTTCGTAGAACGAGTTGTTCAGCGTCAGCGGCAGGCCCTGGCCGCCGAATTCGGTGTCGCAGGACAACGCCGCCCAGCCGGCTTCGACGTACTGCTTATAGGCTTGCTTGAAGCCCTTGGGCGTGGTGACGGCCTTGGTCTCGCGGTCGAAGTGGCAGCCTTCGCGGTCGCCCGAGTGGTTCAGCGGAAACAGCACCTGCGAGGTGAACTTGCCGCCCTCTTCCAGCACCTGGTCGATCAGCTCGCGGTTGGTGTCGGCATGCGGCGGCAGCTCTTGGAATACCTCTTCGACCTTGAGCAGCTCGTGCAGGACGAATTGCATGTCGCGCAGGGGGGCGTTGTATTGGGGCATGTATGTCTCCGGAACAGGTTAGGCAGCTTTTTTGGCAGCCGATTTGGAATTCTTGGCGGGTGTGGCGGCAGTCTTGGCGCTGCTGCCCAGCGGGCGGTAACTGTCGATCAGGCGGCCGAAGCTGGCCTGGGCGCGTTCGACGCTGCCGGGGATATTGAGGAAGCGGGCATCGTGGTGCAGCGCCAGGATCAGGCCGTACATTTCATAGACCATCTGGCCGACGTCGATATCGGCGCGGATGTGGCCGGCTTCCATGGCCTGCTTGATACAGCGCTCCAGCGCGTCGCGCCAGGCCTGGACCATCGCCACCAGGTGGTCGCGGATGGCGCCCGGGCGGTCGTCGTACTCGACCGCGCCGCTGATGTAGATGCAGCCCAGCGCAATTTCAACCGTGACCTGCTTGACCCAGCGCGCGAACATGGCTTCCAGACGCGGCAGGCCGCGTACTTCCTTGATGGACGGATAGAACACGTCCTGCTCGAAGCGGGTGTGGTACAGGCGCACGACTTCGATCTGCAGGTCTTCGCGCGAGCCGAAATGGGCAAACACGCCGGACTTGCTCATCTTCATCTTCTCGGCCAGGAGGCCGATGGTGAGCCCTTCCAGGCCATCGCGGCTGGCCAGCTCCAACGCCACCTCAAGGATGGCGGCACGGGTCTGTTCGCCCTTGCGCAGGAATTTCGGCCGGGTGGTCGCGGTAGTCACCTTGCTTGTCTCTGTCATCGTTGTCTCTTTGGTATCCGCCGCATGGAGGGCGGCGGGAACGGTTCGAATATCTACGGCAGCCCTTTCCGGGCTGCGTCTTTTCTGGGAAGGCGTATCTTCCCCTAGAATTTATTCGAACGATCGTACTATTATTCATCGCGCCGCAAATGTCAAACAAAAAATCGGCACGGACGAGACAACCGCACCGGCTTGCCGTCGGGAAAAACTCAGGGCGAGTCCGATCCCTCTTGCCGGGCGGATGCGGCGCCGCCCAGCAGGTCATGGGCGTCCAGGATGGCGTAGACGATGGCAGGATTGTTTTCCAGGCATTTGCGGATGGCCGCCGGGACGGTTTCGCGGGTCTTGCGGCACAGCCCGGGCTGTTCGGCCAGCCGGATCTGCAGGCCGCGCACGGTGCGCACCTCAAGCGCGGAGGGGACGATCTGGAGGACGATGCCCAGGTTCCTCTGCATCAGCCTGCCGATATGCAGCAGGTCTTCATAGGTGCCGATGCGCATGATGCGCTCGATCAGCCGCTTTTCTTCCTCGCGGGTGAGCATCAGCACCCGCGCCGCTTCCGAGTGCAGGCTGTCCATCAATTGCTCGCGCTCGCACACGCACGCGCCTGGCGGGCACTCCTTGCGGATGGTCGGTTGGAACAGGACTGCCTGGGACATCTGCACCTACTCTGGTAAGACTGGCCGGGGGGGGATCTCCCCCATCTTACAACGAGCAGCTGCGATGAGTCAGGATGAGGAACGGTCGAGCAGGCGGCGGTCGCGCTTGGTAGGCCGCCCCTTGATCTCGGCGGAGGGCTCTCGGAACAGGCGATGGCGCTCTGCCTCCGTTTCGCGGCGGCGCAGGCTGTCTTCGGTCTCGCTGTAGAGCGTGGCGGCGATGGCGGCCGAACCGCGCTTGTCGGCGACGCCGGTCACCACCACTTCCCATTCGGTCGCACCGTTGTCGATGGCCAGCTTGTCGCCGGCCTTGACGCTGTGGGAGGGCTTGGTGCGCTCGCCATTGAGCCTGACGCGGCCGCGGTCGATGGCGTCGGTGGCGAGCGAACGCGTCTTGAAGAAACGCGCGGCCCAGCACCATTTGTCGATGCGGGTGGTGTCGGTCATGGATGCATTGCCTGGATCGGAATCATGCCGAAATTCTAAGGCAATGCCGCAATCCGTGCCGCGCCGTCCAGCCGGGGACCGGACGGCATCGGAACAATGCCCGCCGTTTTCTTCAGTCCAGCTTTTGCCAGGCGGAATATAGCGCGCTTTCGCTGAACTCCAGCATGTCGAGACTGACGATATCGCCTGGCGCCACATCCACTTTCAGCTTGCGATTGGCGGCCAGGTAAAACGGCGCGTGCACGCGGTGCGCTTGCGCGGCGGGCAGCAGCAGCGGCTTCATGCCTTCGATGTTGTGGTGGTGGCCTCCCATCTTCAGCACTTCGCCGGCCTTGAACGCCCGTTGCGCCTGCGCAGCCATGACCGCGTGCACCTGCTGCGCCGGGCTGCCCGAAGCGCGCCCTTGCAACACGGCGGAGAACAGGCTGATCGGCGTTTCCAACCCCATCAGGTGATACGGCAAGTAGAGGCAGGCGTATTTGCCGTTGCGGCTGACCACGTGGCCCTTCTGGCGCAGCGTTTCCCACACTTCGCTGTCGGTGCAGCGCACCACCACGAATACGCCGCCGCCGAAGCTGGCTTCATCGGGCAGGCGCAGGCAGTTGAATACATCGACCACGCCGTCACGGTCGAGGATGCCGCCATCGGCGCGCGGGATGAAGATGTCGGCCAGTTCGGCGATGCGGCATAGCGGGTAGCTCATCGCGTCGCAAGCCGGGGTCAGGCCGGTGGAGTTGGACACCACGTTCATCTCGCAGTAATCCGGCGTGGCGCTCTGCGGCAAGGCGCTGATGGCATCGCGCCGCTGCTGCAGGCGCGCGGCGACATCGCCTTCCAGCGTCAGCAGCGAAGCCAGGCCCGGGATCGCGTGCGGCTGTTCCATATAGCTGAGCGCGCCCGAAACCGGATCGTAGATATAGTCGTACTCGCTCGACTTGCCGGCCGCCACCACGTCGAAGCCCAGCACCCGGGCCCAGGTCACCAGGCCGATCAGGTTGCTTGGCTGGTCGCCGTCGGCGGTGGTGTAGACCACCTTGCGCTCGCAGGCCAAACGGTTCAGGTAAGGGCCGACCACGGCATCGGTTTCCTTGCTGACCATCGCCACGTGCACGCCGCGGTTGATGGCATTGATGGCGATCTGGGCGCTGATGTCAGGGTTGCCGGTGGCTTCCACCACGATGTCCAGCGATACCGCATCGAGCAGGCGGTAGTCGCTGACCAGCGCGGTCTGGCCCTGTGCATTGGCGGCGCGCACCTGTTCGGCGTCGCTGCAGGCCGCCAGCTTATCGGCGGCGTACCCCAGGCCCAGCAGCATGTCGCGCGTGCCGTCGACATCCAGGTCGCACAGCGCAGCGACGCGGATGCTTTTGATATGACGGCACTGCACCAGCAGCGAACGGCCGAAGCTGCCCTTGGCGCCGGTGAGCGCGATGCTGATCGTGCGGTTTTGCAGGTCCTGGAATAGGGTTTCGTAATTCATGCGTTTCTTTCTATACCGAAGGGGGACGGGGTCAATGGATCAGTGCATTGAGCAGCAGCACCCCGGCCAAGCCGATGAGCGACTGCAGCGATACCAGCAGGGTCCAGCTCTTGAGCGTTTCGGACACGCTCAGCTTGAAGTACTCCTTGAACAGCCAGAAGCCGGAGTCATTCAGGTGCGACAGCATCAGGCCGCCGGAGCTGGTCGCCAGCACCAGCAGTTCCAGGCTGACGTTGGGATCGGCCGCAGCCAGCGGCGCCACGATGCCGGCGGCGGTAACGGTGGCCACGGTGGCCGAGCCGATGGCGACGCGGATCAGCGCGGCGATAGCCCAGCCGAGGATCAGCGGGTTGATTTGCCAGGTCACGGCCCAGTGTGCGATCAGATCGCTGACGTGAGTGGCCACCAGCATTTCCTTCAGGCCGCCGCCGGCGCCCAGGATCAGGATCACGCCAGCCGCGGGGCCGAGGCTCTTGCCCAACAGCTTCTGGATCTGGGTCAGCGAGAAACCGCTGCGGATGCCCAGCGCGTAGATGGCGAACAGCACGGCGATGAGCAGCGAGACGATCGGGTCGCCCACGAATTCCAGCCACTTGTGCGCTACGCTATGGTTGTCGAACAGGCCGCGGCCGAAGGTGCGCAGCATCATCAGGCCGGGCGGCAGCAGCACCGCGATCAGCACCAGCGGCAGCGACGGCAGGCGGCGCTCGGCTGCATCCTTCTGGGCTACCGGCGCGGCATCTTCACCGAAACCGCCCGATGCCGGGAACCAGCGCATGATGAAGGAAGTGAACAGCGGGCCGGAGATGATGGCCATCGGCACGGCGATCAGGAAACCGTAGAAGATGGTCTTGCCGGCATCGGCATGGTAAGCCGCCATCGCCAGGGTCGGCGACGGATGCGGCGGCAGCAGGCCGTGCGACACGTAGAGGCCGGCAGCCAGCGGCACGCCGATGCGCAGGATGTAGCTGTTGGTGCGGCGCGCGATGACGAAAGCCAGCGGCACCAGCATCACGAAGCTGACATCGAACAGGTGCGGCAAGCCAATCAGCAATGCGGCGGCGCAGATCGTCGTGGGAATCCAGCGCCTGGAACCAATACCGACGAAGGCATTGGCGATCTTGTCGGCGCCGCCCGACTCCAGCAGCAAGCCGCCCAGCATGCTGCCCAGGCCGACCACCAGGCCGACCGAACTCAGGATGCCGCCAAAGCCCTTCTGGAAACTCTTGACGGTATCCACCGGCGACATGCCGCTGACGATGCCAAGAAAGCCGGCTGACAGGATCAACGCGAGGAAAGGATGAAAACGCAGGCGCGTGATCAGCAGAATCAGTAATAAAATCGCCAGCACAGGGCTGACCAGTTGGTAGACATCAGGATGCATGGTGTCGGAATCTCTTCGTGGTTCAGGGAATGCCCGGCGGCGGCAGGCGCCGTTTGCCGGGGCGAAGCATGGATGCGGGCGTCAGGCTGCCAGCCGGAGGCGGCTCGGCCCAAATACGCATGGGCCTGTCCCCGATGAAAAGATGCGGCGCATGCAGCGCCGCGGTTGTGCGTTGTTCATTGTCTGTCTCCCGCTTGGAACGTATTTTTTAATGGAATGGAATGCGGTCTCCGGCCGCGAACCGGACGACAAAATGGTATACCAAAAATAGAAATTGGTAATTTTATTTTTATATTTTTATTTAAGTATTTGATTTTTATATATTTATCTTTATATAAAATTGCATACCAAAATGAAAACTGCTTTAAAAAGAGAAAAATTCAAGGATGGACATGAAGCAGGAAACCAGACCGGATCACACCGGAAACGATGAACCGGAACAGGCAAATGGACAGGAATTGCTGTCCGAGCAGTTGGCCGAGCGCCTGCGCAACCTGATCGTCACCGATGAGCTGCGCCCCGGCACGCCGTTGCGCGAACGCACGCTGGCCGAACAATTGCAGGTTTCGCGCACGCCGCTGCGCGACGCCTTGAAAATCCTCGCCGGCGACGGCCTGGTGCAATTGCTGCCCAATCGCGGCGCGGTGGTGGCCGAGCTGACGCCGGAGCAGATCGAGGAAAAACTGGACGTATTGGGTGTGATCGAAGAATTCGCCGCCATCCGCGCCTGCAAGCTTGCCACCGATGCCGAGATCGGCGAACTCCGCGCGCTGCATCACGAAATGCTGGCCGCCTATGAGCGGCATGACCGCGTCGGCTATTTCCACCTGAACCAGCGCATCCACCGCGGCATCGTCGGCGCGGCGCGCAACCAGACGCTGTCGGATGTGCATAGCCTGCTCAACCGCCAGTTGTACCGCTATCGCTACCAGGGCAGCGTCAGTTCAGAAATCTGGCACACCGCCATCGACGAGCACCAGGTCATCATCGAACTGCTGACTGCCCGCGATGCCAACAAGCTGGGGGAATACCTGCGCCGCCATGTGCATCGCACCTGGGAACAATTGCTGGGCGCACCCTGACCTTGCCCGTTTGCGTGCCAGGAAAAGAAAAACGCCGGCGATTGCCGGCGTTTTTCATTCAAACTGAAACTCAGCAGGAATCAGCGCTCAACCGCCAGCGCCACACCCATGCCGCCGCCGATACACAGGCTGGCCAAACCGCGCTTGGCGTCGCGGCGAACCATTTCGTGCAGCAGGGTCACCAGCACGCGGCAGCCGGAGGCGCCGATCGGGTGGCCCAGCGCAATCGCGCCGCCGTTGACGTTGATCTTGCTGGTGTCCCAGCCCATCTGCTTGTTGACGGCGATGGCCTGTGCCGCGAAGGCTTCGTTGATTTCCATCAGGTCCAAGTCTTGCGGGGTCCAGCCGGCCTTCTTCAGGGTCAGCTGCGACGCTGGCACCGGCCCCATGCCCATGATGCTGGGATCGAGGCCGGCCGACGAGTACGATTTGATCTTGGCCAGCACCGGCAGGCCCAGCTCGGCCGCCAGCCTGGCGGAAGTGACCACCACCGCGGCAGCGCCGTCGTTGATGCCCGAGGCGTTGCCGGCGGTTACCGTGCCGGCCTTGTCGAAGGCCGGACGCAGTGCGCCCAGCGCTTCGGCGGTCACGCCGTGCTTGACGAACTCGTCGGTGTCGAACACCACGGTTTCCTTCTTGCCCTTGATCTCGATGGGGACAATCTCATCCTTGAACTTGCCGGCCTTTTGCGCGGCTTCGGCCTTGTTCTGCGAGGCGGCGGCGAAGGCGTCCTGCTCGGCGCGCGAGATCTCGAACTTCTTGGCCACGTTTTCGGCGGTGATACCCATGTGGTACTGGTTGTAGACGTCCCACAGGCCATCGACAATCATGGTGTCGGTCAGCTTGGCGTCGCCCATGCGGAAGCCGTCGCGCGAATTGTTGAGCACGTGCGGGGAGGCGCTCATATTTTCCTGGCCGCCGGCGATGACGATCTGGGCGTCGCCGCACTTGATGGCCTGGGCCGCCAGTTGCACCGCCTTCAGGCCGCTGCCGCAGACCTTGCCGACCACGAAGGCCGGCACCATGTCGGGCAGGCCGGATTTGATCACTGCCTGGCGCGCCGGGTTCTGGCCCAGACCCGCTGTCAGCACGTGGCCGAGGATGACTTCACTGATGGCTTCCGGCTTGATGCCGGTCTTGGCCAGAACGGCCTTGATGACTTGCGCACCGAGATCGGCAGCGGAGATCTTGGAAAGGGAACCGCCGAACTTACCGATTGCTGTTCTCTGTGCTGCAACAATGACGACGTCATCCATAATGCGCTCCTTTTATTGAAATGGCGGGAAAGCCACGCAGCCTTCCGTGGGGAACCCGGACGGCCATCTTAGTCCATTTCATCATGGAATGCGATACGGTGGATTTTCGGTATTTGCACGCATTGCACACCGGCATCCAGGCTGCCGCAAACGCGCATCAATTGTCCGCATCTGCAGGCAATCGCACGCTATCGGCCCTCAGGCGTCCTGCCCCAGCGTAATAATGTGGATCACCGTACGGTACAGCAGGAAGGCAGCCCCATACCAGGCACGCTTGTACCACGGCGCATGCGCGAAATCGGCCAGGTGGACCACGCGCCCCTCGGCGGCGCCGGCCTCGATCTCCTCCCTCAGATACTGCGAAAACGCCGCATCCTGGATGACCACGTTGGCCTCCTGGTTCACGAACAAGGAAAGGCCGTCATAGTTGCTGGAACCGACCGTGGACCACTTGTCGTCCACCACCGCCACCTTGGCATGCAACTCCGTCTTGATGTATTCGACGATACGCACCCCGGCGCCCAGCAACTTGGGATAGAAGGAGCGCGCCACCGCATCCTGCATGGCGAACTGGCCTACGCCCAACAGCAAGGTCACCTTCACGCCACGCTGTGCGGCCTCTTCCAGTGCACGCCGCATCTTGCGCCCCGGGGCGAAATAGGGATTGGCCAGGAACGCGCTTTCGCGCGCACGGCCCAAGGCTTGCAGATAGGCATGCTGGATGGTGCGGCGGTTACGGAAGTTGTCGCGCACCACCAGCCCAGCCTGGGCCGCGCCATAGACAGGTACGCTCAAGCGATGGCGCAAGCGATGGAAGTTCTCCCAGCGCGCCTTGAGCTTCATACGGCCCACGCGCAGCCACTGGGCATCCATCTCGCGGTAAATCTCATGCACCAGCGGGCCGGTGATGCGCACCGCGAAGTCCCAGCGCGGCGCCGGCAATATGATCGACGGGTCGCGGTCGGACAGGAGATCGTCGTTGATATTGAGCCCGCCGACGAAAGCCGCCTGGCGGTCCACCACGCACAGCTTGCGGTGGCTGCGCGCCACGCCGCGCCTGAACCACGGGTTGAAGGAGCGATGCTGCACACCGGCGGCCACCAGGGTCTGCTTGAGCTGTTTGGTCTGCACGCGGCCGGTACCCAGCCAGTCGTTGATCACATACACCACCACTCCGCGCTGGGCGGCGCGCTGCAATGCATCGCGCACCAGGATGCCGGTGTCGTCGATGGCGAAGATATAGGTTTCGAGGTAGATCTCCACACGCGCCGCTTCGATGGCCGCGATCAGCGCGGGGTAGTAGCCTGCGCCGCTGTGCAGCAGCGCAATCTCGT
>NZ_LFLT01000043.1 GCF_001189955.1 Herbaspirillum chlorophenolicum | reverse complement strand
TTCTGGCCAAGCCGGGTTCGATCAAGCCGCACAAGCACTTCACCGGCGAGATCTATGTTCTGTCGAAGGACGAAGGCGGCCGTCACACCCCGTTCTTCAACAACTACCGTCCGCAGTTCTACTTCCGTACCACGGACGTGACTGGCGCGATCGAGCTGCCGAAGGACAAGGAAATGGTCATGCCTGGCGACAACGTGTCGATCACCGTGCAACTGATCAACCCGATCGCCATGGAAGAAGGTCTGCGTTTCGCTATCCGTGAAGGCGGTCGTACCGTCGGCGCCGGCGTCGTCGCCAAGATCATCGACTAATTGTCGGATCGCAATACCTGTAGCAATTTTCACCATCGCCGGGGATGATCCCATCCCCGGTTCGTTCTTTAAAGGAAAATCATGTCGGTTCCTAGCCAAAAAATCCGTATCCGTCTGAAAGCATTCGACTATCGTCTGATCGACCAGTCCGCACTGGAAATCGTCGACACCGCCAAGCGTACCGGCGCTGTCGTCAAGGGCCCGGTTCCTCTGCCGACCCGCATCCAGCGTTTTGACGTCCTGCGTTCGCCGCACGTCAACAAGACTTCGCGCGATCAGTTCGAAATCCGTACCCATCAACGCCTGATGGATATCGTCGATCCGACCGACAAGACGGTTGACGCATTGATGAAGCTGGATCTGCCTGCTGGCGTTGATGTAGAAATCAAGCTGCAATAAACGCTGAAATAACGCAGGAACTGTTGGGAAAGCGCACAACTTGAGGTTGTGCGCTGTTTTTTTTCGGGCTATAATGCTCGGCTTCGATGTGGATTTTGCGTCTGCAAGTCCGCAATTATTGGTAGTACGAACATCAGCCCCGCCCAATCGCAGGCGGGAATGGAGAAAACAATGAGCCTGGGCCTTGTTGGTCGCAAGGTTGGTATGATGCGCATCTTCACGGAAGATGGGGATTCGATCCCTGTGACCGTGCTGGACGTGTCCAACAACCGCGTGACACAAATCAAAACGCCTGAAGTGGATGGTTATTCCGCTGTTCAGGTGACCTTCGGTCAACGTCGCGCTTCCCGCGTGACCAAAGCCGCTGCTGGTCACTACGCCAAAGCTGGCGTTGAGGCCGGTACCGTTCTCAAAGAATTCCGAGTTGACGCCGCTAAGGCTGCCGAATTGAAGGCAGGCGAAGTGGTTGGCATCGACGGTCTGTTCGAAGCCGGTCAGAAAGTGGACGTCCAAGGCGTCTCGATCGGTAAGGGCTACGCCGGTACCATCAAGCGTTACAACTTCGCATCGGGTCGTGCCTCCCACGGTAACTCGCGCTCGCACAATGTTCCTGGCTCCATCGGTATGGCGCAGGATCCGGGCCGCGTGTTCCCTGGCAAGCGCATGACTGGTCACATGGGTGACGTCACCACTACCGTGCAAAACCTGGAAATCGCTCGCGTTGACGCTGAGCGCCAGTTGCTGCTGGTCAAGGGTGCTGTCCCTGGTGCCAAGAACGGTCAAGTGATTGTTTCTCCGGCAGTCAAAGTCAAAGCGAAGAAGGGGGCCTAATCAATGGAACTGAAGCTCCTGAATGACCAAGGTCAAGCTGCTTCGAACGTCGCCGCACCGGATACCATTTTCGGTCGTGACTACAACGAAGCCCTGATCCACCAGGTCGTGGTTGCCTATCAAGCAAATGCTCGCAGCGGCAACCGCAAGCAAAAGGATCGTGAAGAAGTCAGTCACACCACCAAGAAGCCTTGGCGCCAAAAGGGTACCGGCCGCGCACGTGCCGGTATGTCCTCGTCGCCGCTGTGGCGCGGTGGTGGTCGTATCTTCCCGAACTCGCCCGACGAAAACTTCACGCACAAAGTCAACAAGAAGATGTATCGCGCAGGTGTCTGCTCGATCCTGTCCCAGTTGGCACGCGAAGGCCGCCTGTCGGTCGTTGAGAATTTCGCCGTCGAAGCGCCGAAGACAAAGCTGTTGTCCCAGAAGCTGAAGGGCATGGGCCTGGATTCGGTGCTCGTGATCACCGACAGCCTGGACGAGAACCTGCTGCTGGCATCCCGCAATCTGCCGGGCGTGCTGGTCGTTGAGCCGCGTCAAGCTGATCCCGTGTCGCTGGTGTACTTCAAGAATATCTTGATCACCAAGTCGGCTCTGGCAAAGATTGAGGAGTTGCTGGCATGAACGCAATCGTGAAACATAGCGAAGAGCGCCTGATGAAGGTGCTGCTGGCGCCGGTCATCTCTGAAAAGGCAACCTTCGTGGCCGAGAAGAACGAGCAAGTCGTTTTCCTGGTCGCCAAGGACGCAACCAAGCTGGAAGTCAAGGCTGCTGTTGAACTGCTGTTCAAGGTGGAAGTTGAGTCCGTGCAAGTGGCAAACCGTCAGGGCAAGCAAAAGCGCTCGGGTAAGACCATGGGCCGTCGCAACCACACCCGTCGCGCATTCGTCAGCCTGAAGCCGGGTCAAGAGATCAACTTCACCGAGGAGGCTAAATAATGGCACTCGTAAAAGTTAAGCCGACCTCGCCCGGCCGGCGCGGTATGGTCAAGGTCGTTAATCCCGACCTGTATAAGGGCCGTCCGCTGGCATCGCTGGTCGAAAAGAAGTCGAAGACCGCTGGCCGCAACAACAACGGTCACATCACCACCCGCCACATCGGCGGTGGCCACAAGCAGCACTACCGCGTTGTCGACTTCCGTCGCAACAAGGACGGTATTCCTGCCAAGGTCGAGCGTATCGAATACGACCCGAACCGTACCGCGCACATTGCACTGCTGTGCTACGCGGACGGTGAGCGCAAGTACATCATCGCTCCCAAGGGTCTGACCGTGGGTGACTCGCTGATCAGCGGTGCAGAAGCGCCGATCAAGTCGGGCAACACCCTGCCGATCCGCAACATTCCGGTCGGCACCACCATCCACTGCGTGGAAATGCTGCCAGGCAAGGGCGCCCAAATCGCTCGTACCGCCGGCGCTGCCGTGGTGCTGATGGCACGTGAAGGCACCTACGCTCAGGTTCGCCTGCGCTCCGGTGAAGTGCGCCGCGTTCACATCGAATGCCGCGCCACCGTCGGTGAAGTCGGTAACGGCGAGCACAACCTGCGCAAGATCGGTAAGGCCGGTGCGACACGTTGGCGCGGTATCCGCCCAACCGTTCGTGGCGTGGTCATGAACCCGGTCGATCACCCGCACGGTGGTGGTGAAGGTAAGACTGCGGCTGGCCGTCACCCGGTTTCGCCGTGGGGCCAGCAGACCAAGGGCAAGAAGACTCGTAGCAACAAGCGTACGACTTCGATGATTGTCTCGCGTCGCGGTAAGAAATAAGGGATAAAACATGACACGTTCATTGAAAAAAGGTCCTTTCTGCGACGCCCACCTGGTGAAAAAGGTTGAGGCTGCTCAGGCAACCAAGGACAAGAAGCCGATCAAGACCTGGTCGCGTCGTTCGACAATCATGCCGGACTTCATCGGTCTGACGATCGCGGTGCATAACGGCAAGCAGCACGTGCCGGTCTATGTGTCGGAAAACATGGTTGGTCACAAGCTCGGCGAATTCGCGCTGACCCGTACGTTCAAGGGTCACGCTGCCGATAAGAAGGCTAAGAAATAAGGTCCTATGATGGAAACTAAAGCTACTCTGCGCGGTGTGCACCTGTCGGCCCAGAAGGGCCGTCTGGTTGCAGACCTGATCCGCGGTAAACAAGTTGATCAGGCACTGAATATCTTGGCTTTCAGCCCCAAAAAGGGCGCGGCGATCATCAAGAAGGTTCTGGAGTCCGCAATCGCGAACGCCGAACACAATGATGGCGCTGACATTGACGAGCTGAAGGTCAAGACCATTTATGTGGAAAAGGGTGCGGTCCTCAAGCGCTTCACAGCGCGTGCAAAGGGCCGTGGTGATCGTATTTCCAAGCAATCGTGTCACATCTACGTGACCGTCGGAAACTAAGGAGTCACGATGGGACAGAAGATTCATCCAACCGGTTTCCGTCTGGCGGTTACACGTAACTGGGGCTCGCGCTGGTATGCAGGCAATAACAATTTTGCCGACATGCTCAACGAGGACCTGAAGGTCCGTGCTTACCTGAAGAAGAAACTGAAGAACGCTTCGGTTGGCCGCGTCGTCATCGAGCGTCCGGCGAAGAACGCCCGCATCACCATTTACAGCTCCCGTCCGGGCGTTGTGATCGGCAAGAAGGGCGAGGACATCGAAGTGCTGAAGACCGCACTGGCCAAGCTGATGGGCGTGCCCGTGCACGTCAACATCGAAGAAATCCGCAAGCCGGAAGCCGATGCTCAACTGATCGCCGATTCGATCTGCCAGCAGCTGGAAAAGCGCATCATGTTCCGCCGCGCCATGAAGCGTGCGATGCAGAACGCCATGCGTCTGGGTGCACAAGGCATCAAGATCATGTCGTCGGGCCGTCTGAACGGTATCGAAATCGCCCGTACCGAATGGTATCGCGAAGGCCGTGTGCCTCTGCACACCCTGCGTGCTGATATCGACTACGGTTTTGGCGAAGCTGAAACCACCTACGGCATCATCGGCGTCAAGGTGTGGGTCTACAAGGGCGATCGCCTGGCAAACGGCGAAGCTCCGGTGCTGGTCGGCGAACTGGAAGACGACAAGAAGCGTCGTGGCCCGCGTCGTGACGACGGTAAGCCAGGTGCTCGTCCCCGTTCGAAGACTGGTGCTCCTGGCGCCGGCGCGAAGCGTGGTGGACGTCCTCAAGCTGCCGATGCCGGTGTGTCGGCTGAGAAAGCAGGAGAATAATCATGCTGCAACCAGCACGTAGAAAATATCGTAAAGAACAAAAGGGTCGTAATACCGGCATTTCGCATACCCGCGGAACTGCTGTGTCGTTCGGCGACTTTGGTCTGAAGGCAGTCGGCCGTGGCCGTTTGACCGCCCGTCAGATCGAAGCTGCACGTCGCGCGATGACCCGTCACATCAAGCGTGGTGGCCGTATCTGGATCCGCGTGTTCCCGGACAAGCCGATTTCCCAGAAGCCTGCTGAAGTGCGTATGGGTAACGGTAAGGGTAACCCGGAGTACTACGTGGCTGAAATCCAGCCAGGTAAGGTACTGTACGAGATGGACGGTGTTGACGAAACTCTGGCGCGCGAGGCGTTCCGTTTGGCTGCTGCCAAATTGCCGCTGTCGACGACATTCGTTGTTCGTCAAGTCGGTCAATAATTAGGAGCGGAACATGAAAGCATCTGAACTCCGCGGTAAGGACAAGGCATCGCTGGAAAAAGAACTGGGCGAGTTGTTGAAGGCCCAGTTCGGTCTGCGTATGCAAATTGCAACCCAGCAACTGAACAATACCGCACAGCTGAAGAAAGTACGTCGCGACATCGCGCGTGTGAAAACTGTGATCAACTCGAAGGATGGTCAACAATGAACGATCAAGTGAAACAAGCGCTCAAGCGCACGCTGATTGGCAAAGTTGTGTCCGACAAGATGGACAAGACTGTTACCGTCCTGATCGAGCGTCACGTCAAGCACCCGCTGTACGGCAAGATCATCGTGCGTACCAAGAAGTACCACGCACATGACGAGTCGAACACGGTCAAGGCCGGCGACACTGTCGAAATCCAGGAAGGCCGTCCGGTCTCCAAGACCAAAGCCTGGACTGTGACACGCGTTGTACAAGAAGCACAAATCGTATAAGTAGTACTAAGTAGTCCTTGCGCGCTCGATATTATGCTGCCATAATATCGAGCTCTCCTCTTGTTGTGCATTGCATGCAAGAAGAGCCAAAAAAGTAGCTAAATTCGTCCCCTAACTAGCGAGTTCGCTTGCTAACAGGACCAAGACTGACCGCTTCAGCATCGTGCAAAGCGGATTAAGTTGGGAAAGAAAATATCATGATTCAAACTGAAAGCCGGCTCGAAGTGGCCGACAACACTGGTGCGCGCGAAGTCCTGTGCATCAAGGTCTTGGGTGGTTCCAAGCGCCGCTATGCGGGCATTGGCGACGTGATCAAGGTTACTGTTAAGAGCGCAGCTCCGCGTGGTCGCGTCAAAAAAGGTGAAATTTATAACGCTGTCGTCGTGCGCACTGCAAAGGGTGTTCGCCGTCAGGATGGTTCTCTGGTCAAGTTCGATGGTAATGCAGCTGTCCTGCTGAACGCTAAGCTTGAGCCGATCGGCACCCGTATCTTTGGGCCGGTGACTCGTGAGCTGCGTACAGAGCGCTTCATGAAGATCGTCTCCCTGGCGCCTGAAGTTCTGTAAGGAGTGGTCATGACAAAGATTCGTAAAAACGATGAAGTCATCGTGTTGACCGGCAAAGACAAGGGCAAGCGCGGTGTCGTGGCTGCTCGCGTCAGCGCCGATTACGTCATTGTGGAAGGCGTCAACGTCGCTAAGAAGGCAACTCGCCCGAACCCGATGACTGGTGCAACTGGCGGCATCGTCGATAAGCTGATGCCAATTCATGTGTCCAACGTTGCGTTGTTCAACGCAGCTAGCGGCAAGGCAGATCGTGTGGCTTACAAGGAAGTGGACGGCAAGAAAGTCCGCGCCTACAAGTCGAGCGGCGAAGTCGTTAAGGTTTAATCATCATGGCACGTCTTCAACAGTTCTATAAAGATAAAGTCGTTGCTGACCTGACTACGAAGTATTCGTACAAGTCGGTAATGGAAGTTCCGCGCATCCTGAAGATCACCCTGAACATGGGTCTGTCGGAAGCGGTTGCGGACAAGAAAATCATCGAGCACGCAGTGGGCGATCTGACCAAGATCGCCGGCCAGAAGCCGGTGGTAACCAAGGCGCGTAAAGCGATTGCGGGTTTCAAGATCCGCGAAGGTTACCCGATCGGTTGTATGGTGACCCTGCGTGGCGCGCGCATGTACGAATTCCTGGATCGTCTGGTTACCGTGGCCCTGCCGCGCGTGCGTGACTTCCGTGGCGTGTCGGGTCGTGCGTTCGACGGTCGTGGCAACTACAACATCGGTGTGAAAGAGCAGATCATTTTCCCCGAAATCGAGTACGACAAGATCGATGCGCTGCGTGGTATGAATATCAGTATCACCACGACTGCAAAGACCGACGACGAAGCGAAAGCGCTCCTCGCCGCATTTAAATTCCCGTTCAGAAACTGAGGATGCCATGGCAAAACTGGCACTGATTAACCGTGAACAAAAGCGCGCTGCACTGGTGAAGAAGTATGCTGCCAAGCGCGCCGAGTTGAAGGCCGTTATCGACGACCAATCGAAGTCGGAAGAAGAGCGTTACGAAGCTCGCCTGAAGCTGCAGGCGTTGCCGCGTAATTCGGCTCCGACTCGTCAGCGCAATCGTTGCGCACTGACAGGCCGTCCCCGTGGTACTTTCCGCAAGTTCGGATTGGGCCGTATCAAGGTCCGTGAAATCGCCATGCGCGGCGAAATCCCGGGTTTGACCAAAGCTAGCTGGTAATAGGAGAAGAAGCAATGAGTATGAGCGATCCTATCGCCGATATGCTGACCCGTATCCGCAATGCGCAAGGTGTGAACAAGACTACCGTCGTCATGCCGTCTTCCAAAGTGAAGATCGCCATTGCCAACGTCCTGAAGGACGAGGGTTATATCGAAGATTTCGCCGTTGTTGCCGCTGAAGGCAAGGCTGAATTGAAAATCGGTTTGAAGTATTACGCTGGCCGTCCGGTCATCGAGCGCCTGGAGCGCGTGTCCCGTCCGGGTCTGCGCATCTACAAGGGCAAGGATGATATCCCGAACGTCATGAACGGCTTGGGCGTGGCGATTGTGTCCACCCCGCGCGGCGTGATGACTGACCGCAAAGCACGCGCAACCGGTGTCGGTGGCGAAGTGATTTGCTACGTGGCCTAAGGAGTGCAAGATGTCTCGTGTAGGTAAAATGCCTGTTGCACTGCCGAGTGGCGCGGAAGCGACCATCACTGCAGCGCATATCACCGTCAAGGGCCCGCTGGGCTCGTTGACGCAGCCGCTGACCAACAAGGTCAAGGTGGCAAACAACAATGGCTCGCTGAGTTTCGAAGTGGCTGATGACAGCCGTGAAGCGAATGCGATGTCGGGCACCCTGCGTGCTCTGGTCAACAACATGGTCAACGGCGTCACCAAGGGCTTCGAAAAGAAGCTGAACCTGGTTGGCGTGGGTTTCCGTGCTCAAGCACAAGGCGACAAGCTGAACCTGTCGCTGGGCTTCTCGCACCCCATCGTTCACCAGATGCCAGCAGGTATCAAGGTTGAGACCCCGACCCAGACCGAAATCCTGATCAAGGGTATCGATCGTCAAGTGGTTGGCCAGGTCGCCGCAGAAATTCGCGCGTACCGCGAACCTGAGCCCTATAAGGGCAAGGGTGTTCGCTACGCTGACGAAGTGGTGACTCTCAAAGAAACCAAGAAGAAGTAATAGGGGTTGATGATGGATAAGAAACAATCTCGTCTGCGCCGTGCGACGCAAACTCGCGCCAAGATCGCAGAACTGAAGGTCAATCGCCTGGCCGTGCACCGTACCAACACGCACATCTACGCCAGCGTCATCGGCCCTGATGCAAACGTGCTGGCGTCGGCTTCGACCCTGGAAGCGGAAGTCCGCGCCCAGCTGGCTGGCCAGTCGGGCAAGGGCGGCAACGCCGCTGCTGCCGCACTGATCGGCAAGCGCGTTGCGGAAAAGGCCCTGAAGGCTGGTGTGACTGAAGTCGCATTCGACCGTTCGGGTTTCCGTTATCACGGTCGCGTCAAAGCGCTGGCTGAAGCTGCGCGTGAAGCCGGCCTGAAGTTCTAAGGATAATCATCATGGCAAAAATGCAATCGAAAACGCAAAGCGACAAGCCTGATGACGGCATGCGCGAAAAGATGATCGCGGTCAATCGCGTCACCAAGGTGGTGAAGGGCGGCCGTATCATGGGTTTCGCTGCACTGGCAGTGGTTGGTGACGGCGATGGCCGTATCGGCATGGGCAAGGGCAAGTCGAAGGAAGTGCCTGTTGCCGTGCAGAAGGCAATGGAAGAAGCACGCCGCAAGATGATCAAGGTCACCTTGAAGAACGGTACCCTGCATCACACCGTTGTCGGCAAGCATGGCGCCTCGTCGGTTCTGATGTCGCCTGCCAAGGACGGTACCGGCGTTATCGCCGGCGGCCCGATGCGCGCGATCTTCGAAGTGATGGGCGTGACCAACGTGGTGGCCAAGTCGACTGGTTCGACCAACCCCTACAACATGGTCCGTGCTACCCTCGACGGTCTGTCGAAGATGAACACTCCGGCTGAAGTTGCTGCCAAGCGCGGCAAGTCGGTCGAAGAAATCCTGGGCTAAGGTGATTCAGATGGCTAACACAATCAAAGTCAAGCTGGTCAAGGGTCTGATCGGTACTCGTCAGGATCACCGCGCAACCGTGCGCGGTCTGGGTCTGCGTCGCGTCAACTCGGTTGCCGAGCTGGAAGACACCCCATCGGTGCGCGGCATGATCAACAAAGTGTCCTATCTTGTGAAAGTGGTGTCGTAAGCGTCAGCTTGCGAACGGAGCGAATCATGCAATTAAACACTATCCAACCAGCTGATGGCGCCAAGCACGCCAAGCGTCGCGTCGGTCGTGGTATCGGCTCGGGGCTGGGCAAGACTGCCGGCCGCGGCCACAAGGGTCAGAAATCGCGTTCGGGCGGTTTCCACAAGGTCGGTTTCGAAGGCGGCCAGATGCCTCTGCAACGTCGTTTGCCCAAGCGCGGTTTCAAGTCGCTGGCAACGCCGTACAAGGCTGAAGTGCGCCTGTCGGACCTGGAAAAGCTGCCCGTCGCCGAGATCGATGTGCTGGCACTGAAGCAAGCCGGCCTCGTGTCGGAACTGGCTCGTGTCGTGCGTATCATCAAGGCTGGCGAATTGACCAAGAAGGTAACCGTCAAGGGCCTGATCGCTACCAAGGGTGCCAAGGCTGCAATTGAAGCCGCTGGCGGTTCTGTTGGCGAGTGATCCGGGTTCGGAGCATTAATTGGCAACTACTCCTCAAATAGCGAAAGGCGCCGCCAAAGGCTTCCCGTGGGGCCGTTTGTGGTTCCTGCTGGGAGCGTTGATCGTCTATCGCATCGGTGCGCATATCCCGGTTCCGGGTATCGATCCGACGCAGCTGGCTCAATTGTTCAAGCAGAACCAGGGCGGCATCCTGGGCATGTTCAACATGTTCTCCGGTGGTGCTCTGTCGCGTTTCACGATCTTCGCACTGGGGATCATGCCGTACATTTCGGCATCGATCATCATGCAGCTGCTGTCGGTGGTTTCGCCGCAGCTGGAGGCGTTGAAGAAAGAGGGTGAAGCCGGTCGTCGCAAGATCACGCAGTACACGCGTTACGGCACCCTGGTGCTGGCGACGTTCCAGGCGCTGGGTATTGCCGTGGCACTGGAGTCGCAAGCCGGCCTGGTGCTGGATCCGGGTCTGGCGTTCCGCCTGACTACCGTGGTGACGCTGATTACCGGCACGATGTTCCTGATGTGGCTGGGTGAGCAGATTACCGAACGTGGTCTGGGCAACGGCATCTCGATCATCATCTTCGCTGGTATCGCGGCTGGTTTGCCGAATGCTCTGGGTGGTTTGTTCGAGCTGGTGCGTACAGGTTCGATGAGCGCTTTGTCGGCGATCCTGATTTGCGTGATCGTGGCGCTGGTGACCTTCCTGGTGGTGTTCATTGAACGCGGCCAGCGCAAGATCCTGGTGAACTATGCCAAGCGTCAGGTCGGCAACAAGATCTACGGCGGCCAAAGCAGCCATTTGCCGCTGAAGCTGAACATGGCAGGCGTGATTCCACCGATCTTCGCATCGTCGATCATCCTGTTCCCGGCGACGATCACCAGCTGGTTTACGTCGGGTGACACGACCAATCCCTTCATTCGTTTCCTGAAGGATTTGGCGGCATCGATGGCGCCAGGTGAACCGATCCACGCATTGTTGTATGCAGTTGCAATTGTGTTCTTCTGCTTTTTCTATACAGCGCTGGTGTTCAACAGCAAGGAAACTGCAGATAACCTGAAGAAGAGTGGTGCATTTGTTCCGGGTATTCGTCCGGGTGACCAGACAGCGCGTTACATCGACAAGATCCTGATGCGTCTGACACTGGCTGGTGCGGTCTATATCACACTGGTCTGCCTGTTGCCTGAGTTCCTGATCGCCCGCTGGAAAGTACCGTTCTACTTTGGTGGCACATCGCTGCTGATTATCGTGGTCGTGACCATGGACTTCATGGCCCAAGTGCAAAATTATGTAATGTCGCAGCAGTATGAGTCGTTGCTCCGCAAGGCTAATTTCAAAGGCGGTATGACCCCGCGTTAAGCGGACCCGGTTCCAATGGAAGAAGACGGGAATGGCAAAAGACGATGTTATTCAGATGCAAGGCGAGATTCTGGAAAATCTCCCTAACGCGACATTCAGAGTTAAGTTGGAAAACGGGCATGTTGTACTCGGCCATATTTCCGGGAAGATGCGAATGAACTATATCCGCATCTTGCCAGGCGATAAGGTAACGGTGGAACTGACGCCTTACGATTTGAGCCGGGCACGTATCGTGTTCCGTACCAAGTAACAGTGAATCGAACCTAGTATTGAAAGAAAGAGGGCCACAATGAAAGTGCTCGCATCAGTCAAGCGGATCTGCCGCAACTGCAAAATTATCAAGCGCAATGGCGTCGTTCGTGTGATCTGCACCGAACCGCGTCACAAGCAGCGCCAAGGTTAACTTAACGTTATTGATCGAGGAATAACGCATGGCACGTATTGCAGGGGTCAACATCCCCAACCATCAGCACACCGTGATCGGCTTGACCGCCATCTATGGTATTGGCCGTCCGCGCGCAGAAGACATCTGTGTCGCAACCGGCGTTCCGACCAACAAGAAGGTCAAGGACCTGGACGATAACGAGCTGGAAAAGCTGCGTGATGAAATCGCCAAGTTCGTCGTGGAAGGCGATCTGCGCCGTGAGTTGTCCATGAACATCAAGCGTTTGATGGACCTGGGCTGCTACCGCGGTCTGCGTCACCGTCGTGGTCTGCCGGTGCGTGGCCAACGTACCCGTACCAATGCCCGTACTCGCAAGGGTCCGCGCAAGGCCGCTCAATCGCTGAAGAAATAATCCCGGCAGGCGCTAGTCACTGGTCGGATTCAAGGAAATCATTATGGCAAAGTCCCCTAACAACGCAGCAGCATCGCGTGTTCGTAAGAAAGTAAAGAAGAACGTTGCTGAAGGTATCGCACACGTTCACGCTTCGTTCAACAACACCATCATCACGATCACCGATCGTCAAGGCAATGCCTTGTCGTGGGCAACTTCGGGTGGTGCTGGCTTCAAGGGTTCGCGTAAATCGACTCCGTTCGCTGCTCAGGTCGCTGCTGAAACAGCCGGCAAGGTTGCGATCGAATGCGGTATCAAGAACCTGGAAGTGCGTATCAAGGGCCCGGGCCCTGGCCGTGAATCCGCCGTGCGCGCCTTGAACAACCTGGGCATCAAGATCACCCAGATCCAGGACGTGACTCCGGTTCCGCACAACGGCTGCCGTCCGCCGAAGCGCCGTCGCATCTAATTTGTAGTATAATCTTGCGCTTTGCGGGATTCGGCCCAAAAGCCACCGCAAAACGCCGGAAACCACCCGCCAATGACCTTGGCGGGTTTTGTTCTTAAGACCACTGTCTGATCCTGCGCATTTTTGCGTATGCAGATCAGACTAGCGTCCGGCTGTACGGGACGTCATTCAATAAAGGAAATACTGTGGCACGTTATATCGGACCAAAAGCAAAACTCTCCCGCCGCGAAGGCACCGACCTGTTCCTGAAGAGCGCTCGCCGCTCGCTGGATTCCAAGTGCAAGCTGGATTCCAAGCCAGGCCAGCATGGCCGCACTTCGGGCGCCCGCACTTCCGACTACGGCAACCAGCTGCGTGAAAAGCAGAAGGTCAAGCGCATGTACGGCGTCCTCGAGCGTCAGTTCCGCCGCTACTTCGCTGAAGCCGACCGCCGCAAGGGCAACACCGGCGAAAACCTGCTGAAGCTGCTGGAATCGCGCCTGGACAACGTCGTCTACCGCATGGGCTTCGGCTCGACCCGCGCTGAAGCGCGTCAGCTGGTTTCGCACAAGGCGCTGACCGTCAACGGTATCGTCGTCAACATCGCTTCCTATTCGGTCAAGGCCGGTGACGTCGTCGCCATCCGCGAAAAGGCCAAGAAGCAAGTGCGTATCGCTGAAGCCCTGTCGCTGGCTGAGCAATCCGGTTTCCCATCGTGGGTTTCCGTCGATGCCAAGAAGCTGGAAGCGACCTTCAAGTCGTCGCCGGATCGTACCGAAATCGCCAATGACGTCAACGAATCGCTGATCGTCGAATTGTATTCGCGTTAATCCGTAGCATTTAGTATCTCCGTGCCCACCATCAGGTGGGCATTTTTCCGAACTGCCATCAGCCTTATCGGCGTAACGAGCCGAGGGTATTGAAAAGGACATTTCATGCAAAACAGTTTGTTGAAGCCCCGCATCATCGAAGTTGAAGCAATCGCTCCCGGTCACGCCAAGGTCGTGATGGAGCCGTTTGAGCGCGGTTACGGTCACACCCTGGGCAACGCGCTGCGCCGCGTGCTGCTGTCGACCATGACCGGTTACGCTCCGACCGAAGTCACCATCGCTGGCGTTGTGCACGAGTATTCCTCGTTGGACGGCGTGCAAGAAGACGTGGTCGACATCTTGCTGAACCTGAAGGGCGTGGTTTTCAAGCTGCATAACCGTGACGAAGTCACCCTGACCCTGAAGAAGGAAGGCGAAGGCGTAGTGCTGGCATCGGATATCGATCTGCCGCACGATGTCGAGCTGATCAATCCGGATCACGTGATCGCCAACCTGACTGCCGGCGGCAAGCTGGACATGCAGATCAAGGTCGAAAAGGGCCGTGGCTACGTGCCGGGTAACGTCCGTCGCCTGTCGGAAGACACCAACAAGACTATCGGCCGCATCATCCTGGACGCATCGTTCTCTCCCGTGCGCCGCGTTTCCTACGCCGTCGAATCGGCGCGTGTGGAACAGCGTACCGACCTGGACAAGCTGGTCATGAACATCGAGACCAACGGCGTCATCACTCCGGAAGAAGCGATCCGCCAATCGGCCCGCGTGCTGGTCGACCAGCTGAACGTGTTCGCTGCCCTGGAAGGCACCGAAGCGACTGCCGAAGCGCCGTCGCGTGCACCGCAAGTCGATCCGATCCTGTTGCGCCCGGTCGACGACCTGGAACTGACCGTCCGTTCGGCAAACTGCCTGAAGGCCGAGAACATCTACTACATCGGCGACCTGATCCAGCGCAGCGAAAACGAATTGCTGAAGACCCCGAACCTGGGCCGCAAGTCGCTGAACGAAATCAAGGAAGTCCTGGCTTCGCGTGGCCTGACCCTGGGCATGAAGCTGGAAAACTGGCCGCCTGCTGGCCTGGAGAAGTAATGTTGGCGCTACAGCCGGCTGGTAAATATGCCAGCCGGCTGTAGCGGCAAGCAATAAAGCTGTACCTGTTGTTCATTTTTCGTCATTTACCGGTCCGCGAGCGGGTCAGCCAAGCTGGCTTTGCCGATAGAAGAACTGGATCAAAACTGTTATCTGAAAGGAAATCATCATGCGTCACCGTCACGGTCTCCGTAAACTGAACCGTACTTCGTCCCACCGTCTGGCAATGCTGCGCAACATGACCGTTTCGCTGCTGCGCCACGAAGCCATCAAGACCACCCTGCCGAAGGCCAAGGAACTGCGCCGCGTTGTCGAGCCGATCCTGACCCTGGGCAAGACCGACACCCTGGCCAACAAGCGCCTGGCATTTAACCGCCTGCGCGACCGCGAAATCGTCGGCAAGCTGTTCTCCGAACTGGGTCCGCGCTACGCTACCCGTAACGGTGGCTACCTGCGCATCCTGAAGATGGGTTTCCGTCAAGGCGACAACGCCCCGATGGCATTCGTCGAACTGGTTGATCGTCCGGAAGTCAGCGACGATGCAGAAGTTCAGACCGCCGAGTAATTCCGGTTGTCACCATCAAGAAAAGCCAGGCATTGCCTGGCTTTTTGTTTTGTGGCGACTGAAGCCAGAGCGGCGGCACATCAGCCGCAGATGTGGTTGAATGTCGGAGTGCGTTGTTGGCAGCATGGGATTCCATCCAGGGGCGACATCTCTTCATATGCAAGCGCCATATCTCGCCATCGTTAGGCAAGCATGGTGAAGGACACCAGACATGACATCATCCTTATTGAACCAGCCGCTGCTGGTGTTGACCAATGTACCGGAGGAAGCGCTGGCGCAATCCCTGGCGCGTACGCTGGTGGAAGAGGGGCTGGCTGCCTGTGTGAACATCCTGGCGCCGGTGGCGTCGGTGTACCGCTGGCAAGGCCAGGTGGAGCACGCGACCGAGATCCCGTTGCTGATCAAGACCACGCAGGCACGCTATGAGGACGTGGAGCGGGCGATCTGCCGTGCCCATCCTTACGATGTGCCCGAGATCGTCGCGTTGCCGATCGCAGCCGGTTTGCCGGCGTATTTGGAATGGATGCGGGAAGAGACCGGCAAGCCCCTGCGCGTCTGATATGAAGAACCCAATTTGAGTCGCATGAACACAATCGAGAACCGCTCTTACCGCAGCATGCATCGCCTGCTGATAAACGTCCTTTGCCTGTTGTCGCTGGCCGTACTGCTGTCATCGAGCCCGGCCCGTGCGGCCGATGACTACCTGCCGCCGGAACAGGCCTTCCAGCTCAGCGCGCGCATGGTGGATGCTGCCACGCTGGAGTTGAACTACCAGATCGCGGACGGCTATTACATGTACCGCGACCGTTTCCATTTCAGCGCCGAGGGCGCCACGCTGGGCGAGCCGCAATTCCCGCATGGCGTGACCAAGTACGACGAGAATTTCCAGAAAGAGGTCGAGACCTATCACAAGGCAGTCATAGCGCGCATTCCGGTATCGGGCGCTACCGGCCCGTTCACCGTCAATGCGGTGTCGCAGGGCTGCGCCGACAAGGGGCTGTGCTATCCGCCGATGACGCTGAAGGTGAGCCTGTCGCCGCAGGCGATCGGCTCCGTGGTGCGGGCAGGTAGTGCGAGCGGTGACACGGCGTCGGCCGGCGGCGCCGATGTCGACGGCATCGCGGCGGTGCTCAAGGGCGGCAAGCTATGGAGCATCCTCTCGCTGTTCTTCATCCTCGGCATCGGCTTGTCGTTCACGCCTTGCGTGTTGCCGATGGTGCCTATCCTTTCCTCCATCATCGTCGGCCAGCAAGGAGCGGCCGCCAGCCAGGGACGCACCCGCAGCTTCCTGCTGTCGGTTGATTACGCGCTGGGCATGGCGCTGGTCTATACGGCGCTGGGTGTGGCGGCAGGCATGCTGGGCGAGGGCTTGTCGGCGTATCTGCAGAATCCGTGGATCCTTGGCGCCTTCGCGCTGTTGATGGCCGGCCTGGCCTTATCCATGTTCGATGTCTATCAATTGCAAGTGCCGGCCTCGCTGCAATCGAAACTGTCGAGCGCTTCCGGCGGCGGCAGCGGGAAGTGGGTGGGTGTGTTCCTGATGGGCGCCATTTCCGCATTGATCGTCGGTCCTTGCGTGGCCGCCCCGCTGGCCGGCGCGTTGCTGTATATCAGCCAGACCGGCAACGTGGTGCTGGGCGGCAGTGCATTGTTCGCCATGGCGCTGGGCATGAGCGTGCCATTGCTGCTGATCGGCGCTTCCGCCGGCACATTGCTGCCGCGCGCGGGCGCCTGGATGGATACGGTCAAGCGTTTCTTCGGCGTGCTGATGCTGGGCACGGCGCTGTGGATGGTGGCGCCGGTGATCCCGGCCTGGCTGCAGGTCGCCGGATGGGCTGCGCTCGGGATCGGGTATGGCGCCTACCTGCTGTGGTCGCGTCCGGCAGGCTGGGTGGCGCGCGCCTTCGGCCTGGCGTTCGCCGCGCTGGGATTGCTGCAGCTGGTCAGCGTGGCCACCGGCGGGCGCGATCCGCTGGCGCCGTTGGCGCATCTGGCCGCACAAGGGGCGACTGCCGCACACAACACGGAGTTCGTGCGTGTGCGCTCATCGGCCGAGCTGGACGCCGCGCTGGCGGAAAATGCCCGTAGCGAGCGCCGTCCGGTGATGCTGGACTTCTATGCCGACTGGTGTGTCTCCTGCAAGGAGATGGAACGCTTTACCTTCACCGACGCGCGCGTGCAGGAACGTTTTGGCCAGATGCTGTTGCTGCAGATCGATGTCACCGCCAATAATGCGGACGACCGCGCCATGCTCAAGCGCTTCAATCTGTTCGGGCCGCCGGGCATCATGTTCTTCAATGGCGAGGGCAAGGAACAGGCCGACAAGCGCGTCATCGGCTACCAGGACGCCGACCGTTTCCTGGCGGTATTGCAAAGCTTGTAAGGAAGCTGCGGGCGTACATAGATCATCATTGCGCCACGTTATTTGGTTACGTCTTAATAATTGTTGGACGAAGCCATCGGGCAAGCTATAGTCGTTCTTCTCTTTTACCCTCACCCTCGAACAAGGAGACCGTTATGACACTGCGTCTGGGCGATACCGCGCCGGATTTCGAGCAAGAATCCTCGATCGGCAAGATCAAATTCCACGACTGGGCGGGCGATTCCTGGGTCGTGCTGTTCTCCCATCCGGCGGATTTCACGCCGGTCTGCACCACCGAACTGGGCCT
The DNA here is from genome assembly GCF_001189955.1 of Herbaspirillum chlorophenolicum. Lineage (GTDB taxonomy): Bacteria > Pseudomonadota > Gammaproteobacteria > Burkholderiales > Burkholderiaceae_D > Herbaspirillum > Herbaspirillum chlorophenolicum. Next base: position 14,450 of record NZ_LFLT01000043.1, on the reverse strand, counting down.
GACCGCCAAGCTCAAGCCCGAGTTCGACAAGCGCAACGTCAAAGCCATTGCCCTGTCGGTGGATGGCGCCGAAGCCCACAACCAGTGGATCAAGGACATCGAGGAAACCCAGCAGACCGTGGTCGGTTTCCCCATCGTGGCCGATGTCGACAAGAAGGTTGCCGGCCTGTACGACATGATCCACCCGAACCAGTCCGAAACCGCCACCGTGCGCTCGCTGTTCGTGATCGATCCGAAGAAGAAAGTGCGCCTGATCATCACCTACCCGATGAGCACCGGCCGCAATTTCGACGAAGTGCTGCGCGTACTCGACGCCCTGCAGCTGACCGATGGCTACACCGTGGCCACCCCGGGCAACTGGAAGGATGGCGACGACGTGATCATTCCGCTGTCGGTCAAGGATGAGGAAGTGATCAAGCAGAAGTACCCGAAGGGCTACAAGTCGCCGCGCCCTTACCTGCGCATCACGCCGCAGCCGAACAAGTAAGCCGTCCATTTCACGCGGACAGGAAAACGCTCCTTCGGGAGCGTTTTTTCATTGGCGGATGCATTTGTTCCAGGCAACTCATGCGCCCGGGGGAGGGGTGAGCGCCTGCGCGAAATCCTCGATGAACAGCCGCGCCACCGGCGACAGCTGAGTGCCGTGGCGCGTCACCAGCTGGTAGGGCTCGCTGCGCGTGTGCAACTGCAGCGGCAGGATGCAGGTCATGCCGAAGCGGGTGCAGAACCGCGCCACGTCCACCGACAGCAGCGCCACGAAATGCGGGTTCTTCTGCAGCAGCGAGAGCGTGGTGAAGGCCGAGGTAGTTTCCATCAGGTGCAGCGGAAAACGCAGGTCGGCATCGTGGAATTCGCGTTCCAGCGAGACCCGCATCGGCATGTTGGCCGAATACACCACCCAGCGCGAATCGGCCAGGTCCGACAGTTGCAATTCTTGCGCGTGCGCCAGCGGATGGTTGACGCTGGCCACTACTGCCAGCTCTTCATCATGGATGTTGAAGGCGTCGTACAGGTGCGGGCGCTGGCTGATGCTGGTACGGCAGATCGCCATGTCCAGCCGGCCCTGGTCAAGGAGGCGCAACAGGCGCGCGCTGGTGTCTTCCACGATTTCGACCGACAGCGAAGGGCGCTTTTCCAGCAGGCGCGTCAGTGCATCGGTCAGCAGCGGCACCGCACCCATGATGGTCCCCACCGCCAGCCGTCCGCCATTGCCTTGCATGATCGACAGCATTTCCTCGCGCAGGTGGGTCAGGTCGGTCTGGATCAGCCGCGCATAGCGGATCACGCAATGGCCGAGCTCGGTCGGCTCCAGCCCGCGGTTGGTGCGCACGAACAGTTGCGCCCCGAGGGTGCTTTCGATTTCCTGCAGGGCTTTGCTGGCGCCAGGCTGGGTCAGGGCGACCTGCTCGGCGGCCTTGAGCAGCGAGCCGTGGTCGGACAAGGCGATCAGCAGGCGCAACTGGCGCAGGTGCAGGCGCGAGGTGATCGAGGCGAGCGAGGGCAGGGAGGTTTGCATGTCGGCTGGCCGTTCTGATGGAGTCGGAAAAGCCTCAGTATGACTGTTGGTTATACCCATATCAACACCTCTCATTAGTCAAAGTGCTTGCATTGGCTTAGAGTCTGGCTTTCCAAACCAAGGCTGCAATGGGGAAAACGGATCAATGTCCGGATTTCCGCCGGGCAGGACGCCGATGGGCCCTTGGTCTGATATCTATAAATCAAGGCTATGTGATGGCACTCATCAATTACATTACCCAGGTCCAGTTCGACTACGGCGCACTGTCGCTGCTGCAGCAGGAATGCGAGCGCATCGGCATCAAGAAGCCGCTGGTGGTCACCGACATGGGCATTCGCAACGCCGGACTCCTCGATAAGGTGTTGGGCCAGTTGAAGGACGGCGCTGCCGTCCCGGTGTTCGACCAGACTCCCCCCAATCCGAACGAAGGCGCCGTGCGCGCGGCCGTGGCGATGTTCCGCGAAGCCGGCTGCGACGGCATCGTGGCGGTCGGCGGCGGTTCCTCGATCGACTTGGCCAAGGGCGTTGCCGTATGCGGTACGCATGAAGGTCCGCTGAAATCCTTCGCGCTGATCGAAGGCGGCCTGTCCAACATCACCGCCAAGACCGCGCCGGTAATCGCCATTCCGACCACCGCCGGCACCGGCAGCGAAGTCGGCCGCGGCGCCATCCTGATCCTGGACGATGGCCGCAAGGTCGGCGTGCTCTCGCCCTACCTGGTACCCAGGCTGGCGATCTGCGATCCCGAGCTGACGCTGGGCCTGCCGCCGCTGATGACTGCGGCCACCGGCATGGACGCTATCGCCCATTGCCTGGAAACCTTCATGGCCCCCGCGTTCAATCCGCCCGCCGACGGCATCGCGCTGGATGGCCTGTGGCGCGCCTGGGCGCATATCGAACGCGCCACCAAGGAGCCGGGCGACCGCGAGGCGCGCCTGAACATGATGAGCGCCTCGATGCAGGGTGCGATGGCCTTCCAGAAGGGGCTGGGCTGTGTGCACAGCCTGTCGCACTCGCTGGGCGGCATCAATCCCAAACTGCATCACGGCACCTTGAACGCAATCTTCCTGCCGGCCATCATCGCTTTCAACGAGAGCGCCGAGACCATGGCCAAAGACAACAAGATGGCGCGCATGGCGTACTCCATGGGCCTGAAGGACGGCGCCGAGATCGGTCCGGCCATCAAGGAGATGAGCCGCCGTCTGGGCTTGCCTGCCGGCTTGGGCGAGCTGGGTGTGACTGCCGATATGTTCCCGAAGATCATCAAGGGCGCATTGGCCGACCACAGCCACAAGACCAATCCGCGCGTGGCGTCGGAGCAGGATTACGAACGCATGCTGCAACAATCCATGTGATGCAACACAATGGGGCCGCGCGGTTTGCGCTGCGTGGAAAAAAGTAACTGGAACCAACCGGCCGTCCTCGTCCACACGAGGTGCGGCCATTCGCGCGTGACCCGGCAGGGCGCCGCTAACGAACAGAGCAGGAGTACATCGTGAGCTTGAACATCCTCGGACATAACTACATCGGCGGCCAGCGCAGCGGCGAAGGCGACCTCCATCTGCATAGCATCGACGCCACCAGCGGCGCGATCTTCGAGATTCCTTTTGTGACCGCGACCGAGAAGGAAGTGGCGGCAGCCGTCCACGCAGCGGAGAAGGCCTATCCGGCGTTTCGCGCGACCACCTCGGAGCAGCGCGCTGCCTTCCTGGATGCGATCGCCGACGAGATCGATACGCTGGGCGATGACTTCCTCGCCGCCGTCTCGCGCGAAACCGCGCTGCCGGCCACGCCTCGCCTGGCTGGTGAGCGCGGCCGCACCAGCGGCCAGATGCGCCTGTTCGCCAAGGTTCTGCGCCGCGGCGACTTCTACGGTGCACGCATCGACACCGCGCTGCCCGAGCGCAAGCCGATGGCGCGTCCGGATATTCGCCAGTACAAGATCGGCGTGGGCCCGGTAGCCGTGTTCGGCGCCAGCAACTTCCCGCTGGCCTTCTCGGTGGCCGGCGGCGACACTGCGGCTGCGCTGGCGGCTGGCTGCCCGGTCGTGTTCAAGGCCCACACCGGCCACCTGGTCACCTCCGAAATCGTGGCCGACGCCATTGAGCGCGCCATCAAGAAGACCGGCATGCCGGCCGGCACCTTCAACATGATCTACGGCGACCGCGTCGGCGCCCAGCTGGTCAAGAGCGCCGCCATCCAGGCAGTCGGCTTTACCGGTTCGCTGCGTGGCGGCCGTGCGCTGTGCGACATGGCGGCGGCGCGTCCGCAGCCGATCCCGGTGTTCGCGGAAATGTCGAGCATCAACCCCATCATCCTGATGTCCGAAGCGCTGAAGGTGCGCGGCGACGCCATCGCCAAGGACCTGGCCGGTTCCGTCACGATGGGCTGCGGCCAGCTGTGCACCAGCCCGGGCCTGCTGCTGGGCGTGAAGTCGCCTGAATTGACCGCCTTCATCGAGAAGCTGTCGGCCGCCTTTGGCGGCGCCGTGCCTGCCACCATGCTGAACAGCGGCGGCCTGTCGCACTACAACAGCGGCGTGGCGCGCCTGACCCAGTTGCCCGGCGTGAAAGTCATCGCCACCGGCGGCAGCAGCTACACCCAGGCCGTGCCGCACCTGTTCAAGGCCGAGGCTTCGCTGCTGTTCTCCAAGGAGGCGCCGCTGGAAGAGGAAGTGTTCGGCCCATCGACCGTGATCGTCGAACTGGAAAGCCGCGAACAGCTCATCGACTTCGCCGCCAACATGCACGGTCAGCTGACCGCCACGCTGCAAGCCGAGATCGGCGACCTGCAAGGCAACCAGGACCTGATCGCGCTGCTGGAACAGAAGGCCGGCCGCCTGCTGCTCAACGGTTACCCGACCGGCGTCGAAGTGTGCGATGCGATGGTCCACGGCGGCCCATATCCGGCCACCTCGGATGCGCGCGGCACCTCGGTCGGTACGCTGGCCATCGAGCGCTTCCTGCGCCCGGTGTGCTACCAGAACTATCCGGATGCAATGCTGCCGGTGCCGCTGAAGAACGCCAACCCGCTGGGCATCACGCGCCTGGTCGATGGCGAACTGACGCGCGCCACTCTCGGCTGATCGTCGGACGTACGATGGCATGCGCCTCAGAACCGGTTCTGAGGCGCATGCCGGCAACGCCTTCTCCGCACTCGCTTGCGGAGTCGCAACAAGAACACCACAAGAAAAATTCGTACGAGCTGCGGTACAACGCCGCAGCTTTCACCCAGAGGAGGAGACTTTGAGGAAAAGCATCAAACGCGCGGCGCTGTCCGCCGCCGTCTGCGCCCTGTTCGGCGCATCCCTGCCGGCGCAGGCCGCCGGCGATACCATCAAGATCGGTTTCATCACTGACCTGTCCGGCACTTACGCCGACATGGACGGCCAGGGCGGCATCGAAGCCATCAAGATGGCGATTGCCGATGCCGGCGGCGCCATCAATGGCAAGAAGATCGAATTCGTTTTTGCCGACCACCAGAACAAGGCCGACATCGCCGCCAACAAGGCGCGTGAATGGTTCGACCGCGACGGCGTCGACATGCTGGTCGGCGGCGTGAACTCGGCAGCCAGCCTGGCCATGGGCAAGGTCGCCGGCGAAAAGAAAAAGGTCTTCATCTCGGTCGGCGCCGGCACTACGCGCCAGACCAACGAGGAATGCAACGCCTACACCATCCAGTACGCCTACGACACCACTGCGCTGGCGCGCGGCACGGGCGCGGCCATCACCAAGCAGGGCGGCAAGTCGTGGTACTTCGTGACGGCCGATTATGCGTTCGGCACCTCGCTTGAAAAAGACACCAGCGATGTAGTGAAGGCTGGCGGCGGCACTGTCGTGGGGCAGGTTCGCGCGCCGCTGGCGACGTCCGACTTCTCTTCCTTCCTGCTGCAGGCGCAATCCTCCAAGGCGCAGATCCTGGGCCTGGCGGTGGCGGGTGGAGACATCATCAACGCCATCAAGGCGGCCAATGAATTCGGCGTGAACAAGACGATGAAGCTGGCGGGCCTCTTGATCTTCATCACCGATACGCACGCGCTGGGCCTGCAAGTCACGCAGGGCATGTACCTGACGGACGGCTGGTACTGGGACATGAACGACCAGTCGCGGGCATGGGGCAATCGCTACTTCGGCAAGATGAAGAAGATGCCCACGATGTTCCAGGCCGGCGATGCATCGGCCGTGGGCCAGTACCTGAAAGCGGTCAAGGCCGTAGGCAGCACGGACGCCGACAAGGTGATGGATTACCTGCGCAAGAACAAGATCAACGACTTCTTCACCTCCAACGGCGTGGTCCGCCCGGACGGCCGCATGGTGCACGACATGTACCTGATGGAAGTGAAAAAGCCGTCGGAATCCAAGCGTCCGTGGGATTACTACAAGCTGGTGCAGACCATCCCCGGCGAGCAGGCCTACATGACCAAGGCCGAGTCCAAGTGCGCGCTGTGGAAGTAAGGCAGGTATAGGTTTAACCGGCGGCTCCGAGGAACCGCCGGGCAGGTTTTGAGCAGAAAGTCTGATGTGGATCGGACCATGTTCGACGCATCCCGGGTGACCGGGATGCGTTTTTTTTCGTCCGTTCAACGACGCCGGATTCGCACTCAGCTGCGCCGCGGCACCTGCGGGCGCATGGAAACACCCAGGCGGTTCCAGGCATTGATGATGGCGACCGCGAAGGTGATGTTGGCGATTTCGGCTTCACTGAAGTGCTGCTTCATCAGCGCGAAAGCGGCATCTTCTTTTTCGCCGTCAGGGTTCTTCAGGTCGGTGAAGCGCTCTGCCCAGTTCAGCGCGGCGCGTTCCTGTTCGGTGAAGAAAGGGATTTCGCGCCACGCCGCCAGGGTATTGAGGCGCTGCTGGTCTTCACCGGCCTTGAGCAGGTCGTGCGAATGCATGTCGGCGCAGAAGGCGCAGCCGTTGATCTGCGATACGCGCAGGAAGATCAGTTCCACCAGCTTGGGATCGACGCCGCTCGTGTGCACGGCCTCGCTGGCCTTGATCAGTGCGTTGAAGGCAGGGGCGGCGAGCTTGGTGTGTTGCAGTCGTTGCTTGAAGTCGGACATGGCAATTCTCCTATGGGTGTGGAATCGACACCGGCGCAAATCGCCGGCGTTCATCCATAAGACGGAGCGCCATGTCGGCTTGTGACAGGTTTTCTGAAAAAAGCGGAAAAAGATTTTTTCAGGCGGCAAGGGTCTGGCGCACGATTGCCGCCAGCTTGTCCGGGTTGCGCACCACGTAGATTTCGCTGATGAGGCCGTTGTCAGTCTCCAGTACTTGGGCCGATTCCAGTTTGCCATCCACATAACGCAGCAAGCCCGGGCTGCCGTTGATCCAGGCCGCACGATAGGCGATGCGTTCGCCGAAGCGGCGGATATTGGCGTAGTAGAGCCAGGAAATGCGGGCCCCGCTGAACAATGGGTGGGGGAAGGATGCCACCTTGCCGCCGCCGTCGCCGATCAGCCGTGCATCTTCGGCCAGCAGGCCCAGCATGGCTTCACGCTCGCCGCTTTGCACTGCCTGCATGAATTTCTGCAGCAGGGTGTCATGCGCTTCGCGGGAGACAGGGCTGGATGCGGCGCGCAATGGCTTGCGCGGAGTGGCGCTGCGCTTGCCGGTTTCTTCGTGCCGGGCCAGCCGTTCGCGCGCACGGTGCACCAACTGGCGGCAACCGGCTTCGCTTTTTTGCAGGATGGCGGCGATATCGGGATAGTCGTTGTCGAATACTTCGCGCAGCAGGAAGGCGGCGCGCTCTTCGGATTTCAGGCGTTCGAGCAGCAACAGGTAGGCAAAGGAAACGTCGCTGTGCTGCTCCAGCAGCGCCTCGGGCGAGGGCGCCAGCATGGCGCTGCCGAACAGGTCGATCTCGGGCGCGGCGTCAGCCAGGTCGACCAGCGGTTCCGGCAGCCAGTGGCCGACGTAGGAAAGGCGTTCTTGCTGGACCTGGCGCAGGCGGTCGATGCACAGCCGCGTGACCACCGTGACCAGCCAGGCTTCGGCCGATGCCAGTACCGCCGTGTCTTGCCCGTGCCAGCGCAGCCAGGCGTCCTGCAATACGTCGTCGGCGTCGCTGCGCGAGCCCAGCATGCGATAGGCCACGCCGAACAGGCGCGGCCGGTGCTTGGTGAAGATCTCGGTGTCGGCGCTGGCGACCATGGCTGGCCGGGTCGGATCAGGCCTGCTTGAGCTTGCGCGCGATGTCCAGCGCAAAGTAGGTCAGCACGCCGTCGGCGCCGGCGCGCTTGAAGGCCATCATGGCTTCCATCATGGTCTTGTCGTGGTCGAGCCAGCCGTTTTGCGCGGCGGCCTTGATCATGGCGTATTCACCGCTGACCTGGTAGGCGAAGGTCGGCACCTTGAACTCGTCCTTCACGCGGCGCACGATGTCCAGGTAAGGCATGCCGGGCTTGACCATCACCATGTCGGCGCCTTCTTGCAAGTCCAGCGCCACTTCGCGCAGCGCTTCGTCGCTGTTGGCCGGGTCCATCTGGTAGGTGGCCTTGCTGCCCTTGCCCAGGTTGGCGGCCGAGCCGACCGCATCGCGGAAGGGGCCGTAGAAGGCCGAGGCGTACTTGGCCGAGTAGGCCATGATGCGGGTATAGATATGGCCCTTGGATTCCAGCATGGCGCGGATGGCGCCGATGCGGCCGTCCATCATGTCGGACGGGGCAACTACGTCAACGCCGGCATCGGCCTGGGTTTGCGCTTGCCTGACCAGCAAGGCGATGGTTTCTTCATTGAGGATGTAGCCGGTTTCGTCCAGCACGCCGTCCTGGCCGTGGCTGGTGTAGGGGTCCAGCGCGACGTCGCACAGCACGCCCAGTTCGGGGAAGCGGTCCTTCAGTGCACGCACCACGCGCGGGATCAGGCCGTCCGGGTTGGTGGCTTCGATGCCGTCCGGGGTCTTCAGCGCGGGATCGATCGCCGGGAACAGCGCCAGTACCGGCACGCCCAGCTTCACGCATTCTTCCGCCACCGGCAGCAGCGTATCCAGCGACAGGCGTTCCACGCCCGGCAGCGAAGCGACCGGCGTGCGCAGGTTCTGGCCTTCCTGGACGAAGACCGGGTAGATCAGGTCGGCGGCGGTGATGACGTTCTCGGCCATCAGGGCGCGCGAGAAGGCGTCGCGGCGCATGCGGCGCATGCGCAGGGCGGGGTAGGCGGCGGCGGTTTGCAGAGGAGAGGTGGAAACTGGCATGACTTTCTTTCAGTTCAATGTGTCGTTAACTGACATCAACGTAGAATAATTTCTATGTAAATGTCGCTATGTTCTGAAAATTGCGGCTCCCGAAGAGAGTTTGGAAACTTCCCCTGGGACACCCAATCTTATGTTCAGGCAATCCGTTGCCTCCCGCTTCCCCTTCCCTCCCTGAGCGGGGCTGATCGCGCAAGCGAACGGCGTTCGGCCTTGGAGATTGTTCCCCTTTCTCCAAGGCCTTTTTTATGGCCTGCCTGTTTTTCGTCTCTTCCGTCTCTTCCGTCTCTTTCTTCCGGTTGTTTCGTCCCGTTCCTGAGGCTTATTCCGTGGCCGGCGGTATTTCTTCGCTTTCCTCGACGGGATCGGCGGTCAGCCCTGCCAGTTGCAGGATGCGGTCATTGGCTTCATCCAGGCCGGTGCGCTTGAGCGCCGAGAACAACTGGGCCGTGAAAGGGAAGGGTTCGCCGTTTGCATCGACATAGCTGGCCAGGTAGGTCTGGGCCTGACGCAAGGCGTTGGTAGCGTCGTTGCGGTTGAGCTTGTCGGCTTTGCTGAGGATGCAATGGATGGGTTTGCCGGTCGGCGCGAACCACTCGATCATCTGGATATCGAGGTCGGTGAAGGGGCGGCGCGAGTCGACGATCATCACCAGCGCGGCCAGTTGCTGGCGCTGGCGCACATAGTCGCCCAGCAGCGCTTGCCAGTGGTGCTTGGCCGAGCCGGAAACTTCGGCGTAGCCGTAGCCGGGCAGGTCGACCAGCATCGCGCGGATCTCGTCCGAGCGCACTTCGTCATGGCGATGCTGGCCGACGTGGGCGCCGCCGATGGAAAAGTAATTGATGTGCTGGGTACGGCCAGGCGTCTTGGACGCGAAGGCCAGGCGTTTCTGGTTGCACAGCACATTGATGGCCGTGGATTTGCCTGCGTTGGAGCGGCCGGCGAAGGCGACTTCCGGCACATCGGTCTTGGGCAGATCCCGCAAATGATTGACGGTGGTGAAGAAGCGGGCTTGCCAAAGTTGCGACATAGGTGGGGCAGAAATCCGAAAGAGGGGCAAAAATGCAGAGAAGCTATTGTACAATGGGGCGCTACCTATTGCCGTGTTGACGCCAAGCAAACAAAAAAATGGCGGCCATTGGAGACAGGTCAAAAGACCGGCATTTGGTAGGGGGGCAGCCAGCCGCCAGACGGGCAGAATCTCTGAATTTGACAACCACAATAAGTAAATTAGGGTGACGAATGAACCGTGCCTTTTCCTTTTCCCCATTGTTGCAGACCGTGTTTGTTGCATTGCTGGCAGTTTCTTCCCTGGCATATGCAGCTGAAGAAAAGAAAGTAGTTGTCAAGGCCGATCCGGCCAAAGGTGAAGCGCTTTATACCAACGGCGACAACGCCCGCAATATAGTGGCTTGCGTCTCCTGCCACGGCGCCGCCGGCAATTCGACGATCACGCAAAATCCCAAATTGGCTGGCCAGCATGACGCCTACATTGCCAAGCAGTTAATGAACTTTCGCACGCCAGAGCGAAACAATCCGATAATGTCGCCGCTGGCCAAGGCCCTGTCTGACGAAGACATCCAGAATCTCGCGGCCTACCTGTCGACACAGTCGCCCAAGCCGGGCGCGGCCAAGAACAAGGACACGATCGACCTTGGCAAGCACATCTGGCGTGGCGGCATCGCGTCCAAGAACGTGCCTGCCTGTGCCGGTTGCCACAGCCCGAACGGCGCCGGCATTCCGGCCCAGTATCCGCGTCTGGCAGGCCAGCACCAGGATTACACGGTGGCGGAACTGACCAATTTCCGCGGCGGCAGCCGCAACAACAGCCCGCAGATGACGGCCATCGCCGAACGTTTGTCGGACAAGGAAATCAAGGCCGTGGCGGATTACATCGCCGGCCTGAAATAAGGAACTGTACTGATCCGGTACAAAAGAGGCGGCCCGCGTGCCGCCTCTTTTTTTGCTCGCGGGTTTGATCGGATTTGACGCAGGTCCTGGCATGCCCCTCAGGCTCGCATCACCATGTGGCAATGCCGCAGGCGCCGCAAAGCCGGGAGCATCCGGAAGCGGCTTGCGGATGCTGCCTGCCGGTTCGGCGGGTTCGCGTTTCCCGGGGCGACGGCTGCGCCAGATATGCGTTCGAGCATACCGGGGCTGTGTCGGTACGTATCACGGACTTTCGCCGGGAGCGGTAGAATCCGGGGTTGGCTATGCTTTGCCGTCCGGCAAGGCAATCGAAATGGATGCGGGGCCGGCAAACCGGATCCGGTAAGGCAGGAATATGACGACGGGCAGCAGTACCGAAGGGATTTTAATCAGGACCAAGCAGCGCTGGGTAAGCGACGCGGTCGAACTGGTGTCATCGATGCGCTTTGCGATCAGCTTGCTGACGCTGATTGCGATCGCCTCGGTGATCGGCACCGTGATGAAGCAGAACGAGCCGATGCCGAACTACGTCAACCAGTTCGGGCCGTTCTGGTTCGAGGTCTTCAACAAGCTGGGCCTGTATGCCGTGTATTCCGCCTGGTGGTTCCTGCTGTTCATGGGCTTCCTGGTGCTATCGACCTCCTTATGCATCGCGCGCAATGCGCCCAAGATGCTGCGCGACGTCAAGAGCTGGCGCGACAACGTGCGCGAGCAGTCGCTGCGCAATTTCCACCACAAAGCCGAATGGAGCAGCGCCGAGCAACCGGCGCAAGCTGCCGCGCGCCTGGCTCGGCAAGTAGGCGCGCGCGGCTACAAGGTCAAACTGGTCGACAAGGATGGCAGTACGCTTCTGGCCGCCAAGCAGGGCGCGGCCAACAAATGGGGCTATATCTTTGCGCACGCGGCCATCGTCATCATCTGCCTGGGCGGCCTGCTCGATTCCGACTTGCCGATCCGCTTCCAGCAGTGGTTCTACGGCAAACAGGCCTTTGCCGGCAACGGCATCATCTCGCAGATCCCGGAGCGCTACCGCTTGGGCATCGGCAATCCGACCTTCCGCGGCAACACGCTCATTCCCGAGGGCGCCAGCAGCAGTACGGCGATCATCCCCCAGCAGGACGGCGTGATGATCCAGGACCTGCCTTTCACGATCCAGCTCAAGCGTTTCATCATCGATTTCTATTCCACCGGCATGCCCAAGCTGTTCGCCAGCGAAGTGGTGGTGCGCGACCATGAGACCGGCCACGAGATCGCCGCCACCATCAAGGTCAACGAACCGCTGATCTACAAGAACGTGGCGATTTACCAATCCAGCTTCGAGGATGGCGGCACCAAGCTCAAGCTGGTCGGCTACCCGATGCGTGGCGGTGAGAACAGCCGCTTCGACTTCGCCGGTGAAGTCAACGGCAGCACGCCGCTGGCCCAGGCGGCCGGCGACTACACGGTGGAATGGAGCGGGTTCCGCCCCTTCAACGTGGAAAACATGAACAGCGCCGGCAACGGCGCGGGCGGCGCCAGCGGCGGCGATGCGCGCGCGGTCAACATTGGCAAGACGGTGAACCAGGGCTTCATGGGCAACCTCGACAAGCATCTCGGTTCGGGCGCCAAAAATGCCAACAACAAAGATTTCAAGAACGTCGGCCCCAGCATCCAGTACAAGCTGCGTGACAAGACCGGCCAGGCGCGCGAGTACTTCAACTACATGCAATCGATGCAGATCGACGGCGCCTACGTGTTCCTGGCCGGCATGCGCGAGCAACCCGACCAGCCGTTCCGCTACCTGCGCATCCCGGCCGACGACAACGACAGCGTGGTCGAATGGATGCGCTTGCGCGCTGCGCTGGCCAACCCGGCATTGCGTGAAGAAGCGGCGCGCCGCTATGCCCGCCAGGCCATTTCCGACAGCCGCGACACCCCGGCCGCACTGCGCGAGCAACTGCAGCAATCGGCGCAACGCGGCCTGGATATCTTTGCCGGCGATGGCAAGACGTCGGGCTTCATCGCCGTCACGCATTTCCTGGAGAAGCTGCCGGTCGCCGAACAGGAAAAGGCGGCCGATATCTTCATGAAGATCCTCAATGGCAGCATGTGGGAACTGTGGCAAGCCGCAAGGGCCAAGGATGGCCTGGAGCCGGCCGCCAGCGACGAGGCGCATGGCCGCTACCTGCAACTGGCGATCAACGCGCTGGCCGACTCGGCTTTCTATCCGGCGCCGGTGTTCCTGCAGCTGTCCAGCTTCCAGGAAATCAAGGCGTCGGTGCTGCAAGTGACGCGCTCGCCGGGCAAGAAGGTGGTCTATCTGGGCTGCCTGTTCCTGGTGCTGGGCGTGTTCTCGATGCTGTATATCCGTGAACGCCGCCTGTGGATCTGGATCAAGCCGCAGGAGGGCGGCCAGGGCAGCCATGCGCTGCTGGCCATGAGCACCCAGCGCAAGACGCTGGACTTTGAAAAGGAATTCGAGCAGATGAAAGCGGGGCTTGCGCCTGCCGCCGATTCTGCATCCTGACGTTGCACAAAGCTGGCGCTGCCGTACACAATAAGCCAGCTCATGACATGACGGAGACCGTGCCGCCGGAATATGGCGGTTATCATCCTGCGCATATAAACGCTGGGCGGCAGCGCCGCTAGCATGGTCGCAGGAATGCAGTGGAGAACGGAATGGAACTGACAGAAGCAACCCGAGGCTACCCCCAGGAACAGGGCTTCTTTCGCCGCTTGAGCGCGGTGGACTGGATTTACGCCGCCGCGCTGATGGCCGGCTCGCTGTATGCGCTCGCGCGTTTCGGCGGCTACATGGATTACTACGAGAAGGCGGTGCTGATCCTTGCCGCGCCGACTTTCGCCTGGCTGGGCTGGCACTGGAAACAGGTGCGCTGGCTGATTCCCCTGCTGGCGGTGCTGTCGCTGGGCGCCATCAGCATGTACGGCGGTTCGCTGGACATGGCGGAGAAGAAATTCTTCCTCAAGTACATGCTCTCCAGCCAGTCGGCCATCCTGTGGATGAGCGCGCTGTTCTTCCTCTCCACGCTGTTCTACTGGGGCGGATTGGCCACCCGCGCCGGCACCGGCACGGCACTCGGTTCCAAGCTGTGCTGGGCGGCAGTGGTGCTGGGATTTACCGGCATGATGGTGCGCTGGTACGAGTCCTACCTGATCGGTCCCGACGTCGGCCACATCCCCATCTCCAACCTGTATGAAGTGTTCATCCTGTTCTGCATGATCACGGCGCTGTTTTACCTGTATTACGAAGAGCGCTATGCCACCCGCCAGCTGGGCGCTTTCGTGCTGACGGTGATCTCGGCGGCGGTCGGTTTCCTGATGTGGTACACCGTGTCGCGCGATGCCGCCGAAATCCAGCCGCTGGTGCCGGCGCTGCAGAGCTGGTGGATGAAGATCCACGTGCCGGCCAACTTCATCGGCTACGGCACGTTCGCACTGGCGGCCATGGTCGCGGTGGCCTACCTGCTCAAGTCCAAGGGCATCCTGGAAGACCGCCTGCCTTCGCTGGAGGTGCTGGATGACGTGATGTACAAGGCGATCGCGGTCGGCTTCGCCTTCTTCACCATCGCCACCATCCTCGGCGCCCTGTGGGCGGCCGAAGCCTGGGGCGGTTACTGGTCATGGGATCCGAAGGAAACCTGGGCGCTGATCGTCTGGCTCAACTATGCGGCCTGGCTGCACATGCGCCTGATGAAAGGCCTGCGTGGCCGGGTGGCGGCATGGTGGGCGCTGGTCGGTTTGCTGGTGACGACCTTCGCGTTCCTTGGCGTGAACATGTTCCTCTCCGGTCTGCATTCCTACGGAGAGCTTT
>NZ_LFLT01000042.1 GCF_001189955.1 Herbaspirillum chlorophenolicum | reverse complement strand
GTGCCCCCAAGCACTTCCCGCATACATTGCCTGGGGACATCAGTCCTCAGGCCGCCAAGGGCAACACGGCCTGCTGCTTCAGTTCAGTCGGGTCCTGCTTCAGCAACGCCAGCGAACCGATCATCGACAGCATCTGCTGCCAGCGGTATTGGCCATCAGCCGTCTGGCGCTCCTTGGTGGTAGCGCCGCCCTGCAATTGCGCGGCGAAATCCTGCACGATGGCCGACTTCAGTGGCGTAGTAGTGTCCGACACTTTCTGGCCCAGCACATACTTCACGGCATGCGTCTGCTGGCTGGCCGACTGGCGCAGCAGCGCCTTGGCCAGGAACCCCTTGTCGTAGGCGATCTCCATGGTGCTCGATGCCTCGTCGTCGATCTGGCGATAGATGTAGTTCTGCGACTGCTTGTCGGTGGTGAGCCGCAAGGGCGCGCCCGCCTGCAGCGGCTCATGGTAGGCGGCATGCAGGCTGGACTGCTGGCGTTGCACGATGCTTCGGTCAGCTTGCCCATTGCCGCTCAAGGTAGTCTGCTGCGAGACCCGATAATCGAAGCTGTCGACCTCGTGATGATTGAGCGGGTTAGGAACGCTCACCGCACCTGAAACCGACGCCTTAAAATCGGCCAGGCCGGTCAGCATCTTGCGGTCGGTATCGTCCGTGCTGACCACGGGCTGCGGCTGGCCTGCTTTATATTCCTGCCCCGGATAATTGCTGTTGAGCTGGGCGAAGGCGTCCTTGAACAAGCCATTCAAGCTCTTGTCGCCATGGCCGCGAAGCGCAGCCGCGTCGAACTGGTCAAGATAACTGGCGATGGCGCGCTGCTGTTGCTGGGCGCTGCCGATGATAGCGGTGCCGGTCAGATCCACTGCCACCTTGATGGCGCCTGCCGCGCCGCTGGTAGACAGCGTGCGCTGCCTGGCGTCGGCATGAAAGTCGATGGCCTGGTCGCCGTTGCCAAGTTTCGCATGCAAATCGACAGACGCCAGCGCCGAGGTATCGAACTTCAGCAAGCCGCCCAGCGCCAGGCGCGGCGGCTGCTCGGCCAGGCCACTCACGGCAGCTTCAAAGGCATCGCCCAGTTCACCCATGGCATTACGCTCGGCGTCGTTCAGTTGCCCGTCGGCGACGTTGATCTTCACGGCGATGCCGTTACTGTCGGCAGACAGCGAGAAATTCACCTTGGCGCCGCCGGCCGTGACAACCGACAGTCCGATGCTGTTGCCGGCGAAATCGTGCAATTGCTGGCGCAAGATGGCTTGCACGCCCTCGTCCGCTTGCACCGCCTGTTTGGATTGCAACACCGACTGCGAAAAGTCGCCGCCACCGTCCTTGATGTGAGCGACCAGTGCCTTGCCGAGGCCGTGCAGGCGCCCTGAGAGGTCACCGGCAACGGCATCGCCTGCCATGAGCGCACTGATGGCGCCGGACTGCCTGTTCTCCCAGACGAACGGCCCCGATGAAGCGGTGTTATCGGATGCAGTCGCCATCGTGCCTGTGGCCGAATAGATTTGCACACCGGCAGTATTGGCCTGGCCCGACAGCACGACAGTAGAAGATGGGGAAGCGGTCAAAGCAGACGACGCACCACCTGACACTGCGCTGCCGCGCACGACGTTGCCGGCCTGATAGCCGGTGATGGCGGACAGCGGTGCGAGTGTGGTCATGTCGTGCGTGCCTTATGCATTGTGTTGCTGATATGGACAACAACATTAACGGCCGACACGAGCAAAGCTTTAAGAATTATCACTTGTAGGAACGCCGCGTTCCGATACGCAGTGTCTTATGCAGCCCTCACAGGATTCACTTCAACCACGACCGGATCGACGTGGGTCATCACGTCCAGCACATTGTGCGCGTCCAGCACGCGCTGGCGCGCCAGCGCGGCGATGGCGTGGCCTTGCGCCACAGTCAGTGCGCCGTCGATTTCCAGATGGACATCGACCTGAATCAGGTCGCCCATCTTGCGTGTGCGCAGATCGTGCAAACCTTGCACGCCAGGCGTTCCTTCCAGGGTGCGGCGAATCGCCTGCGATTGCTCCTCGGAGACGGCGCGGTCCATCAGATCGTTCAGCGCCGCCCAGAAAAAACGCCAGCCCATGCGCGCCACCATCAAACCCACCACCGCAGCCGCCACCGGATCGAGCAGCGTGAAGCCGAGCAGGCTGCCGC
The DNA here is from genome assembly GCF_001189955.1 of Herbaspirillum chlorophenolicum. Lineage (GTDB taxonomy): Bacteria > Pseudomonadota > Gammaproteobacteria > Burkholderiales > Burkholderiaceae_D > Herbaspirillum > Herbaspirillum chlorophenolicum. The sequence continues at coordinate 30,337 of NZ_LFLT01000042.1, read as the reverse complement.
CAATGCCAAGCGCCACCACCAGCGAGGAAGCGGCATCGGAGCGTGCATGCCAGGCATTGGCCACCAGCATGCTCGAGCGCACCCGCTCGGCCACCCTGAGCATGTAGCGGAACAGCAATTCCTTGGCCAGCAGCGCCGCCAGCGCCACCCACAGCGCAGCGCTGTGCACCGGCGGCGTATGGCCGTAATCCTGGATCTTGTGCGCGGCCGAGACCAGCATGCCGATACCCACCGCCAGCAACAGGCTGCCCAGCGCCAGCGAGGCGGCATTCTCGTAACGCTGGTGGCCGTACTGGTGGTCGGCATCGGCCTCCTTGCGGCTGTGGTGCGCGGCGAACAGCACCACGAAGTCGGAGACCAGGTCGGACAACGAATGCACACCGTCGGCGACCAGGGCTTGCGAACCGGACAGGATCCCCGCCGTGATCTGCAATGCAGTCAGGCCGACGTTGACTGCGATGCTGACCATCGTGCTGACCCGGCCGGCGCGATAGCGGGCCTCGGCGTCGGGTGCGTTTTCTTTTTCTGCGCTTAACATATTGCCAACTATATACCTTGGGACGGCCTTTAAATATCCGCAAATACCAGCAAAACTTGTGCTATCGATCAAATTGCAGGATCATCTTGCCACAATACAATGTCAGCCGCCGGGCCCAAGGGAATGCCCGTAGCCGATTGCTCCGCCGGAGCGCGCGATCTTGCTTACACAAGATCAACTTCAGCAAGGTTCGTCCCAGGTAGACAGTTGCAATCCATTGCGCTGCGGCCACGGCAACGCACGAACATGCACCGGCAGACCAAAAGCAACAACTCATCCGAGGAACAGCATGGCACAAGCAACTCCGCAACCACTGTCGTTCTCATTCGACAGGGACAGCGGCGAACTGAGCGCAACATTCACGCCGACGGCGGGTTTCCCGCCGCTGACCCTGGCCTTCCTGAAACAGGCCATGGCAGACAATGGGCTGACCAAACTGTTCTTCCAGGATTCGGTGCTCAACGGCTTCGTGCGCAAGGCGGAAGACGCCAAGGAAGCGGTGAGCCAGGTTATCGCGCAGCGCCGCGACGGCGAATTTGCACTGGAAGTGGCCGACGACCTGATGACTGCTTCGCTCACGCTGGTAGCCCCGTTCGGCGGCCGCGCCAAGAGCGTGGAAGTGGTCAACGCGATCCGCGCCGCGGGCATCACCTACGGCATCCTGCACGAACAATTGCGCGGCGCCCTTTCCACCGGCCACTGCAACAAGCTGGTGATCGCGCAAGGCCTGATGGCGACGCCGGCCGAACCGGCGCGCTTCGAAAGCCTGCTGGAAGAGAAACAGGAAGAGCTGGCCGAAATCGAGGAAGACGCCGTCGTCTCCTATGCCGATATGGGTTACCTGCTGCTGGTGTCCGCGGGTGACCCGCTGATGCGCCGCATCCCCCCGGTCCCCGGCCAGGACGGCATCGACATCCGCGGCGGCAAAGTGCCGGCGCGCCCGATCGCCGATGTCCCGTTCGCCAAGGAATCGGTCGGCGCCGAACCGAGCGCGGACGATCCCGACCTGCTGGTGGCGATCGTGCCGGGCCAGCCGACGGTGATCAAGAACGGCGTGAAGGTCAATCCGGTGATCGACATCGAGAACGTCGACCTGTCCACCGGCAACCTGACTTTCGAAGGCACGGTGCGCGTCTCCGGCGACGTCATGACCGGCATGAAACTCCACGTGGGCGGCGACGTGGTCGTGAGCGGAACCGTGGAAGCGGCCGAGATCGTGGCCGGCGGCAATGTCACCGTCAAGGGCGGCGTGATCGGCCATAGCGAAGGCGTGACTGCCACGGCAGGCACCACCTCCATCGCCTCGCGCATCAGCGCCAAGGGATCGGTGCAGGTGATGTTCGCCGAAAGCGCCCACATCGAAGCCGGCGAGAGCATCCTGGTGCTGGGCAACGCGCGCCAATGCGAACTGCTGGCCGGCGACGAGATCACGGTGGGCAAGGGCAACCCGCGCACCGGCCAGATCATCGGCGGCCGCGTCGAAGCCACCAACACGATCCGCGCCAACGTCATCGGCGCCCCCACCGGCAACTTCACCCGCGTGCAGGTCGGCCTCGACCCCTATCTCGAAGAGAAGATCGCCATCAAGGAACAGGAATACGCGCGCAAGGTGGCCGAACTGGACCGCACCATCAAGCAACAGGGCTACTACAAGCTCAACCCCGAAAAGGCCACGCCGGAAATCCTGTTCGAGACCAGCGACAAGCGCAAAGCGCTGGCCTACGAAGTGAAGACGCTGCTGGAAGACGTGGCGCAAATGAAGGAAGGCATGGTGTCCGCGGAAGATGCCCGCATCGTCGTCGCCAAGGCAGTTTATGAAGGCACGGAATTGCGCATCGGGCACCAGGTATGGCCTGTGCAGTCCGACCTCAGCGGCGGCACCGCGCAGCTGTTCGAGGGCGATATCCGCTACAACCCGAAGAAGTAACGATCCGTTTTGATGGAAGACCTCTCCAAGCTCGGCACGGAAGAGTTGCGCACATTGGCGCAGGCCTCCGCCACCGTGGCCCAGGCTTGCAATTGCCGCGGCGCCGATGCCGCCGGCTGGATCAGCCTGCCGCTGGCGCTGCCGGAACAGCAACTGGCCGACATCGGCACGCTGGTCGCCGATCCCTACGACGAACCCACCTTCACTGAATACCACCCCGACGGCACACGCTACGACTGGCCGGCGGCACCGGTGGCGCCACGCTACTTTCCCTATAACCGCTGCAACGTGGCGCGCTGTACGCTATGCGGCCGCCATTACCTGCGTTATACCGAAGCCGGCGGCTACTTCGTCGACCGACGCATCCGCGCCTTGGACCGGCCCGAGCTGATCGTCGACGCAGACTAACCGCGACTCAGGCGGCTGGACATCAGGATCTGGTAAAGCGTGTCCGCCGGCCGCGACAACCGGCGCGCCGTCAGCGCCACATATTCAACATCGGGCAGAACCGGCAAGCTGGCATTGTTGAGCGGCACCGTGAGGTCGCGCGAGGCCAGATGCTGCGGCAAGGCCGACAACCCCAGGCCGCCGCGCGCTGCCGCCATGCAACCAGCGTGGCTGCCGCTGGTGCAGACGATGCGCCAATGGTGGCCCGACTTGCCCAGTGCCTGCAGCGTGGCGGCACGTGTGATGCTGGGTTCGGGCAACAGGATCAGCGGCAACGGCTGCGACAGGTCGACATGCGTCTCCGGCCGGGTGAGCCACTGCATCGGCGTGGAAAACATGCTGTGCCCGCGCGACTCCCCGCTGCGCCGCTTGCCCACCAGCAAATCCAGCTTGCCCTGGTCGAGCAAGGCATACAGGTCGCTGGTCAGGCCGATGGTGATCTCCAGCTCCACTTCCGGGTGCTGGCTGCGGAAAGCCGCCAGCATGTCCGGCAGCGGCCCCATGGCAAGGTCATCGGAGGTGCCGAAGCGCACCCGGCCGCGCAAGCGCTCGCCGCTGAACTGGGCCTCGGCGCGGGCATGCGCTTCCAGGATCAGGCGCGCATGCACCAACAGGCTCTCGCCATCGGCGGTCAGGGCCAGCGAGTGGGTGTCGCGTACGAACAGGCGCCGCCCCACGCTTTCTTCCAGCCGCCGGATATGGTCGCTCACGCTCGATTGCGTCAGCCCAAGCTGGCGCCCGGCCTCGGTGAAGCTGCTGGAAGCGGCAGCGGTGGTGAAGGTATGCAGCCAGACGGGATTGAGCATGACATTGCGCCATCGGAAACATGGGAAGACATGCCATTGTCATCGATTTTTCCGATGATAGTCAACGCGATCAAAGGGGTTCCCGATAGCCGTCCGATTTCCTATCATGGAGGAAAATCATCGAACTTCGTCCATTGCCATGAAACGCTTCCTTCCCGACCGCTTCACCCAACTGCTCATCGGCACCGTGCTGCTGGCCACGCTGCTGCCGGCCACCGGCCGCTTCGAAGGCTTCATGCATGTGGCCAGCAACGTGGCGATCTCGCTGCTGTTCTTCCTGCACGGCGCCAAGCTGTCGCGCGAGGCGGCGATCTCCGGCCTGAAGCAGCCCAAGCTGCACCTGCTGACGCTGGCCTCCACCTTCATCCTGTTCCCCTTGCTGGGACTGGCGCTCAAGGCGGCCGCGCCCGATTTGCTGACGCCGCAGTTGTGGATGGGGGTGCTGTTCGTCTGCACGCTGTCGTCCACGGTGCAATCGTCGATCGGCTTCACCTCGATCGCACGCGGCAACGTGCCGGCGGCGATCTGCGGCGCCACCGCTTCCAACCTGCTGGGCATCCTGGTCACGCCGCTGCTGGTGACCCTGCTGCTGCATCGCCACCATGAAGGCAGCGGCTTGTCGCAGGTGCTCTCCATCCTGCTGCAATTGCTGCTGCCGTTCGTGCTGGGCAACCTGCTGCGGCCGTGGATCGGCGACTGGATCAATCGCCACAAGGTGATCGTCAACGTGGTCGACCGCGGCGGTATCCTGCTGTCGGTGTACGCCGCCTTCAGCGCTGCCGTGGCGCAAGGCATCTGGCACCTGTTCCCGCCCGGCCAGCTGGCGTTGCTGCTGCTGGTCAACGCGGTGCTGCTGGGCGCGGTGCTGCTGATCACCACCTATGGCGCGCGGGCGTTGAAGATGCCGCGCGGCGATGAGATCGTGCTGGTGTTCTGCGGCTCCAAGAAGTCGCTGGCCTCAGGCATCCCGATCGCCTCGGTGCTGTTTGCCGGCAGCGGCGCGGCCATCGTGCTCTTGCCCATCATGCTGTTCCACCAGATGCAGCTGATGCTGTGCGCCGTGCTGGCGCGCCGCTATGCCGAACAGCATGAGCGCCAGGAGCAAACCCGGCCCGACACTGCTCCAGCCGTGACCGGCGCCGGCCGCTAAACTTTATCCTCCTGTTTTTCCTTTCTTGTGCAGGCTCCTGACACCACGCTGTCAGGAGCCTGCCTGCATGATGCGTCGCATGCCGCACATCATCGTCGGCATCCTGAACGACATACACACAACGAAAGGAAGACATCATGCAAACCAACGTCAACTGGTTCGAGATCGCCACCAAGGACCTGACCCGCGCCGCCCGTTTCTACGAAACCGTGTTCGCCACCAAGCTGCGCCTGGAAAGCCTGGAAGAAGAATCGCCAATGGCAATCTTCACCCGCGATGACGGCCAGTCCATCGGCTGCCTGACCGGCGGCGACTGGATCGAGCCTTCGCCCCAGGGCACGCTGGTGTATCTGGATGCCGGCCCGTCGATCCAGGCCGTCATCGACCGCATCGAAACGGCCGGCGGCAAGATCGCCATGGAGAAAACCCAACTGCCCAAGGAGCTGGGCTATATCTGCCAGTTCATCGACACGGAAGGCAATCGGGTCGCACTGCACGCAATGAACTGAACGTAACCGATGCAAGGTGAGCGGAGTATCGATATGGACTGCCTCATCGCACTCCCTCCCCTCCATCTGGTCGCATTGCAAAGCAGCATCGATGCTAGTAGCGAAGCCGGCCGGTGCGTGCCAGAATGGCGCGCATCGCATTTTCCCCGCTCCTCATGCGCCGAGCCGACCGACTGTTCCAGATCACCCAATACCTGCGCGGACGCAGGCTCACCACCGCGCGCCAACTGGCCGAATGGCTGTCGGTCTCGGAACGCACGGTCTACCGCGACATTCGCGATCTCTCACTTTCAGGCGTACCGGTGGATGGCGAGGCCGGCGTCGGCTATCGCATCAAACCCGGCTACGACCTGCCGCCGCTGATGTTCAACGCCGATGAAATCGATGCGCTGGTCATCGGCATGCGCATGGTGCAAGCCTGGGGCGGCCCGCAATTGTCGGCGTCGGCGGCAGCCGCCCTGGCCAAGGTGGTGCTGGCGCTGCCGCGCGACAAGCGTGACTTCGTCGAGGCTACGCCGCTGTTCGCCCCCAAAACGCAAATGGACCCGCAGCAAGGCGAACGCCTGGAAGAAATACGCCAGGCCATCAGCAGCCGCCACAAGCTGCTTCTGCATTATTCCGATGCCCAGCAACGCGCCAGCCAGCGAATAGTCTGGCCGCTGGCGCTGGCCTTCTTCGGCGGCAGCTGGCTACTGGCCGCATGGTGCGAAGTCCGCAACGACTTCCGCTCGTTCCGCCTGGACCGTGTACAACAGCTCAGCGAACAAGGCTACTATCCCGACCGCGACGGCCGCCGCCTGGCCGACTTCGTGCGCGCCATGCGGCGCGACCAAAAGGAACAGGGCTCTCCACTGCAGTAACGCCGTACCAGGCGCCCAGTGAGCCGCGGCGCAAACCGCATATGCAGATGCGAATTCATTCGTTCGCCCAAGGCGATGGCGGGTTTAGTCTTGAACGGTCATCGATTCCGGGCCACCCCATGCGAAAAGAGAACCGCCGAACCAAGGCAAGCAATGTACCTGCACCAGCCGACCTCCCCTCCCAGCCCGCCTCGCGCATTTCACTGGACGACCGCTGTGTGCTATGCGTGGGTGGATTGACCGGCGCGCGCAACCACTACCGTGCCGAGATCGAAACACGCGCCGGGCGTTTCATCCACCACGACGGCGGCCGCGAAGACAACCTGCACCGCCTGACGCCGATGCTGGCCACGGCTGACATCGTGATCTGCGCGTCCGGCAACATCAGCCATAACGCCTATCACCTGGTCAAAAGCACCTGCAAGAAACTGGGCAAACCTTGCGTGCTGGTCAAGGGAACCGGTATCGCCTCTTTCCTCGACGGCCTGGGCAGCCTGGCGCAACAACACCCTGCGGCGACCGGTCCTTCCGCGCGCGGCGAACGCATGCTCAGAAGCGGACGCTGACACCGTGAACGCATCCCGCCAATAAGCGGCGGGGACGTTACGCATCAGGGCCGCGTATTGCATCCTCAACGCATGCCGATTGGAAAAAATCGGCAAAGCCCCCTACAATCGACTCCCACGGCCATACGGAATGGTCAAAGTAACAATCAGCCGATCCGGCATCATCCTCGGGAGCTTGTTTGAAAATCGTACGTCGCCTGGCCGCAAGCCTGCCGGCGCTGGCGCTGGCCTGTTCGGCCGGCGTGGCCCCTGTCGCGCAAGCCGCGCCGCAACCCAGCTTCGGCATCGAAGTCGGCAATGCCTTGCTGTGCCTGAACCAGCTCAACAGTAAATACTTCTACGACTACCTCTACGAAGCCTTCGGCCCGCCGTACAAGACCGAAGGCGGCGCTTACTGGTTCAAGGCCACCAATGTCAACCTGTGGGGTGTGCAGGTCACCGACCTGCTGGTCAACGACAGCAACAGCCAGGCCGACTTCATCGGCGCCTTCTTCAACGCCACCCCGGTCAGGTTGACGGACGCCATCAGCTCGACCCTGGGCATACGCTTCACGCAGGAAGACAATTCCGCCTATCCAGTACGCCAGTCGCAAGCAGGCAGCAAGATCGTCTACAACAACACGAATGCCAAGATGTACTGCGCCAAGTCCAAGTACCTGGTGCCTTCGCCGCAACAGCCATGAGCCTGCACAGGTTCTGAGCCCGCCTACAAAAAAGCCGCGCATGATGCGCGGCTTTTTTGTAGGCGGGCCTGCCGAAATCGTTACAGGCTCCTGGAGGCTCCGGCTCAGGCCGCTCCCCTGGACTGTTTCAGATCATCCACGGTGCGGATGCAATCGCGGCCTGCCGCCTTGGCCAGGTACAGCGCTTCGTCAGCCTCGCGCAGCACGTCCTCCGGGTTGTCCACCTGGCGCTGGGGAGCCACGGCGGAGACGCCGATGCTGATGGTGAGGTAGCCGGTGGCGCTGGCGGTGTGTTCGATCCCCAGGCCCTGGACCGACTTGCGGATGCGCTCGGCCACCATCATCGCCCCCTCCAGCTTGGCGCCCGGCAGCAGCACCGCGATCTCTTCGCCGCCGTAGCGCGCCAGCAGGTCTTCCGGACGCACATTGGTATCGCGGATGGCGCTGCCCAGGCGGCGCAGCACCTTGTCGCCAGCCATGTGGCCGTACAGGTCGTTGTACTGCTTGAAGTAATCGACATCGATCATGATCACCGCCAGCGACAGGCCGGTACGCGCCGCACGGTTGAATTCCTCCTGCAGGCCGCGCTCGAACTGGCGGCGGTTGGCCAGGCCGGTGAGCGCGTCTTCCAGCGCCAGGCGGGACAGGGTCTTGTTCATTTCCTCCAGGTTGACGCGCGCCTCATCCAGTTCGGCCTCGATGTTCTTGCGTTCCTGCATCAGGGCATTGAAGGCGCCATGCAGGTCGCCCAGCTCGTCCTGGCGCACTTCGCCCGGCAATTGCGCCAGGCTCTTGTCCTGGCGGATACGCTGGATGTGCGCGAGCAAACGCTGCAACGGAAGGAACAGGCGGTTGACGAACCACCAGGCCAGAATGCCGGCCAGCACCGTCAGCACGGTGGCAGCCAAGATGGCGCGCTCCTGCATTTCGGCGATGGGCGCGTAGGCGTCCGAACTCAGGTAGTGGGCGCCGATGATCCAGTTGGTGCTGCTCATGCGCTTGTACGAAGTCAAGGCTGGCTCGCCAGCCTGGTCCACACTATCCATGCTGCCTTCAAACCCCTTGAGCGCCTGTTCGTTGGCAATGCCCTGGCCGCCGGCAACATCCATGTGGTTGAGAATGAGCTCCTTGTCGGGATGCTCAACCACGATGCCATCGGTGGTGAAGATGTACATGAAGCCGCTCTTGCCCAGGCGCACGTCGGTAAACTGGCCGAGGAAATTGTGCTCCTTCAGGTCGATGCTGGCCACCAGCACCAGGTCCACTTCACCGTGCGCATTGAGCAGCGGCTCGGTCATCAAGACCACCGAGCGGTTGGACATCTTGCTTTTCAGCGGCCTGGAAATCACGCCCTTTTTGGCCTTGACCGTATCCACCAGATAGTCGCGGCCGGCCATGCTGAAGCGGTTGACCTGGCCGGCATCGGCATAGTTGGCGATCATGGCGCCATTGGCTTCGACTACGCTGACATTGAAGAACTGCGCATTGAGCGACAGGTGCTGTTCAAGGTAACGCTGCATCTGCTCCGGATGATGGCGCGCGGCATCGGGAATGCCCTCGCCCAGCAGGCGCAATGAGATGCGCCGGTCTTCAAAACCGGCATCGAGCGCAGCGGCGGTCAGCTTCAGGGCGGTAAATTGCTGCTCGCCCAGTTCATCGCGCATATCGCGCCGGATGACGAAGAGCGAAATGGCGGTGACCACGATGGCGGTAATCACCACAGCGGCCACAATGGCCAAAGCCAGGCGGGTTTTCAGTTTCAGGTTCAGACGCGACATAGGCAGAGCATGAACTTTCTCATGGGAAAATTTTCTTGGTGATCAGAAGCTACCCGCGGATGACGACGGCAAGCGTATCCGCGAAGTAGCAAGACAGGGAATTGTTCCGGACTCCACGCCCGGCACCGCCATGGACGAAATGCATTGACCGCCTGATGCGCCGCTCTACCGGCCCCTCCCGATATCCGGCAAATGACAGGCCCGCGTTGGCAGGCCAAGCGAAATGCTACAGGCTAGCGCAGGCCTATGCAAACGCCCGTCAGTCGATGTGACGTTTTATCCACGACCGTCACATGCCGGTCACACGACTTGCAGCGCGCGCAACAACGGCAGGCGGGTACGCGCAAATAACTGCGCCTGGGTTGCCAGCTCGCCCAGATTTTCCTGCTCGCCCTCAAGCCGTATCCCTTCGCGCACCAGCTTCTTGCCTTGCGCGCTGATGTACTTCCATGCCAGCGCCGGCCATGCATCCACATTCTCGCCATGCTCCAGATAGGCCAGCAGGAACAATTGGCCAATGCGGTCGACCGGCACCCCGCCGCCAGTCACCGGGCTGCACAAGTGGCCGACTCCCCCCTCGATGGACGACGGCGCAGCCAAGGCCGCTTTTTTCAGCAAATGCACATTGAGTGCCCGGGTACGCCGGGCGATCTCCGCGCGCGCATCGTCCGCAGGTTCCGTCGGCAACGGCGCGGCATGGCCGGTACCGATCAGCATCAGCGCCGAGTCGAGCACTTGCGACAAATTCAGGTTGCGATGCGCCAGCGAAGCCGCCAGGTCAACCAGCGTATGCGGCTGGTAATCGCTCAAGGCCTGCAGGATGGGGTCGTAAATCAGCCGGTTCAGGGTGATCTCGGAGGCCACGTTCTGGATGGTCAGCGGCACCTTGTCCGGCTCGGTCAGCAGCACGATGCTTTGCAGCGCCAGCGCCTGCACCCGCTGGCGGTCGTCCAGCCACTGCCCGCCACGCACCCAGTAGTCGCGCCGGAACTGCTGGTTGACCATGAAGTCGCGCACGCTCTGCTGCATCACGGGATCATCCATGCCCTGCATGAACTGCCGCTGCGCAGGCGTCAGATTGGCCATGTCGATATGGTCGGCGTAGTTGGCCGGGCAAGCAAACTGCAAGCCGGATTGCGACAGGCGCTGGTGCATCCGGGCGAAGGATTCGGCGTGCCAGTCGCGGTTGAAGTACTCGTGCGCCAGATAGTCGCGGCCTTGCTGCTGCAGTATTTTCAGGCGGTCGCGCATGAACGGGTTGGCCTGCGCATACACCGGGTCGGTATCGAACATGCGGGCGGCGAAATCCAATGCGGCATCGATGCGCGCTTCGGTCGGCAGCGCCTGTTCGTCATTGCCGGCTTGCTGCGTGTGCTGCACCATCAGGTCGCGCAGCGGCATGAAAGCGGACCAGCCGGGCTGGGTGTTGTAGCTGATATAAAGCACGCCGCCGGGCTTGAGCTTGCGGTCGATAAAATCGAAGATGATGGCGCGGTTTTCTTCCGAGACCCAGCTCCACACGCCGTGCAGCGCGATGAAATCAAAATCCGGCAGGTCGCTGCGGCGGCAAAAGTGCGAAAAGCTCGAGTCCTCCAACTGCGCGCCGCTACCGCTGGCCGCCGCCAGCTCTTTGGCAAAGCCGGCTTGCATGGGATTGAAATCGTTGCCCCACCAGCGCGTGCCCGATGCCGCGGCATGGAAGTTGGTCGACAACCCCTGGCCGAACCCCAGCTCGCAGGCAGTCTGCACGACTGGCGCCCGCAAGCCGTGGAAGGCAAACGCCAGCGGCAAACGCGCCGGATTCATGCCGGGGTAGTAACCGTAGGTGTAGGCGATGTCGAAGACGTATCCGTCGTTCCAGTTATTCAAGGCGGGCTCCCTGCGGGGATGGCGTTGGCGTTATTGGACGGTGGCGGCATCAGCCGCCGCTACCGCCGCTATTGTTATTGGTAGTGTCGTCCTTGCTGCTGCCGGCGCTGTAGGCCGTATATTTCCGTGAACTGCCGCGCGCCTGCTCGACCGGGTACTTGCGGCGGTTAAGCTCCATCTTCTCCAGCACCGCGCTGCGCAGGTCTACGCCGGTATGGTCGGCCAACTGGATCAGGTAGACCAGCACATCGGCCATCTCGTGCCGTATGCCTTCACGGGCGGCGGCATCGAGCTCATGGTCGGCGCCAGTGGGCAGCCACTGGAAATGCTCCATCAGCTCAGCCGCTTCCACCGACAGCGCCATGGCGAGATTCTTCGGCGTATGGAAGCGCAGCCAGTCGCGTTCACTGGAAAACTGGCGAATGATGCCGCGCAGTTCGATAAGGTCGGAGATCGGTTCCTGTGGGACGCTCATGGGATGGCAATGCGCAGGGCTGTCGGAAAAGCGCTCACTTTATCATCATCGCCAACAGCGCGGCGCGTCCGCATACCGCCTGCGATCCTGCATGCACTTGATCTGAGACAGGCCACATCATGGCGCCTTGGTGCACAATGTAGCGATCTTCCCGACCGATTTCCCGACCATGCCTTCACGCTCCCCACTCCCGCAGCGCCTGCTGCTATGCGCCACCCTGGCGATGGCCGCATTGCTGGCCGGCTGCGACCGTTCCATCGACAAACAACTGGCTGAGCACGCCGCGGCCGAAACCACCCTGGGCGTGACGCCCAACGAATTCGCCGGGCGCTTCAACCAGAAGCTGCCCGATGCGCTGGCCGGCATGCGCGTGGACGAACCGGAACACATGGCCAACCTGTACCGGCTCGACCCATCTCGCCTGCATCCCGGCCAGTATGAATACGTACTGGAAACCAAGGTCGGCCCGGCACAGACTTCCATGCTCGGCACGCTCAACAAGAAAGGCGAATTGAGGGCGGTCGGCGTACTGCTCACCGACCGTTCGCAGGCCGCCCGCGACGAATTCCTGATCTGTGCAGACAGTTCCGCACGCAGCTTCGTCTCATCCAACCCGGAAAAGCTGCTGCCGCTGATCACCCGCCTGACCAGCATCGCCCTCAACAATCCCGGGCAGCGCATGACGGAAGTCGTCGCCAACCAGCTACTGTCGGTGGAAGTCGTGCCGCAGGGGCTGTTGTTCCAGGTCCAGCCTCAACAATAAACGCAACAGGGGTTCTCTCCTGCCACTACAGACCGCTCTGTGGCAAGGCGCATTTCTCATGCGATGATACGTAACTATTAATTACGTATATTTTTACAACACATTTCCATATAGTTTCGTTAAGTTTCATACCGTACATCGTGTCGCCGCTTGAAAAACCCGAAAAAATCTGCCAACAATGGCTCGTTGCACCAAATTAAAAAAACTTCATGCACCAAGCCGGCAGGCAAGCCCACGCTACCTGCCGGTATGAACGGTTCCAAGCCTTACCGACGTATCCAATTCCACACGCAGTAGCGATAGTTTGAGTTTGCAGGGCTGCGGCATCCGGGGAAAGTGCCGCGGCATCCACAACTACATGCACCGGTCCAGCCTATGGCGCGGGCCCGGGCGCACTAACGCAAGGGGAAATCGCATGCGCAAGAACCTGCCGGTCACCACTGTCGAACGCCTGCTTGAAGACAGCAAATCCATCGTCTCCAAGACTGATCTCCAGGGCAACATCACTTACGTCAATCCTTACTTCATTGAAATCAGCGGCTTCACCGAAGCCGAGTTGATCGGCGCGCCGCAAAACATCGTGCGCCACCCCGACATGCCGCGGGAAGCCTTTGCCGACCTATGGGCCACGATCAAATCGGGGCTGCCATGGAATGGACTGGTCAAGAACCGCTGCAAGAACGGCGACTTCTACTGGGTACAGGCCAACGTCACGCCGGTGCGAGAAAACGGCCAGACAGTCGGTTATATGTCGGTACGCACGCGCCCTTCGCGCGAACAGGTGCAGGCGACCGATGCCATCTACCACCGCTTCAGCGCGGGCCAGGCCGCCGGCTTGCGCATCCGGCGCGGCGCGGCAGTGCGCAGCGGCTTCGCCGGCTGGCTGCTGAGCTTGCGCAACATCTCCATTGCGCGCAGGTTGGGCCTGGTCATGTCCGTGCTCGCACTGATATTCGCCGCCGGCGGGCTCATCGCCGGCAACGCCATCCAAACGGCAGGCGCCAATCCTTATCCGATATGGGCCGGTACCGTCGCCGGCATCGTGCTGCTGCTGGGTTCCTGGGGCATGCTGCACGCAGCCATCGTAGCGCCGCTGAAACAAGCCATCAGCACCGTACATGCCCTGGCCGGCGGCGACCTGAACCTGCGCGTCGACACCAGCCGGCGCGGCGACATGGGGCTGCTGCTGCAGGCGCTGCAGCAACTCAACGTCAACCTGCGCTCCATCATTGGAGATGTGCGGCGCAATGTGGAATCGATTACGGTCTCGACGCAGGAAATCGCCAGCGGCAATCTCGATCTCTCCGGCCGTACCGAATCCCAGGCCTCCAGCCTGGAGGAAACTGCCTCCAGCGTTGAACAGTTCGCCGCCACGGTACGCCAGAATGCCGACTCGGCAGCCAACGCCGACCGCCAGGCGCAATCGGCCTCGGACATTGCCAACCGCGGCAGCGAATCGGTACGGCGCATGGGGATGACGATGGAAGAAATCAACACCGCGTCGAACAAGATCGTCGACATCATCGGCCTGATCGACGGTATCTCATTCCAGACCAATATCCTGGCGCTCAATGCCGCCGTAGAAGCCGCTCGCGCGGGCGAGCAAGGGCGCGGCTTTGCCGTGGTGGCGGCAGAAGTACGTACGCTGGCGCAACGCTCCGCCGCCGCGGCCAAGGACATCAAGACCCTGATCGACGATTCCGGCAGCAAAGTGGAAAGCGGCAACCTGCTGGTGCGCGAAACGGCCCACGCGATGGATGAAATACGCAGTGCGGTACAGGGCATGGCGGTGACCATGAACGAGATCACCATGGCCAGCCGGGAACAAAGCGGCGGCATCGAGCAGCTTAACCAGTCGATCAACTCCATCGATGAAACCACACAGCAAAATGCCGCACTGGTGGAGCAGGCCGCTGCCGCTGCCGAAAACCTGCGCGACCAGGCGCACCGGCTAGGCCAGGCAGTGTCGGTATTCAAGATCGGCGGCGATGCATCGCCGCAACGGTCAATCGTGGTATCCCACGTACCGGCACTGCCGATGGCCACGCACAAACTGGCGCGGCAATAGCGCACGCTTGGCTGGCGGCCCCGTTGCCGCCAGCCTTTACATTGACTTTCAAATCTTTACCCGAAAGGCGGGTGTGGCGGCATTCACGCTGACACCCGGCTTGGCTATGATGAAGCCATGTCCTGCTGCGGCCATTGCAGCCGCAGTGGCCGGCATCATTCATACAACCAGGGAGTTCATCATGAGCGTGTCATCCGTTTCTTCCGGCAACAGCAGCTTCTACAACACCGTCGTCCAACCGATCAAAAACGTCGCCAAGGAAGTCGGCGACGACATCGGCGACGCCTATGACACCACGGTAGATGCCGTGAAGTCGGCAGCCACCACTGTCGGCGATGACATTTCCGCGGGCTTCAAGAAGATTGGCAATATCATCGATACATCCGTCTGAGGCATGGAAGGCAAGGAACGGGCGACGCCGCCTGTCTCTTTCCCACCATGTCGCTACTGCAGGGAGGCTTATTGGCCTCCCTTTTTTGTCACTCGCGCGCACGCCCTCTTCCCGGATAATTTCACCTCAACCGCCTCGGTTGCCGGTCAACATCCCACGCACCATCGAAATGCGTTCAGTCAGAAAACGAACATCTAACACGCATTGAACGAATAAATTCTGGTTCAAAACAACCTTTTTCGTCCCCCCGTTTTTTTCATATTGCGTACATAACCGGCTCGCATTCTTCACGCCTTGCGACCCGGTGCGTTCTCCTATCCATTTTCCCTGAACCGATATCGATCGGTGGACGGACCGGCCTTTTCACCACTGCGTTGAGGCGATCCATCCATGAAACCGAAACCTTCCCTCGTCCTGCTCGGGCTGCTAGCAGTCCATTCCGTCTGGGCTGAAACACCTGCTGTTTCTAACCAGTCTTCCACCCAGGATGCCGTCCTTTCCAATGCCCAGAGGCAGCGCTGGTTCGAAAACTTGCGCGACAATGTACTCACCCACTATCCCCGCCCAGGCACCAACCTGGAGCGGATGGATCGACTGACCACCCACAGCTATCGCTCCACAACGGGGCCGCGCCGTGAGCTGGCCAGACAAGATGCCAATGAAAAAGACAATCACCCGTATCTGACCTTTCTGGAAAATGCGCTTGGCAAGGAAATGGCAGCTTCAGGCGTAGGTTCGCGCCTGAATCAGACCGATGGTTTTGTCGGGCTGGAGCAATTGCTGTATGACGCAACCCACGCCTACGATGCCAACAAAAAACGAATCCGCTCGATCGACTTCATCCTCAAGGATCTTCACCAACGCGGGCGCCCCTATCAGGTTCTGGACAAAAACGGCAATTTCCTCCCTGGCTATACCAGCATCACAGGATCGTCGTTCCCTAGCGGGCACTCATGGAACGGTTACGAAAAAGCCTTTCTGATGGCCATGATGTTTCCGGAACGAGGTGAGGAAATCTATGCCCGAGCACTGCAATATGCAGAAAGCCGCGTCGTGCTGGGCGCACATTTCGCCACCGA
Organism: Herbaspirillum chlorophenolicum; assembly: GCF_001189955.1. Taxonomy (GTDB): domain Bacteria; phylum Pseudomonadota; class Gammaproteobacteria; order Burkholderiales; family Burkholderiaceae_D; genus Herbaspirillum; species Herbaspirillum chlorophenolicum. Next base: position 14,428 of record NZ_LFLT01000042.1, on the reverse strand, counting down.
CACTATTGCTTCGCGCATCGGCATGTATTACACCACCGCACAGATGCTGGCCGACGACAGGATCGCATCCCAAATCGCCCATCTCGCAGCCGCTGCCCGCAAGAGCATGGAGAGCGCCTGTGGCATGCCCTTGCGCCATTGCCTGGCGGCGCTGCCGACCTCGGTCGCCGACGAGCATCGGGCTCAACAGGATCGCATCGGCTATTACGGCGCGCGCAGCGGATCGTCCAGCACGCCGCTGGCGCCCACTGCGCTACCGGCACAAGCCCCCTACCTGCTGCGACTGCGCTTCCCCTACCTGAAGCCGGAAGACTGGCGCGACATCCTGGCCGGCACCGCTTATCCACAGGATTCGCTGGCCGGCATGCTGACGCCCAATTCGACCTGGGGCCTGCTCAACATGCCGGCGGCATATCGCGGCCCCGGCTATCTCTACCGCGATATGGAAGTCAACCAGCAAGCGAACAGCCCCTACGACATCGCAGGATTTGGTCGATGGGATATCTGGAAAAATGACATCGCCGGCCCCGGCGGACTAATCAAGCGCGGTGATGGCACGCTGGTGCTGACGGGGAACAACACCTATGCAGGCCCCACCACAGTCAATGGCGGTACCTTGCTGATCAACGGCACTCTTGTCTCCAGCGTGACTGTCAACCAAAACGCCACGCTGGGCGGTAACGGTACGCTCAGGAATCTACGCATCACGCAGGGCGGCATCCTCTCTCCAGGCAATTCGATCGGGCAATTGACGGTCGCGGATAAACTTGTGCTGGACGCCGGTTCGCGCTTCCGCGTAGAAGCCAATGCCGCGGGGCAAGTGGATCGCATCAAGGCCGGCATGGTTGCTATCAACGGTGGGACGGTGGAAGTCCTGGCCGATCGCGGTCTCTATAACCGCCATACCCGATACGCCATCATCGATGCCGATACACGCACCGGCGCCTTCGCCAATGTCAGCTCGAACCTGGCTTTTCTCACGCCCACGCTCGACTACACCGGCAAACAGGTATTGCTGACGCTCTCGCGCAACGACATGAAGTACACCGGTTTTGCCGCCACACGCAACCAGCAGGCTGCGGCCAAGGCCCTGGAGCAGATCGCGTCTTCCCCCGCCAATGCCGACCATCCTGCAGTCAGAACCATCGATAGCCTGTCTGCTCCACAAGCACGCGCCGCGCTGGCCTCTGTCCATGGTGCCGGCCTGGTATCAGCCCAACAGATCAGTTCGACGTTTTCCAATGGCTTCAGCAATCAGCTGCAAGGGCGGCTGAACATCGTTTCCAATCCCTGGAGCAATAACACCGCCTCGCAAGAGGCCCCCATCATGCTGGCCGCCAACGATAACGTCGACGATCTGATGCAATCCTTGCAGAAGCAATCCAGGTTCTCGCTGGCCGGCGGCATTCCCGAAGCACAAGGCAACCAGTCCGGCCTCTGGCTGCGCCGCTACGGCAGCCAGCAAACAACTGGCGGCGATGCCGAAAACGCAGCGTCGCGCCTGCGCGATGGCGGCACCAGCCTGGGCTTCGATGCGCAAGTCGCCAGGGATCTGGTGGTTGGCATTGCCTTCAACCACGGCAACAGCGATCTCAGCACGGACGATGCCGTGACCGGGCGCTCGCGCGGCAATGCCGCGGCGCTCTATGCGGGATACACCAGCGGTAACTGGAATCTCAGCGGTTCGCTCAACATCGCCCGCAACAGCAACCATACCGAACGCCGCCTGGCCTTCGGCAGCCTGCAGCAGACCGCGATTGCCGACTTCCGTAGCCGCAGCCTGTCGCTATATGGCGAGGCCACTTACGACATTCCCATGTCGGACTGGATACTGCGCCCTCTGGCCGGACTTTCCTGGACGCATAGCAAGACTGATGGCTTTACCGAAAGCGGCGCGCCGGGACTCAACCTGCAAGTCAATCCGCGCAGTGAGGATTCCGTCAAAACCCTGCTGGGTGCGAAGGCGGTATTGGCCGTCGGCGACAACATCCAGTTGCAGCCCCGTCTGATCTGGTCGCATGATTTCGGCAATGCCAACGCGCCGATGACCAGCCAGTTCCAGGATAGCGGCATCGTGTTCTCCAGCTATGGCGCCGAAATACCGCGCGATGCGCTCATTGGCGGCCTGACCGTGTCAGGCAAGGCCGGTAGCCGTTTGTCGCTCTTCGCGGACGCGCAGGTGCAATACAATTCGCGGCAGAGCAATCTCGGCTTTTTGGTGGGTATCAGGAGCAGCTGGTAAGCACAGGCATGGGCGCCAGAGCGCCTGTTCCCAATGTAGTGGGACAGGCGCTTTACGCTCAAGCTGATGCCACCGTCGCAGCCGGCGCATATAATTCGGCACTGGCTCGCCCCCAAGCGCGCACCCGGCCATAGAACATGAGAGAAACCCTATGCTGCTGCACTACATCTACCTGCTCGCCATCTGCGCCGAAGCCGTCTCCGGCGCATTGATGGGCATCCGCAAGGACATGGACATCTTCGGCATCTGCCTGATCGGCACGGTGGCAGCGTTGGGCGGCGGAACGGTGCGCGATGTCCTGATCGGGCACTATCCGCTGGGCTGGGTGGCACACCCGGAATACCTGGCGTTCACTATCTGCGCAGCTGTCGTGGCGGCCGTCGCCGCACGTGCCCTCCATCATTTCAAGTCGGCCTTCCTGGTGGTCGATGCGCTGGGGCTGGTCGCCTTCACCATCATCGGCTGCGATATCGCACGCGGCTTTTCCGTTTTTCACCCGGCCATCGTGGTGATCCTCGGCATGGTGACCGGCGTCTTCGGCGGCCTGCTGCGCGATGTGCTGTGCAATGAGATCCCGCTGGTACTGCGCCGGGAAATCTACGCCAGCGTTTCATTGCTGACCGGCGCCATGTATGTCGGCATCCTGCATCTCGATATCGACCCGCATATCGCCACGCTAGGCTCCTTACTGCTGGGCTTCGCAGTGCGGCTGCTGGCGATCCGCTTCCATTGGGAATTGCCGCGGCTGAACAAGGAAAGCATCCGCGGCTTCGATTGAAGCGCCGCGCCCTGCCTGCCCGAAACCATTTGTTGCAAATGCCTGACCGCGCTTAGCAAGCCCGCGGTGTCCAATGCTGCCTCACTGGAATTGTTCAAGGAGGCGTTAATGAAGAAATTTGCGATGGCGATCGTGGCAACACTACTGCTGGCAAACCTCGGCGGTTGCGTATGTGCGCCGTGGTTCTGCGGGCCGGGAGGCGGCGGCCCTGACGGCGGCCGTGGTGGTTGGGGTGACGGAGGCGGACGAGGCGGCCCGCACTGAACTTGAAAATAACCGGCCGGGCGAATCCCTTGGTATTATTTTTCCATGGCGTCTCGCACATTTCAATTGTTGCTGGAAGAAATAAGGCAATGCACTACCTGTGCAGAATTCCTCCCGCTCGGCCCACTCCCCGTCATACAGGCGCATCCGAAGGCGCGTGTGCTGATCGCAGGACAAGCGCCGGGCAAGAAAGTACATCTCTCCGGCATTCCTTTCGATGACGCCAGCGGCAACAGATTACGCCTCTGGCTCGGCATCGACCGCGAGACTTTTTATGATCCGCATGCGGTCGCGATCTTGCCGATGGGTTTCTGTTATCCGGGGACGGGAAAATCGGGAGACTTGCCTCCCCGTCCTGAATGCGCGCCGAAGTGGCGGGCAACCGTATTGGCGCAATTGCCCAACATCGAGCTGACGCTGGTGATTGGCCAATATGCGCTGGCTTACCATTACCCCTCCGTCTATACCTCCCTCACCGAAGCGGTCCTGGCCTGGCGCGATCGTCCGTCAAATGTCATCGTGCTGCCGCATCCGAGTCCGCGCAACCAATTGTGGGTGCGCCGCAATCCCTGGTTCGAAACAGAGTTGCTGCCAAATCTGCAAAGCAGGATCGCGCAACTGCTCGGTTGATTCGACCGACAATCCTTCACTGCCCGTAAACGCAAAAAGCCCACCGAAGGTGGGCCGTTCATTGATTAATTCTGGATTTTCCGTGGCCCATGCCATCTGCATGGTGCCACCTGATCAAACAGCCCGATCCATCTGACCGGTGCCATTTTAAATACAGCTTGTCGTTGATCCTGTACGCCCGCTCTTGGCGGAGCGCCTGGCAACGACTTTTAATAAACTATTTGCTTGGCCGGCTTCTGCTTCTTACATGCCCGTGCTATCTGCACGCTGGCATGAAGCTGAAAATGCCGGCCGGGTCCTGGGAAAATCCTGGCTGATGCCTGGTTTGCCGAGGCACTTGCGTCGTCACGCCCCCGATTCAATCTACCAGCCCATGCTATCTGCAAGGTGCCGGTCTGCGGATATCCGTAAATCGGGAAAGTAAAAACGCTTGGCTGCCACCCAGCCTGGCTATCTGTTGCGTATGGACATTCGATAGCGTTCAGGCTTGAGCGCAATAATATTTAGATGACCTTGATGTTGCTGGCCTTCTCGCCCTTGGCGCCAACGCTGCGTTCGAACGACACGCGCTGGTTCTCGGACAAGCTTTTGAAGCCGGTGGACTGGATGTCCTGGAAGTGGGCGAACAAGTCAGCGCCACCTGCATCGGGAGTGATGAAACCGAAACCCTTTGCATCGTTGAACCATTTAACTACGCCTGTTTGGGTGCTCATAATATTTCCTTTGGTTGAATAGGGCTAACATGCCCGAAAGGCACTTGAGACCAAGAAATGAAACCGAAGGAAAGAAAACAGAACGACCGGAGGGAGAACAACAGTCAGGCGGAATTTGAACCAACAAGAATACGACTTGATGCAAGTACAAACCGGATTATACACGTTTCTGTCTCGCCGGGCAAAAAAGCGCGCCGTTAAGTGCAATTGGAACATAAAGACCACATCCGACTTGCGCAATGGCAATAAAGACAAGTTCCCTTGATTCTGCCGCCCTGCCCGGCCATTCGGCTCTGCGCCCGCAACAGTCCGTATTGAAAAAAATGGCAGGCCCGGTTTCCCGGTCCTGCCATATCAATGACTGCTCAATTCCTCAAGACACTAGCTCATACCGCTTAAAAACGATGACGCAAGCCCACGCGGAACACGTTCTCGGTAGCGTCGCCGCTAGGCGCCGAGGAGTATGCCGCATTGATCACGCCTGGGTTGTTCACATCCTTGGCGCGCTGGTTGCTGTACAGCGCATAAACGTCGGTGCGCTTGGAGAGGTAGTAATCCACGCCCACGTTCAACTGGGTGGTCGAACCGCTGGTCGAGCCTGCGGTTGCGCGCTTGATGCTGACACGGTCGTAGATCACGGCGCCCATCAGGTGCAGGTTGGGTGTGATCAGGTAGTCGGCGCCGACGTCAAACACGTTGGCCTTGTTGGCGTTGGTGATGTTGGTCAGGCCAGTCGCCGCGACAGCGACGGCGGCAGGCTGCTTGATCTGCGACCAGGTGCCATACAGCTTGACCGGACCGGCCTGGTAGCTGGTACCGATGCTGAAGGTCTTCAGGCTGGTGTCGCCTGCACGGGCCGGCAATGCATCGGCCGACAGTTTGGTCTGGTAATAACCACCACCGATACCCAAGGGACCATTGGCGTAGTTCGCGGCAATGCCGAAGGACTGGCCGGCGGAATTATTGCCTGCCACTTCGCCAAAACCATAGAACAGGCTGCCGGTGAAGCCACCCATGTTGGTGGTGTCGTAGCGGATCGAGTTATCGGTACGCGCACCGCCGGCGGTGCGATCCAGGTTGTTGAAGTGGCCGGCCTTGGTGCCGTTGCCGCCGAAGGTCGAAACCGAGGTGTACTTCAGGCCGATATCTTCCAGGTAATCGGTCTGGCGTCCCAGGGTCACCGTGCCGAAGCCGCCCGACAAGCCGACGACGGATTTACGGTCGAACAGCGTGTTGGCTGTGGTCATGGCGCCGGTGTCGGCCGCAAAACCGTTTTCCACATTGAAGATCGCGGACAAACCGCCGCCCAGATCTTCGACTCCCTTGAAGCCAATGCGCGAAGCCGACTGGTCGCCCGAGTCGAGGCTCATGCGGCTGCCGTTGGCGGCGCCAACCTTGCTGGTGTAGGTCACGCCAACGTCGACAATACCGTAGACGGTCACGCTGCTTTGTGCGTGGGCGTTGGCGCCAGCCAGTGCGAGCACGGCGATGGCGAATGCTGTTTTCTTCATGGAATCCCCATTGGTTTGGTTTGATTTAATTAAGTAGTCTCGTCCGCTTAGTGGCGCATGCAACGTCCCAGGGCTTGGCCCATCTGCCGGATCGTGTCCCGCAGGAGAAAGAAGTCATGCGTCCTACCTGTTGTTGTTAGTAATCTGGCAGACGTGCGGCGGATTATAGGGAGCGCTGTTATATCGGCGTATTGTGGTTGTCCACAACAATGTGAAATTGCAACACACAAGTTGTATGACAGATGGCCTGGCACGTTAACGCCTGGAAATGCCCTTGCTGGAGCGGCGACAAGGCAGATCACCATCGAGAGGGATGGAAGGGGCTTGAAGAAGAATGTTCGGAGGGAATGGATCTTATATACAATGGTCGTCGAGTATTGGGTGACAGTAGCTTTTTGATACGGACGCGGTTGTACCAAATCTTGTGGAGAAAAAAATGATCAAACCAAATTCCCCGAAATTGTTGCGCGCTCTTTTCTTGTCAATCACCCTTGCTGCTGCTTGCAGCCAGGTCACAGCGGTGGCGCAAAGCAATCTGCGGTTTCTTGCGGATACTCCTGGTGCTTCGCTGAACAAAGCCCAGCTGCGCGCGCTGTCGGAGGCCATTAAAAAGTCCCTGGACGCAGGAATGAATGGTCAAACAGACGAATGGAATCCAACTCCAGCCGGAACAACTCCGGCGCGTGCGGTCTCTGCCAAGATCACGCCGCACTTCACCGACAATAAGCCGCCATGCGCCATCGTGGATCTGGAGATCACCGCCAAAGGCATGACTCAACCCTCCAAACTGGCTTACTGCCAGAACGAAAAAAAGGAATGGGCGCTCACCAACCGATAGGACGCGTTCACCAGCATTTCAGCAAGAAGTCCGTATCGGCGGCACGGCCTGCCGTTCAAGATCTAAATCTGTAGCGATATTCGTAGCGGCAAGCTGGAGCGCCCAGCAATGTTTCCGGGTCGCTTCCGCCATCTGGCGCAAGGACCCGCGAACCTGCCGATACGGACAGCCAAAGGAGCAATCATGCGTCTGCCGGCAGCCATCGTTTTAATCATTGCCTTCATCTTGCCGGCCTGTGTCCAGGCCGGCGAAGGTTTCATCCATCTCGACGCCGGCCGTGAAAATGCACGCATCCCGGTGTATGCGATCGACAATCCACAAGCTACGGCTACCCTGATCCTGCTGCCTGGCGGAGATTCCGGTACCGGCAAGATCATTGGCGGCAAACCGGGCAGCATGAACTTCCTTACCCGTTCGCGGCAGCTGTTCGCCGACCAAGGGTTCAACGTACTGGTGATGTTCCGCGCCAGCGATCTGCGCATGCTGGACTTCCCCGAGCGAATCAGCAATGAACACGTGACCGAGATCCGCAATGTGGTCGACTACGCCGAGCGAACTTTCGGCAAGCCGGTATGGCTGGTAGGAACCAGCCGCGGCACCGTGTCTGCCACGGCGGCGGCAATCGCCCTGGGCAAAGAACATCTCGCCGGACTGGTGCTGACCTCCAGCGTCACCAACCGCAAGGCCGGCGCGATCGGATCGCAAGACCTGGACAAAATCGATATCCCCACGCTGGTGTTGCACCACAAGTTCGATGCTTGCCCGATTTGCGTGCCGAGCCAGGCAGAAGCCATCGTCGACAAGCTCAAGAATGCGCCGGCCAGGAAATTCATCCTGGTCGATGGCGGTTCTTCGCCACAAGGCGATCCGTGCGAAGCGATGCATTGGCACGGCTATCCCAACTTCGAGGCGCAGACCGTGAAGCTCATCAGTGACTGGATCCGCAATCCCGGGGCCTGATGTGACGAATGAAACCAGTTGCACGCGCGACAAGGTTCCGGATTAACGCACATGCTTTTCCTTGACCGGCATTCCTCGGCGTTGCACCATCGATACACCGCCACTGGAAATCCGGCAGCATGTCTTGCTGCGTCTTACAATCTGCACGGTAGCCGGCGATTTTCATGACTCATTTGATTTGTTATTCGGCTGACTGGGTTATCGTGCATTCGCTGCACCATGTATGTGATCTCTCATCACTATCAACCCGCTTGCAACGGTTCCTGTTGCAACGCATCCGAAGGAGAAAATAATGGGCTTACTCGATCAACTCGCAGGACAGGTTTTGGGCAATCTCGGGACGCAATCCCAGGATCAGACGCAGTCTTCAGCGCTATTATCCGGCGTGATGTCGCTGATCAACCAAAGCGGCGGGGTGCAAGGATTGCTGAACCAGTTGCAGCAAAGCGGCCTCGGCGACCAGGTGGCATCCTGGCTGGGCACAGGCCAGAACCAGCCGGTATCCGGCGACCAAATCGCCAGTGCGCTCGGCAACGATTCGCTGGCGCAAATCGCACAGCAAGCCGGCGTGGAGCCGGAACACGCTGCAGCCGGGCTGGCACAGCTGCTGCCGCAAGTCATTGACCACCTCAGCCCAAACGGCCAGGTAACCAACAACAATGAACTACTGGAACAAGGCCTGGCCTTGCTCAAGGGCAAGCTGTTCGGATAGTCCTCCGCGCCATGCCGTTGTCCCCTGCATCAGCGGCATGGCAATTTCACAAGAGTCAGCCAGGCACTGGCTTGCTACGGGAATTTATTGCATCTCCCCGGTCAACGTCCGCTCCCGAAAGCTCGTTGATGAGGTCATGACTTCAACAATGAATCATTGAAATCAGGTTTAGAAGAAAAAGAAGGACTGATTCAAACACTCGATTACCCGATTGACTTCTCAATGAGGGAGATAACGATGATGCATTACATCTGGATGCTCATAGTCGGTATTGTTGTTGGCGCAATCGCCCGTCTGATCGTCCCTGGCAGTGAACATATGGGTATTTTCCTTACCGGGATATTAGGTATCGCAGGTTCGTTTGTCGGCGGTTTCATCAGCCGCCTGTTCAGCCGACCGGAAGATGGCGCCATCGTCCATCCTGCTGGAATCCTCCTGTCTATCGTCGGCGCAATCCTGGTCTTGCTCGCCTACAACCATTTTGTTCGTTGATGCTGAAGAATGGTCTTACACAAGCTGGTTCGATAAACACCACTGACGGAGTTAGCCATGCACACATCTTTTAAATCGTTACTCATCACCACCGGATTCCTGATCGCCGCCAGCAGTTTCGCCCAAACGCCGGCCCCAGCTGCACCTGCGGCCGGCACCGGCACGACTACTGCACTGTGCAAAGATGGTTCGTCGTACACGGGCGAATCGAAAAAGGGAGCCTGCTCCGGGCATAAGGGCATCAAGGAATGGTATGGCGCCAAGGGCCCGGCAGCTGCTGCTCCCGCAGCTGCCGCCGCACCTGCAGCCCCGGCTGCCGCATCGCCCGCCAAGGCCGCTCCCGCACAGCCGGCAATGGCCGCAGGCGGTGGCGCAGGCAAGGTTTGGGTCAACAGCGCCACCAAGACATACCATTGCCAGGGATCAAAATGGTATGGCAAGACCAAGGCCGGCGAATACATGACCGAAGCCGATGCCAAGACCAAAGGCAATCACGCCGACCACGGCAAAGCCTGTTCATGATTTCCGGCATTGTCGCCAACTGATGCCGGGTTCGCGCTTCAAGGGTTACGCAAATGCGTAACCCTTGGCGCATTTGAGCCTGGTATCTAAAAAGTTAGACCAATGATTTTTTCATTCAGAAACATCCGCCGTCTTGCTGCTGCAGCACTGATGGTTGCTCTGGGAACCGCTGCCGCAAACGCCGCCCCCTTCGTCCATCCGGGCGCCTTGCATACCCAGACCGATTTCAATCGCATGAAAGCCAAGGTCGACCAAGGTGCGCAGCCCTGGCTGGCCGGGTGGAATATGCTGATCAACAATCCGCATGCCTCGCTGAACTGGCAGCCTCGTCCTGCCAATGTGATCTATCGCGGCAAAGACGGCGCCGGCCATCCTGAAAATTACGGCACCCTATTCAACGATACCGCCGCAGCCTACGCGCTTGCTTTGCGCTGGAAAGTCAGCGGCGATGATGCTTATGCCGACAAGGCGGTCGCCATCCTGGATGCATGGTCCGGCACACTGAGCGAAATCAATGGAAGTTCAGACAAATTCCTGGCGTCCGGCATTTACGGCTATCAGTTTGCCAATGCCGCAGAAATCATGCGCACCTACAAGAAATGGCCGGAGCAGAATGTCCAGCGTTTCAAAGCGATGATGCTCAATGTGTTCTACCCGATGAACCACGATTTTCTGGTCAGGCACAACGGCGCAAAGATAGATCACTACTGGGCCAACTGGGATCTGGCCAACATGAGTTCGATGATCGCCATCGGCATACTGACCGACCGGCGCGATATCTACAATGAGGCGGTCGACTATTTCAAGCACGGCCTGGGGAATGGCGCTGTCGAACATCTGGTATGGCAGCTTTATCCAGATGGGCTGGGACAAATCCAGGAAAGCGGGCGCGACCAGGGACACAGCATGCTCGACCTGGCGCTGGCAGGCTCGTTCTGCCAGATGGCCTGGAACCAGGGCGACGATCTGTTCGGCTATCAGGACAACCGCTTGCTGCGCGGTATCGAATACGTTGCCAAATACAATCTCGGCAACGACGTACCTTACGCAACTTACCGCAACAGCGACGTGACTCAGGACGTCATTTCCAGCAATAGCCGCGGCGGCATCCGCCCGATCTGGGAACTGCTTTACAACCACTATGTGGTTCTCAAGGGATTGAAAGTGCCCTATACGCAAATGTTCGTCGAAAAAGCGCGCCCGGAGGGCGGTGGCGGCAACTACGGCCCGAATAGCGGCGGCTTCGATCAGTTAGGCTACGGAACGCTGACTTACACATTGAAATAGGAATCCGTTATACGTTTCGTGTGCAGGGGAACCTGTACAACCCCACGCCTCGTAAACTTAGGAAGCTCCCGCTCTACCATTGAGCTATATCCGCGTGAGAGGTGTTTTACGCGGAGGTTTATCGGAGCACCAAAACCAGCGAAGGTGCAGTGTTTTGTGAGCCTGGTCACCTTTTCCCAGCCGCCTACCGTTGCATATCGCGATCCCGCCAACCGTTAGAATGATGCTTTGCCACCATAGGCCGCCATCATTCTCCCCCTTTTCATCCCCGACGAAGAAGTCGAACTGACTGCCATCCGCGCACAAGGCGCGGGCGGGCAGAACGTCAACAAGGTATCGAGCGCCATCCACCTGCGTTTTGATATCCGCGCTTCGTCCTTGCCGGACGATGTGAAGCAGCGCCTGCTGGCATTGCGGGATCATCGTATCAGCAAGGACGGGGTGCTCATCATCAAGTCCCAGGCGCACCGCAGCCAGGAAAAGAACAAGGCGGATGCCATGCAGCGCTTGCAGGAAATGGTGGCGCTTGTGACCCAGGTATCGGTAATGCGCAGGCCGACCCGGCCGACCCGTGGTTCGCAGCGCAGACGACTGCAAACAAAGAAACAGCGCGGTGAAATCAAGTCGACGCGCGGAAAGATCCGTGACTGATGCATGACCCAATTGTTAAAAAAAGATAAGTTTCGGCATTTCTCCGGCTGTTTTTTGCCTTAGAATTTCCGGCGGGGTTTACGCCAAAACAATAAAGAACAATGAAGCCAAAGATCGTCGCACGCGGTACAAGGTATCCACTGCCATGAGCCGTACTGCGCGCAGGATCCGCATCTGTCATCAAAATGTCAGTTTCGCTGGCATCTTTCTGCGCTGTATTCCCAAAGCATCCATGCCGGCCAGGTTTTTACCTGGCTGGCACGTCCGTTGTCTCATCCGTCAAATCAAACAATAACGAAAGAAAACAATGACCCGAACATTTCGCCCATTATTGATCGTCGCATTGCTGGCCACTGCATTGGCTGGTTGCGCGCCGATGGCCGTCAAGGACATCACTGCTGACCGCACCGGCTATCTGGAAAAGAATTTCACGCCGGCGCTGCTGTCGGCCGATACCGGCAAGACCATCGCCGGGGTGAAGATCGCACCGCGCTTCAGCAAGGCCACGGTTGAATACAAGTACGAAATCGAGACCAATCTGGGCGAGAAAAAAGTATCCGAGTCCGCCACCATCCAATACGAAGATCTTGGCAATGGCGTCATCCGTGAGATGGCCGAATACTTCAATAACGGGATTCCTGTCTCGACCAGTTACGAACTTCGCTATGGCGGTTTTTTACCATTGCGTACGCAGCGAGTGTTCAATGCCAATCGCGTGGGTAATCTGATCGTCGAGGTCAAGCAGTTCAAGTCCTTCGACAAGAATTTCGCCAACATGCAAGAAAACAGTAAATATGATGCTGACTGGGCGAGCGGTAACACTGTGCAGATCATGAATTTCTTCGATCGCAAACAAACCTGCACCACCGGCAAGGCATATGCCGCCAACACCGTGAATGCCGCGTTCGCCGGCAACGCCGTTGACGTCGACTGCGAACTCTCCTTCAACGGCAATCTCGACACCAAACAGCAGTTTATCTATCTGCAGCAATATGGTTTTGCCGTGGCGCGGGGCATGACTGTCACTTCAGGCAAGATCAAGGCTACTATCAGCTCGGTCAAACTGCAGTAAATTGTCCACAGCCTCCCTTGGGAGGCATGGTGGGAAGAGTATTCAGAAATATTTCAAGATCCGAAATTGATTCCTTAGTATCTGCATAGGGTCGATTCAAAAGAGGATTTCCACACGTATAACGATGAATATGGTGTCACCGTTACTGTGAATTTGTTCGAATCAAAGGGGAAGATCATGCGGGCTTTTTCCAAATTATTGGATGAAGTCATGGCAGAGAAGGATCGACCAATAGAAATACAGAAAAGACCACGAGGACGCCCGAAATTTATAGTTCCAGAGAATATTGAGGGATATTCCCTTGCTCGGCCACCGCATATAAGGTCGTTAAAGCGATGCTTGGATGTGTATGACCTTTGGCATCCCATCAAAGACAAGCCATTACGAGAACGAATGACGCTTTATGCTGTAGGTGTGAAATTGAAGATCAGTCCCGGTTTGGTTGGAACTGGTGGTGATGAAAAGAATAGGATGGCAGCAACCGTCAGTCGGTACTACAGGCAGGCCGTGAGGCTTATTGAGAATGTGGAGAAGGGAATTTTCCCAAAGAATTCCTGAAATAAAGAAGGGAGCCATATGGCTCCCTTCTTTATTTGGATGTCGCTGCTTTCTTGGCTTCTTTAGCCGCACGACGGCGACAGTTGTACCAGTAAGTCAAAGCGCCTTTAGGGGTTAGGTTTGCACCCTCAACAAAGACGGCCACGACAACATCCTTCTCTTCATTCTGAATCAAGGAGAAGATCAGGCGAGCAGCATCAGCCTTCGTTTTTCCTTCCTTGAGAACTGCTTGTCCCTGCATGATTGCTTCTTGCAGTTCAGATTTGGATAAGTCTATTTGGACAGGTGAATTTGTCTTATCCGCTTGTTCCTGGGGCTTTTTGCTCATCGTATTTTCTCCAGAGTTCGTTGAGTAGAGATACTGCATTCTGTTTCACAGTCTCGAATCCTGGAATGTCTTCAAACATCCCAAGCATCACTTCAACAAATCCGTAGTAGTCCAAGCGCAAACCGGTGTTCTCAACGATCATCTGAACAAGTTCTTTCTTCTGTTCTTCGGATAACGTTTGCATGTGATTTCTTTCGTGACAGTGAGGACACCATCACGGAGAAACCGTTCGGAGACAACGCCTATATTCCAGCCATATAGATTTTGGCTTTTTTTCTCTGCTATATTTCGTGAGAAATGAACAACAATGCAAAAAAGGGGATTGAATGAGGGGACGATATTACCTTGGAAGAGTCATCAAGTCGGGGCTGTTAGATCAGGATCGGTTGATGGAGGCCATTCTTAACTCACCGATTGTAGAAATCGGCAAATTCGATTGGACAATTACGGATGTAATTGACGGTCGAAAAGAGAACACCCCATTTGTATTTGGAAAATTATCAAAATACGCCAAAGAAGGGGAAGTACTGGTTGTTGATGAAGAATCGAAATCTCAGGTTAGCGCGAGCGCGCATAATCTACTCCAAGCCAGTTCTCCATTCGTGTATCTCCCGGAGTATTCTGGGATGGCATTTCTTCATGTCTGGAACGGCATTCAGGAAAAACTCTTTCCTCGACGATTTAAAGCGATTATCGAGGCTGCGCATGATAATTTCTTTGTTGGCTGCGAGATCGAACCGGTTGCAGATTACAGAGCATTTTCTGCCAAGTTAAAGTCCATCGATCATTTCACAGAAATTTCTGCAAAGGTTTATCCTCCGAACCCGCTTTTCGGACGCTTATGGGAAAGTCTGCATGAATACATTAAGA
>NZ_LFLT01000041.1 GCF_001189955.1 Herbaspirillum chlorophenolicum | reverse complement strand
GGGCACTAGTGTAGAATGCGCCGCCCGGTTCTTAATCCGGCTCCGCATACAAACGATAGAACGAAGTCCATGAATATCGTCATCAACGAAGAACTCCAAAAGTACATCGATCCCCTCACTCCCAACGAATACGCGGCACTTGAGCGCAGCATCCTGGCCGAAGGCTGCCGCGATGCGCTGGTGCTGTGGGGCGAGGTGCTGATCGACGGCCACAACCGCTACGAAATCTGCCGCAAGTACGAACTCGAATTCAAGACGGTGCAGAACGACAGCTTCAAGTCGCTCGAAGACGTGCTGCTATGGATGATCGACAACCAGTTGGGCCGCCGCAGCGTCTCCGATTTCCAGCGCGGCATGCTGGCGCTGCGCAAGCGCGACATCCTCGCCGCCCGCATCAAGGCCGATGCCAAGCCGTCCAAGGCCGCCGATGACGCGTCGGCCGAACAAAACACGGCCGACGCCGCGCCAGCCGATGGCGGCGATCCGCCATGGGATACCTCGCCAGACGGCGCCGCGCCGATCAAGACGCGCGAAGACATCGCCCGCGCCGCCGGCATCAGCAGCGCCACCATCGGCCAGATCGACCGCATCCGCAAGACTGCCGCGCCGGAACTGGTGCAGGCGGTGCGCGCCGGCGCCATCTCCATCAACGCCGCCGCCGCAGTGGCCTCGCTGCCCAGCGAAGTCCAGGTCAACGCAGTGGCCGGCGGCAAGAAGGAATTGCGCGAAGCCGCCAAGAAAGTACGTGAACAAAAGGCCGCCACCCGCACGCCGCGCGCGGCCAAGGCAAATGATGGCGAGGGCGAAGGCAGCACGGTCGCCATCGTGGAAGGCATGGAAAACGAAGTCACCGCCGCGCTGCGCCGCGAAATCGGCGCGCTGCAGGCACGCGTGACCCAGCTGACACAGGAGAACCAGGGCCTGCAGGCCGAACTCGCGCTGCTCAAGGGCAGCGACGCCTGAGCTGCGCATCCGCCCCATCTGCTCACTATGCCCACCTTTACCATCGCCGCGCGTGCCGAGATCGAGCTGGATATCCGCAAGAGCCGCTTCATCGGCATCGTCATGCCGGTAGCCGGCCGTGAGGCCGCGATACAGGAAGTCGAACGCATGCGCGACGCCCACCGCGGCGCCACGCACGTGTGCTGGGCGCTGATGGCCGGCGGCCATTCCGGCATGTCGGACGATGGCGAACCCTCAGGCACCGCCGGGCGGCCGATGCTGGAAGTGCTGCGCCATCACGAACTCGATGGCGTACTGGCGATGGTGGTGCGCTACTACGGCGGCATCAAACTGGGTGCGGGCGGGCTGGTGCGGGCCTACACCGATGCCGTGGCCACCGCGCTCAAGCACACCGAACGCATCGAACGGGTACAGCAAGCCGAGGTCGACATCGGCGTCAGCTATGCCGCCGAACCGCAGTTGCGCCACTGGCTGGCACAACACAAATACGAATTGCTGGACAGCCGCCACGACACGCTGGCCCACCTGCGGCTGCGCCTGCCAGCCGCCGAGCTCGGTCAGGCCGAAGAGGCGATTCGCCGCATCGCTTCGAACGCCTCGATCAAACGCATCATCTGATCCATGCGTTCACGGTCGCCCGGCAGCGGCCGGCGCGACCACAGCAAGTCGAACTCCGCCAGCAACAGGTGGTACTCGATTTCGTCCAGTTCGGCAGGCGTCGCCATCATCGCCCTCCTCCTCATTGCTTCCGTGGCTTCAGTGCGCGCGCGTCAGGCGCCGGGTCAATTGCACGGCCAGCGCCGGCGCCACCGCAAATACCGCAAACAGCACCGCTGCCGCTTCCTGCGCGCCGGCCACGCCGCCCGGGACGGTGAGTCCGGCCTCGTTGGCAGTCAGGCCGACCAGCGCCGCCCCCATCGCCATTGCGTACAACTGCACGGTGGTCACGGCAGACGAAGTCAGGTTTTCCTCACCCGGCTTGGCCGCATGCAATGCGCGCGCGATCAGGTGCGGCCAGCCCAGCCCGATCCCCATGCCGGCCGCGGCCAGCGCCAGCACGATACCGACATCGGCGGCCAGGCTCGCCGCCACCAGCCGGCCCGGCAACAACACCGCCAATGCCATCAGGCCCAGCGCCATCAGCATCGGGCCGATACGCACCATGCGGTCGGCCGCCGTGCCGCTGCGCCCCGAACTTGTGAGCGAACCGATACTCCAGCCCCCCGCCATGGCGGCCGTCATGTAACCGGCTGCCAGCGGCTCGTAGCCATGCAGTATCTGCAAGAAATACGGCACGAAAATTTCGGTGCAGCTACCGATCACCAGCAGCGACACGCAGGCAAATACTTTGCCCATCTCGGAAGAAAGCGCATAGCCGCTACGCGGCAACAAACTGATGCGATGGCGCAGGTCGATGCGCATCACCAGCAAGCCAAGCAAGGCGCCGCCGGCAACGCAGGCTGCCGCTTTCCATCCGGCATCGGCCTGCGCGGCCAGCGCCACCAGCAGCACCGAAGCCGCCAGCAGCAGGATGCGGCCCAATGGCATGGCACTACCCTGTGTGTTTTCCATCTTGATGGAGCGCGGCCCCAATTGCGCCGTTACGAGGATTGCCTGCAACAGCAGCAACGGCATCAGCGCCCAGAACGCCAGGCGCCAATGGCCGCTGGCGGCGAACAGCCCGCCCACCGCCGGCCCCAGCAAGGTGGAAATGCCCCACATGCCCGACACCAGCGCGATCGCGCGCGACCACAGGCGCTGCTCGAACACCAGCGGAATCAGCGCATACCCCAGCGCCGCCAACAAACCGCCGCCGATGCCTTGCACCGCACGCCCGGCCAGCATCCACATCATGCTGCCGGCGGCCGCGCACACCAGCGCACCGGCGCCGAACACTGCCAGCCCCAGCAGATAGGTGCGGCGCGCCCCCAGGGTCGAGAGCAGTTTGCTGGTCAGGGTGGAACCGATGATGGAGGTCACCACGAACAGGGTCACGTTCCAGGCGTAGTAATCGAGGCCGCCAATATCGCGCACCACCGAAGGCAAGATGGTGGTGACGATGTGCACATTGATTGCATGCAGCGCTACGCCGCCGGTCAGCGCCACCGCGCGCGGCGCGTTGCGGGCGTTGAGCAGTTCGCCCCAGGACGCGGTGCGCCCGGCGGATTCGGGGGGCTGTGATGCCACTTCAGTGGAAGAACTGTTGGTCGTCATCTCATGTCTTTCATTGCTGGCTGCGGCTTGTGGCCGGGGCACTTGCATGGCCGGTTCGACAATTCCGCGAAGCAGGCATAATATGCAAGCAGTTATTTGGATATTTAGATCGAATCTTAGAACGTCCCCATGAATTTAACAAGTAAACACTTGGAAAATAAATTATCTGCCGAGACAGAACAGGCTGGGCCGTCCACGCCCGAGCGCATCCTGTTCCGCCTCAAGACGCGCGGCCCCACCTCTACTGCCGAGCTGGGGCGCGAGCTTGGCATGACAGCCGAGGCCGCACGTCAGCAGGTCCAGAAACTGGTGGCCGAAGGCCTGATTTCCGGCCACCAGGAAAGCGCCGCGCCGCGCGCCGGCCGCCCACGCCAGAACTGGGATCTGACCGCAGCCGGCCATGCGCGTTTCCCCGATTCGCACGCGCAGCTCACGGTGCAACTGATCGGCTCGATCCGCCAGTTGTTCGGCGAGCAAGGGCTGGACAAGCTGATCGGCCAGCGCGAACAGGAAATGCGCGCCGATTACCAGCGCCACTGCGCCGGTATCGCGACGCTGCCGAAGCGGCTGGAAAAGCTGGCCGAAATCCGCAGCGCCGAGGGCTACATGGCGCGTGTCGAGAAACAGGGGAAGGATTGGCTACTGGTGGAAGACCACTGTCCCATCTGCGCCGCCGCGCAAAGCTGCCAGGGCTTTTGCCGCTCTGAACTGCAGCTGTTCCGTGAGGTGGTGGGAGACGAAGCCAGCGTCACACGCGAAGAGCACCTGCCGGCGGGTGGGCGGCGTTGCGTCTACCGCATCGTCCGCGTCTGAATTTCCTTATCATTGACATCGTGCATCTCACGTAATAATATAAGTTACATGAAACGCAGCGACCGCCTCTCCATTGCCCTGCACATCCTGTTGCACATGGGCCAGCGTCCCGACACCGCGATGACCTCGGAAGAGATCGCCGGTTGGGTCGATACCAATCCCGTTGTCATCCGCCGCACCTTCGCCGGGCTGCGCGAAGCCGGCATTGTGACGTCTACCAAAGGGCATGGCGGCGGCTGGTCGCTCGCGCGGCCGATGGCGCAGATCAGCCTGCAGCAGGTCCAGCAGGCACTCGGTGAACGCTTGATCACGCTGGGCGCGCGCGAAGAATCGCCTGGCTGCCTGGTCGAGATCGCCGTCAATCGCGCGCTCGACGATGCCCTGGAAGAAGCCAACCGCCTGCTCGACCAGCGCCTGGCCAACATCACGCTGGCCGACCTGGCGCGCGACATCGGCCCGCACTTCAAGCTGGGCCAGCCGCCGCCGCATTAACGCTCACCAGGAAGCGCCCTTCCCTGCCGACATCTTTACGCGCCTTGCATCGCAAGGCGTGCGGGACGCCTCATGCCCGCATCCGCGCAAAGCCACCGGCGTTCCATGAACCATCCATGAAAGGAAATCCCATGCAATACGATGTCATCATCGTCGGCGCCAGTTTCGCCGGCGCCTCGGCCGCCATGCAATTGGCACGCGCGCGCCGCAAAGTCCTCATGGTCGACGCCGGCCAGCCGCGCAACCGCTTCGCCGAAGCCTCGCACGGTTTCCTGGGCCAGGACGGCGTCGCCCCGCATGACATCATGGCGATCGCGATAGAGCAGTTGCTCGCCTATCCGACTTTCGAGCTGGCAGTGGCGCAGGCAGAGCACGCCAGCGCCGACGACCAGGGCGTTGCCGTGACGCTGGACGACGGCAGGCACTTCAGCGCGCGCCGCCTGATCCTCGCCACCGGCGTGCGCGACGAGCTGCCCGCCATCCCCGGACTGCAGGAACGCTGGGGGCAAACCGCCATCCACTGTCCCTACTGCCACGGCTACGAAGTGCGCGACCGCAAGCTGGGCGTGATCGCCACCACGCCGCTGTCGGCCCATCAGGGACTGATGCTGCCGGACTGGGGGCCGACCACCTATTTCACGCAAGGACAGTACGAACCGGAAGAGCAGGAGTTGAAGCAGATGGCCAAGCGCGGCGTGACGATCGAACGCACACCGGTCATCGAGGTTCTCGGCAGCGCGCCCGACATCGAAGCCCTGCGCCTGGCCGATGGCCGCACGGTGGAGATCGGTGCGGTATTCGTCGGCCCGCGCGTGCACATGGCCAGCCCGCTGGCGATGCAACTGGGCTGCGCCTTCGAACAAGGGCCGATGGGGCCGTACATCCGCACCGACGAATTGCGCCAGACCTCGGTGAAGCACGTCTTCGCCGCCGGCGATGCCGCCGCAGCCTTCCATAACGCCACCATGGCATCGGCTGCGGGCGTCATGGCGGGAGTCAGCACGCATCGCTCGCTGGTGATGGAGTGAAATACAAAAGAGCACCCCACAGGTGCTCTTCAATACATCTGCCTCTGCTGATTGCCGTCGTCCCGGTTTTCGCCAGGACGACGGCGGACCCGATACCGCTTTACATTCCCATGTACCTGCCGGGGCGATGGTTCAGCGCGATCACCAGGTTGGCCGCCACCGCACCGGCGATCGACGCCAGCAGTACCGTCGGCGTGACCACGAACAGCGAAGCCAGCACGATCACCACATCCACCCCCATCTGCAGCTTGCCCGCGCGCAGGCCGTAACGGTCCTGCAGGAACAGCGTCACCACATTGATGCCGCCCAGGCTGGCGCCATGGCGAAACAGCATCACGAAGCCCGTGCCCATCAGCAAGCCGCCGAGGATGGCGCAATAAAACAGGTTGAGCTTCTCATACGCGATGAACTGCGGATGCAACAGCGAAAATCCCGACACCAGCGCCACCGCACAGAAAGTCTTGCCCATGAAACGCAAGCCCATGCGGCGGAAGGCGAAGTAGTAGAACGGGATGTTGATGGTGAAGAACACCACGCCGAACGGCCATCCCGTCAGGTAATGCACCAGGAAGGCCAGCCCCGCGGTGCTGCCGGTCAGGAGTCCCACATGGCTGTACATGTTCACCCCCAGCGAGACGAACAGCGTGCCGATCACCAGCGCCAGCGCATCCTCATATCCCTTGTGGCGCACATCGGCCGGCGCCTTGGATACCGCCTCAGCCACGCGGCACCTCCGGCATTGCTTCAAATTGCGCCACCGCCTGGCGGTCGCCGGCATAGGGGGAAAGATGGGAAAACATGACAGCCTCTCGAAAACAGAACAGGAAACCTCAACATCGGCGCATCTGCGCCGGCAACCCGTTATGTTAACGCGGCGCACTCAGGCATGCACAGGAGAATCCGGCGTGGACGGCCGTTCCACGCTGCGGTCATCTATCGGGAAATGCAGCACCGCCGCCAGCACGCCCGCGGCGAAGGTGGCGCCCCACAGCAGCGAATACGACCCGGTCAGGTCCAGCACCAGCCCGCCCAGCCATACGCCCAGAAAAGACCCGAGCTGGTGGCTCAGGAAGCACACGCCGAACAACGTTCCCATATGGCGCGTACCGAAGATGCGCGCCACCAGCCCGGTCGTGAGCGGCACCGTTCCCAGCCAGGCCAGCCCCATGACGGCGGCGAACGCGGCCACCGAGAACGGCGTCTTGGGCAGCACGAAAAACAGGCCGATGGCGGCGCTGCGCACCAGATACAGCCAGCCCAGCACATGATGCTGGCGAAAACGCCCGCCCAGCCAGCCGCAGGTCCAGCTACCGGCCATATTGAACAGGCCGATCAGCGCCAGCGCCGTAGCCGCCAGCCCCATGGGCATATGGCACAGCTCCAGGTAGCCCGGCAAATGCGTGGCGATGAAAGCCAGTTGGAAGCCGCAGGCGAAAAAGCCTATCGTCAACAGCCGATAGCCGCGATGCCGGCAGGCCTGCAACACCACTTCCTTCAGCGAGAAATTCAACCCGGGATCGGCGGCCGCGGCAGCGCGCGAGGGACGCCCCAGAACCAGGCCCAGCGGCGCCACCGCCAGCACCAGCAGCGCCAAGACCAACAAGGCCACGGTAATGCCCGACATCGAACGCATCCCCTGCACCAGCGGCACCATCAATACCTGGCCCAGCGACCCGCCGGCACTGGCCAGGCCCATCGCCATGCTGCGCTTCTCGGGCGCCACGCTGCGGCCGACTGCCGTCAGCACGACGCCGAAACTGGTGCAACTGATGCCGATCCCGATGAACACTCCCATGCCGAGCACCAGCACGACGCCGTTCGGCGCCAGCGCGGTCATCGCCAGGCCGGCGGCATAAGCGACGGCGCCAAATGCCACCACCGGCGCCGGGCCGTAACGGTCGGTCGCCGCGCCTGCCAGCGGCTGGGCGAATCCCCATACCAGGTTGTGCAAGGCGATGGCGAAAGCAATCAGCGTGACCGGCAAGCCATAGTCATAGGACAGCGGGCTGATGAACAGGCCGAAAGTCTGGCGTGCGCCCAGCGCCATGCTCATCACCGCGGCGCCGGCAGCGACGACCAGGTAAATCCTGCGGCTTGCAAAAGGGGATGCAGAGGAAGATGCAGATGGCATGGCATGGCGCGTTTCAATGATCGGACGATCATTGAAACGCCAAGCCCGGCCAGATTCAAACGAGATTTGCGCGTACTGGCATGCGCGCCATGCATGCGAGAACCGGAACCGGGTGAAATAAAGGCGAAGCCTGCCCTACTGATCCGCGAACTTCGCCGAAATCATGCGCACCAGCAGCGCCCCCAGCACCATGAAGGCGGCCACCGCGTACAGGCCGATCTTGACGTTGCCGGTGGTGTCGTTGAGCCAGCCCACCATGTAAGGCGAAACGAAACCGGCCAGGTTGCCCACGCAGTTGATGGTAGCGATGCCGGCTGCGGCCGAGGTGCCGGCCAGGAAAGCCGACGGGATGCCCCAGAACAGCGACAGCGCCGACAAGGTGCCTGCGGTGCCGACCGACAGGCCGATGATGGCCAGCGTCGGATCACGGCCCACATAGCCGCTGAAAGCCAGGCCGATGGCGCCGATCACCAGTGCCACCGAAAAGTGCATGCGGCGCGAACGCAAGCGGTCGGCGCTGATGCCGGTCAGGATGATGGCCGGAATGGCGATGAAGTAAGGAATCGCCGACAGCCAGCCGATCATGGTGTTGTCGCTGATGCCGGCGCCCTTGATGATCGACGGCAGCCAGAAACTGATGCCGTACAGGCCGATGATCTGGCAGAAGTACACCAGGCACAGCTTCCACAGGCGGCTGTCCCTGATGAATGAGGCCGAGCTGCCGTGGGTAGTCTTGGCGCTGTCTTCGCGCCTGATTTCCTCGATCACGTTGCGCTTTTCTTCCGAGGTCAGCCATTGCGCCTGTTCCGGCTTGTCCACCATCAGGAACAGTACGGCGATACCGGCCAGCAGCGAAGGGATCGCCTCGATCAGGAACAGCCACTGCCAGCCGCGCATCACGCTGGATTGCCCGAATGCGTCCAGGATCCAGCCCGACAGCGGCCCGCCCACCACGCCTGCCAGCGGAATCGCAATGTAGTAGAAGCCCAGTGCAAAGCCGCGCTTCTTGGCCGGGAACCAGTAGGTCAGGTACAGCATGATGCCCGGCGAGAAACCGGCCTCCGCCACGCCCAGCAGGAAGCGCACCACGTAGAACTGGGTCGGCGTCTGCACGAACAGCGTAGCCGCCGAGATGATGGCCCAGGTGATCATGATGCGGGCGATCCAGCGGCGTGCGCCGACCTTGTGCAGGATCAGGTTGCTGGGCACCTCGAAGATGAAATAGCCGATGAAGAAGATACCGGCGCCAAGGCCATAGATGGCGTCGGTGAACTTGAGGTCGTTCATCATCTGCAGCTTGGCGAAGCCGACGTTGACGCGATCCAGGTAAGCGCACAGATAGCACAGCACGATGAACGGCATGATGCGCCAGGTGATCTTGCGATAGACGTCGAGACGCCCGGCCTGATCGCCGGGATGGGCGAGTGTATGTTGAGTCATGTCTCCTCCTGTGCCCTTTTGTCCGGGCTTGATTGAGGTTGATTGGATAGGGCTTTTGATGTGATGGCGTACGGAAGGCGCAGGTATTGCCTGCGCTTTTTCTTGTTTCCTTCCGGCTGTCTACGAATGCAAAAAATTGATGCGGCCAGCCGGCGCCGCATCAAGGGAGAAACCTTGCAGTCCCGGCCGGGCCGGGTGCTGTGGACTGTCTGGAAATGCTGGATGCGGTCTTGTTACGCCGCCTTCTTGTGCTCGGTGACGATGCCCAGTTCGCGCGCGAAGATGGCTTCCATCTCGCGGCGCACGCGCACCGCTTCCTTGCTGGCGTCGAAGTCGACATCGCTCCAGCGCACCGCCTGGCCGGCAGGGATGTCGTTCTTGAGCACCATGTTGTGCGCCAGCCCGATCGGCAACGCGCCCACGCGCAGCGAGTCGGCCGCCGGCATCAGCTTGCCGTAGACGGTGAAACCGCCCTCGCCGTCCAGCTTCTCGCCGGCCTTGAGCGCGCGCTTGGCGGTGGCCGCGACGTCGCCGCTCCAGTTGGTGGTGGCGCCGGTGGCTTCGTTGCGCACGGCAATGGACGCCACCGAGATGCCCAGCTCCAGGCCGATCAGGTGATAGGGCTTGTAAGTGGCGGCGAAGCGGCCGCTGGCATCGGTCTTCAGTCCGTACTGGGCGAAGCAGTCCTTGACGTACTGGCTGGGCGCCTCGAACACGGCGTACACGCCCCAGCGCAGGTCGCGGAACACCGGACGGCCGTCGCGCTCCAGCGAAGACAGCACTTCCACCGTGCCGCGCTGCTGCAGGATGCCGCCATCGGACTGCGGGCGCAGCAGGGTCGGCATGTCGTCCACGCCACAGGCCGGGAACATCAGGCCATCGGTCGGCGGCACCAGCTCGCAGCCGTTGGAGACCGCCGCCATTTCCAGCGCCGACTTGGTGCCGTCGAGGAAGGAGTTGAACATCTGCGCGTTGAAGTCGCCGCCGGCCACCTGCTCTTCCGAGAAGCCGTAATGGCCCCACACCGTATCCGGTGTCGACTGGTGATAAATCGGCAGGTACTTGGTGCCCTTGCCGGCGCAGATCACTTCCATGCCGATAGTGCGCGCCCAGTCCACCAGTTCGGCGATCAGCGCCGGCTGGTCGCCCGAGGCCATCGAATAGATGATGCCGGCCTCCTCTGCGCGGCGCGCCAGGTAAGGGCCGGCCAGCACGTCGGCTTCAACGTTGACCATGATGATGTGTTTCTTGTGCTCGCAGCACAGCAGTGCGTGGTGGATGCCGGCCGCCGGGCTGCCGGTGGCGTCGATCACGATATCGACCGCATCGCTGGCGATCATGGCGTCGGCATCGTCGGTGATGAAGGTGCCGCCGGTGCGCACGGCCTCCTGCAGCGACTTGGCCTGGTAGCGCGGTTCTTCCCAGCCCACGCGCGCCAGCGAGGCGCGGGCGCGCTGCGGCGAGAGGTCGGCCACGGCGACCAGGTGGATGCCCGGGGTGCGCGGGGCTTGCGACAGGTACATGGAGCCGAACTTGCCGGCGCCGATGACGCCGACGCGGACGGGTTTTCCATTGGCGGCGCGCGCCTTCAATTGCCTGATGAGCGACATGTCTTTTGTCTCCGTTATATCGTTGATTGATTGCAGGGCGGCGCTGCCGGGTGCGCCGATGCGCCTCGTGCCGCCTGCCGAAGGGAAAGATAGCACCGCCATTTTCGCAATCCAATATGGAAAATCGAAAGCAGTCTGTGCGAAAATCCACATCGTCGGCACGCGAGGAAAGAAACGCCGGCATCAGCCAACCAGCCACGCACAAGACAAGGGGAACGCATGACGCAAGACCTGAGTTGTTTCGATCCGGTGCTGTTCATTGCCGACGGCGCCTCGGCGCCGCTGCAAGATACGAAGGCATTCCCGTACATGGTCAATGACAACGGCCACGGCCGGCAAAGCAAAGTCGCCCACGGCCACCTGATCGAACTGGCGCCGGATGATCCGGCGCTGGAACGCGGCGTGACCTACCGCAACATCACCCACTGGCAACGCCAGATCACGCCCAAGGACTACCCCGCCTACACGATCACCGAATTCGACTTCGGCGTCTCCGAAGTGCGCTACGAACCGCTGCCGGCCACACCGGAAAACGCGCAGGCCTTCGGCGCCACGCTGCTGCGCAACGGCGAATGCATACGCTTCATCTACGACGGCCTGGTGATGTCGGACTACACCTACGGCAAGTGGGCCGGCTACGAATCGCCCTACCTGGGCGACGGCCGCAGCCGCGAGCTGCTGACCTGGAACGCCACCGACCTGGAATACCACAACTTCGCGCACATCTTCTTTTCGCAGGGGCCGCAGCCACTGGTGATCACCGTGGCGCGCTGGCGCCCGTATGTAGACGAGATCAGCTTGGCCGACCTATGGGTGGCGCCGGGCGACGCGCTGGTACTGCCGCCCAAGATCATGCCGCGTGCGCCCACGCCACAGATGAGCCACGAGGCAAAGCGCCGGCTGGTGGTGGACATGCACAACAACCGCAACTCGGCCCAAGCCTGCCGCCGTTACAACGGGCCGCCATCGTTGAAGACGACCACCGTGCTGGCCGACGAAAAGGTCATGTCGGCGCCTTCGACGCGTCCGCACTACCACGAGGAAAAACGGCCCACCTGGCACGGCATGCTCAATGAGCCCAAGTGAAAAGGAAAGGATCGCGATGAGGAGTTCGGCCCATGGGTGACTTCAACTGGAATGACCTGCAGGCGTTCCTCACCATGGCGCGCGCCGGCCGCCTGACGGTGGCGGCGCAGCAGCTGGGTGTGGACCACTCCACGCTCAGCCGCCGCATCTCCGCGCTGGAAGCGGCGCTGGGTGTGCCGCTGTTCGAGCGGCGCACGGTCGGCTTCGTGCTGACGCCTGAAGGCGAGCGCCTGATCGGCGATGCCGAAGCGATCGAGACACTGGCGCTGCGCATGCGCGCCACGCTCGACGATGGCGCCGCCAGCCTGACCGGCACGGTGCGCATCGGCACGCCGGAAGGCTTCGGCACCTATTTCCTGGCGCCGCGCATCGCGGGCCTGACCGGCGCGCATCCGGGCCTGGAGATCGAACTGGTTGCCAACCCGCGCTCCTTCAGCCTGACCAAACGCGAAGCCGACCTGGCGGTCAGCATGGCGCGTCCGGCACAAGGTCGGGTATATGCCAAGAAGCTGGTGGACTATGCGCTGGGCCTGTACGCAGCGCCGTCCTACCTGGCGCGCAAGCACAAGATACGCAAGCGCGCCGACCTGGGCGGCCTGCACTGGATCGGTTACGTGGAAGACCTGATGTGGACGCCGGAGCTGGACTACCTGCCCCAGATCTCACGCGACATCAGCGTCCACCTGCGCGTGTCCAACGTGATCACGCAGATGGCCGCACTGGCCGGCGGCGCCGGCATCGGCGTACTGCCGCACTTCATGGCGCGCAACGAGAGCGCGCTGGTGCGGGTCCTGCCGGACGAGGTGCGCCTGACCCGTTCCTACTGGCTGGTGACGCATGCCGACACGCGCGACCTGGCACGGGTCGAGCGCGTGACGCAGTTCATGCAGGAGCAGTTGCGCGAAGTTGGCGCGAAGTTCTGGATGGAGTAAGCCCCTGGGAGCGGCGCAATGCGCTTATTGCTGGCCCAGCGCCCGATATAGCTCGTTGGCGCGCGTAAGGTGGGCGCGCATTGCCTCGGCGGCGGCATCCCCATCATGGGCGGCAATGGCGTCGACGATGCGCTGGTGTTCGGCCAGCGTCAGTTCCTCGGCGCCCGGTGCGCGCACCAGCGTGGTGTAGAACTCGCTGGCCCAGCGGAACATCGATTCGACGATGGAAGGAAAGATGGGATTGCCGCTGATGTCGGCAATCTCGCGGTGGAAAGCCATGTCGCGCTCGATGAACTCTTCCAGATTGACCATCGAGGCGCGGTGCTCCTCGATCGCCTGGCGCAGGCGCGCCACCTGCTCCTCCGTGGCGCGCTCGGCGGCCATGCGGGCAGTGCTGGTTTCCAGGAACACGCGCGCTTCCTTCATGTGCCTCAACATGTCGGGCTTGGTGCGCAGCAAGTGCTGGGCGCCGGCGGCGATCTGGGCGATCAGGCGGTCGGCAGTCGGGTCGACCACGCGCGCACGCTCGCCATGGGCGATCTCGACGAAGCCGGAGCGTTCCATCGCCTGCAGCGCCTCGCGCACGGCGGGGCGGCCCACGCCGTACTGTTCCATCAGTTCGCGTTCGGACGGCAGTTGCGAATCCGGCGGAAATTCACCCGCATGGATACGGCCCATCAGGCGTTCCAGCACTTCCTGGTATAACTTGCGTCGCTGTATCGGTTCCGGCATGGGAGAAGCTGTCTCTGGCTAGGTTTTTAGGTATCGTTGGACGCGCACTCTACCACAATCCCAGGCCCGGCCTGACTTTGCGCCGATTCGGCATCAATCCGGCATCAGGGGGCGGCACGCCCCTCCAGCACATCGCCGAAAAAGCTGCCGGCGCCTATCTGCCCGCCCTTCAATACCAGTTCCAGCCCGTCGCGGCGCGGATTATCCGACCATGCGCGGCACAGCGGCGCGCCCGGCGCCAGGCCGGCGCACACCGACAAGGCAGCGATGTCCAGGGCGCTGGCCACTTCGCCCGAGCTGTCGCCGCCGGCGATGGCGATGCGCTTCAACGCATTGGCGTCCAGGATGCGCCGCATGACTTCCGCCAGCGCCACGCCGACACTGCGTGCAGCATCGGGACGCGCCATGCCGGCATCGCGGGCAATGGCGTCGAAACCGGTGACCGAAGGGTCGTCCGGCCCCTCCGCGGAAAACACCAGGGGACTGCGGCCGGCCCTAATTGCCTCGCCGGCGCTCGCGACCAGCCGCGCCAACTCCGCCTCGCGCGTGCCCTCGGCCAGCACCGCCGGCAAATCCATGCGCTCGACGGCGAAGCCATGCCCGCGCGCCCAGGCGATCTGGCCCGCGGTCACCGGCGAACAGCTGCCGCTGACCGCGGCAATCGCCGGCACCGGCCCGGCCTGCGGCAGCGAGGGCTGCGCCGGAATCCAGCCGCGTGCGCGCCAATAGGCTGCCAGCGCGTACTGCAAACCCGATGACGAAGCGCTGAATACGCCCTCGCCTTTTCCTTCCCACACCAGCCTTCCGGCTTCGCGCAGGGTTTCTTCATTCAGCACATCGACCAGCACCACCGGGCGGTCTTCCCCACGCAATACCTGCAGGCGCTCGTGGGCGAGCGCGGCGCCGTCGCGCAATTGCACCATGTCCACCAGTTCGATGCGGCGCACGGTCTGCTTCCCCAGATGGCGGCGCAGGTCGGCCTCAGCCATCGGCGTGACGGGATGGCGCGACATGGTGGGATGGCGGTCCAGCCGATGGCCCACGCCGTCGACTGCGGCGAACAGGTTGCCGAACATCTGGTAGCGCTTCAGGCGCGGCGCGCCCACCACCATCGGCGACCAGTCGCCGCGCATGGCGCGCACGCCGAGGTCGATGGCGCAGCCGATGGAGCCGGTCTCGGGCGAGGAGTCGAAAGTGGAGCACACCTTGTATTGCATCAGCGGCGGCGTCAGCGCCGCCAGCGCCTCGAACGCCGGCGGCAGATGCTGCTCCATCCACGCGGGCGAGTGCCCGCGCGAAGAGCCGGCGATGCCGATGCAACGCGCATCGGCGAAACGGGCCAGCATGGCCTGGTCCGGCGTGCGCAGGAACAGCACGGTGGACAAGCCGGCGGCCGTCATCACTTCCATCGCATCGGTGGAGCCGGTGAAATCGTCGCCGTAATAGGCCAGCAGCAAACCTGGCGGCAATGCATTGCGATCCTGGTCTTGCATCGCCGTCACTTCCAGAATCCGAGCGCGGCCTGCAGCGCCTTGTTGCCCCTGGCGTGCTGTTCCAGCGGCACGCCTTCCATCGCTGCCACCCAGGCCTCGCGCAGCGCTTCGACGCCGGCCGACACGCCTTGCGGGTGGCCGAAGATGCCGCCGCCGGCGGTGTGGATCAGGTCGGCGCAGCCGATCGCGGCATAGGTATCGGCCGCCTGCAGGCCGGTTTGGCCGGAGCTGAATACCGGCATGGTGGAAGTCATCCGCACACCTTCGACCACCGGCGCCAGCACGGCGCGCGCGGCGGCGATGACGCTGTCGTCCGGTTCGCTGAACTTGTTGCGCAGGCCATTGACGTGCATGTGGTCGGCGCCTGCCAGCCGCCATAGCTGCTGCCAGGGCGCATAGTCCCAGCCCAGTTGCGGGCAACGCGTGAGGTAGCCCCAGCCGGCGCGGTGCGCATGGATCGGCAGTTGCGCATGGCGGCGCAGTTCCTGCAAGCCGATCAGTCCGATGGAGTTCAGGCTGGCCATCACGCAAGTGCCGCCTTCGGCCAGCACCAGGTCGTGGCGGCGGCGCATCTGGTCAAGGTCGCCGGTGAGGTTGAAGGCCACCATGACCTTCTTGCCGGTGCGTTCGGCGTGTTCGTTGATGACGCGCATGACGCCGCGCACGCGTTCGTCGAACGGGCAGCGGCCGCCATCGGCTTGCAGCTCGTCGTCCTTGATGAAATCGATACCGCCGGCCACCAGCTCACGCACCTGCTGCACCGTCTCTTCCACCGACAAGCCGATGCTGGGCTTGATGATGGTGCCGATCAGCGGGCCATGCGCGATGCCGGACAGCTTGCGCGTGCCCTCGATGCCAAAGGCCGGCCCCGGGTAAGCGTCGGCGAAGGCCTTGGGCAGTTTCAGCCCGGTCAGGCGCAAACCCGACACCTGGCGCAGCTCGAACAGGTTGCCGGCGATGGTGGCCATCAGGTTGGGCAAGGAGGCGCCGGTGTTCTCCAGCGGCCACGACAGCTCCAGTTCGCATTGCGTGTAGCGCTCGGCGCGCATGCCGCCCGGCAGGCTGGGCTCCTTGCTGTGGCCGAGAATGTTCAGGCGCTCCACACGGGCGCCGGAGCGCTCCTTCAATTCGGGCGTTTCAGTGGCCAGGGCGACGAAGGTGCCGCTCGATTGTTCGCCGGCGATAACCTCGGCGGCGCGCGCGGGATCGTCGCCGGTTTCCAGCCAGTAGCTGGCGTAGATGCGTTCCATTCGCTGTCTCTTGTGTTCGTTCTTCATGCGGCACACGGGCTGCCCATCATACGATATGCGCAGCCCGGGCGCCTTCAGGTGATGCGGCGGATGCTCTCCGCGATTTCATCATGGTCGAACACCTTGATCCAGTCGTCGCGCAGCAGGCGCGGCAGGCCGTTCTGGATGGCCTTGTTGCAGGCGTCCGAAAACGCGCCCGGGATTTCCTTGAAGATCACCGCGCCCAGGATGTTCATGTGGCCCAGCAGGAAGTCGCGCGCGGCCTCTTCCGGCACGCCGCGGTGCACGGTCTCGTCCATGGCTTGCTTCATGGCGTAGAGCAGCGTGGCGCACACGGTTTCTGACAAACCCGGCTCCAGGATCGCCATCTGCTCCACGGTCAGGCGATAGCTGCGCAGGATCGGCTGGTAGATCACCTTGGCCACATCTTCGCCGAGGTCGAAGGCCGATTCCGGGCCTTGCATCAGCGCGCTGGTGATCGATTGCTTGGCCGCGCCACCGCCGAAGAAATCGCGCCGGCCTTCGGGCGTGGTCTCGTCATTGAAGATCGGTGGATGGCAAGGGTGCGCCACGAAATACACCAGGTCCGGACGGTCCGGCAGGTGGCCGGCGAAGGGGGCGGCCGCGTCCAGCGTCATCACCATCACGCCGGCGCGCAGCTTGGGCGAGATCTCGGCGGCGATCTTGCCGATCAGGGTGTCGGGCACCGCCAGGATGACGACGTCGACATTGTCCAGCGCGGCGTCGATGCTCACGCAGTCGATGCCAACCTCATCCTTGAGGCGCTTCTGCCCGACTTCGCTCACTTCCACGTGGGCGACCTGGTAGTCCGACTTCCTGAGGTTCTTGGCCAGGCGTACGCCCATCTTGCCGCCAGCGCCAAACAAGGCGATTTTTTCTTTCATGATGACTCTCCGTTCAAAACTGCATCTCTGCACAAATGATCCAACGACTGCTTTATTCCACGATCGCCCGGCCTTGCAGCTCGGGGACTTCTTCCCGTGCGCCTGCGCCGATGGCGAAGATCACCGCCGCCGACAACAGCATCAGCGCGCCCACCACGAACATCGGCGCCTGGTAGGAGCCGGTCGCATCCTTGATGGCGCCGGTAATGAAAGGCGCCATGAAACCGGCGGCGTTACCGACGGTATTGATCAGTGCAATGCCCGCGGCCGCGGCAGCGCCCGACAGGAAGCGCGCCGGGATCGACCAGAAAGTCGGCAAGGCCGAGAAAATGGCACAGGCGGTTATCGTGATGGCGGCCACGGTGGCGGCCGGGGTCTGCATGTACAGCGCCGCCGGAATGCTGACCGCGCCCAGCAGTGCCGGCAGGCCGACGTGCCAGCTGCGCACACCGCGGCGGGTGGCGTCGCGGCTCCACAGGAACAGCGCGATGGCGGCCGGCAGGTAGGGGATGGCGGTGATCAGGCCCTTCTGGAACACGTTGAATTTGGCGCCGAACTGGGTCTCGAAACCGCCGATGATGGTAGGCAGGAAGAAAGCCAGTGCATACAGGCCATAGATCAAGCCGAAGTAGACCAGCGAAAGCATCCATACGCGGCCGTTCTTCAGCGCCGCCGCGGCGTGCGGCACATGCTGCGATTGCTTGCTGCCCTGCTCGGCCTGCAGCGCGGCGGTGAGCCACTTGCGCTCGGCTTCGTTGAGCCACTTGGCGTCGGCCGGCTTGTCGGCCAGGTAGAACCAGGCGATCACGCCCACCACGATGGCCGGCAAGGCGACGCCGGCGAACATCACGCGCCAGCCTTCCAGGCCGAACAGGCCATGCGCCTCGATCAGGAGCGCCGCCACCGGTGCGCCGATGACGATGGTCAGCGGCTGCGCCAGATAGAACAGCGCCAGGATGTGACTGCGGTGCCTGGCCGGCACCCACAGGCTCAGGTACAGGATGGCGCCGGGGAAGAAGCCGGCCTCGGCCACTCCCAGCAGGAAGCGCAGCACGTACAAGCCCTCCACGCTGCTGACCCAGGTAAACAATAGGGCGACGATGCCCCAGGTGACCATGATGCGCGCCAGCCAGCGGCGCGCGCCGTACTTGTGCAGGGCCAGGTTGCTGGGGATTTCCAGCAGCACATAGCCGATGAAGAACACGCCCGCGGCAAAACCGAACTGGGCTGCGGTCAGCGCCAGGTCGCGGGTCATGCCGTTGGGACCGGCGAACGAGATCGCTGTGCGGTCGAGGAAATTGATGAAGAACATCAGGCCGACGAAAGGCACGAGCCTCATCGCGACCTTGCGGATGGCCGATTTCTCGACCGCGCTGGCGGTAGTTTGCATATTGTCTCCTGGCAGGTTGCGAGGCTATTGCCCTTCAACAACCTCTCTTGTTGTGTTGTGCGCCAGGATCTGCGGGGGGCTGCGAACGCCTGCGCTCGCCTGGCTGCCGTCTTTTATTTCTTCTGCTTCTTGATGCCTGTGTTGCCGCGCTGTGCGCTGTTATGACCGGTTGCGGTGTCTTTCCCTTACAAAAGACGCCCTCTCACAACTGGTATCATCACTATACCAGTTTACTTTTTCAGCAATTGATTAATTTTTTGCATGCGAAAGATGAACGCGGGCGAGGATGCCGGATGGCAACACGGCATCTGGATTTCGTTCGGAAAAAGGAAGAGAGGGAGAAAAGTGCGGGGGTTGTGAGTGCACCGCGAACGACGCCGGATCCTGACTTTCGTCAGGACAACGGCAATGGAGGTATTGCCTTCCGGTCGTTCCGGTGCAGGCCGTTATCCTGCCGGCGGATAACGGATGAAGCGGGGAGTCAGGCAACGGCCGGCTTGCGCCCGCCCCCTTCTTCCAGCAGCAGCTGCACGAAGGAACGCGCCGCCGGCGACAGCTCGCCGCCCTTGCGTGTGACGATGCCGATGGTCTGCGACACCGACTTCAGCGCCACCGGCAGGATGCGCAGCACGCCGCTGTCGACGAACATGCCGGCCACGCTGGTGGGCAGGATGGCAACCGTGTCGCTGGCCTGGCGCAGCACCGCCACCGTCACGAAAGTGGAAGCGGTGGCAATGGCGCCGGCCGGCAGGTCCAGACCGGCCAGGTCGAACTCACGCTCCAGCACCGCCCGCAGCGGCATATGGCTGGGATAGGTGACCCAGCGGTAACCCCGCAGGTCGGCCAGGCTGACCGACTTGCTGCGCAGGCGCGGATGCTCGCTCGACACCACCACCGACAAAGGTTCGTCAGACAACGGTTGGTAGTAGTATTTGCCGGGGTTGTCCGACACGCTGGAGCGCCCCAGCAGCAAGTCGATGTGGCCATCGTCCAGCAAGCCCAGCATGTGCACGCTGGTGTCTTCGATGATGTCGATGGAAAGCTCGGGATGGGTCTTGTGCAGCGCGTTGACGGCCGGCACCACCAGCTCCGGCACCGCCCCCATCACCGCGCCGATGGCCAGCCGGCCGCCGCGGCCGGAGCGGATTTGCGCCATTTCCTCGCACAGGGCGCCCAGGTCGGTCGCCATCAGGCGCGCGTAGCGGATCACGCAATGGCCGAACTGGTTGGGGATCAGCCCGGTTCGGGTGCGCTCGAACAATTGCGCCTCCAGCACCGCCTCCAGTTCGGCCAGCGACTTGCTGGCGGCCG
The DNA here is from genome assembly GCF_001189955.1 of Herbaspirillum chlorophenolicum. Classification (GTDB taxonomy): domain Bacteria; phylum Pseudomonadota; class Gammaproteobacteria; order Burkholderiales; family Burkholderiaceae_D; genus Herbaspirillum; species Herbaspirillum chlorophenolicum. The sequence continues at coordinate 18,296 of NZ_LFLT01000041.1, read as the reverse complement.
ATTGCGTCATGGCCAGCGCGTTGGAGGCTTTGTGCAGGGACTTGTGGTCATCCAGCGCGATCAGCAACTGGAGCTGCTTCATGCGCAGGCGTGACAGGAGGCCGTTGAGGTTCTGCTGGCTGGAGGCGGGTTTCATGGGATTGGCGGCGAAATGGAGGGTGAGTCGCAAAAGCGATCACATGATGGAAAGTCTTCACTATACAGCCCCAGCCGCCGGACGTATATTCGTCGCCATCCGGAGCACAGGCGTCCGGCCAGCCCCACCCCAAACACAAGCGGAGACACCATGAGCACCCCCATCTACCGCGGCGTATTCCCCGTCGCCCCGACCATTTTCGACCAGAACGGCAAGCTCGACCTCGAAGGCCAGAAGCGCGCCATCGACTTCATGATCGACGCCGGCTCCGATGGCCTCTGCATCCTGGCCAACTTCTCGGAACAGTTCGTGCTGTCCGACGAGGAGCGCACCCAGGTGCAGAACACCGTGCTGGATCACGTCGCCGGCCGCGTACCGGTGATCGTCACCACCACCCACTACGGCAGCCAGATCTGCGCCGAACGCAGCCGCGCCGCGCAGGACGCCGGTGCCGCCATGGTGATGGTGATGCCGCCGTACCACGGCGCCACCTTCCGCGTGTCGGAAAAGCAGACCTACGAATTCTATGACCGCGTCTCCGCCGCCATCGACATCCCGATCATGATCCAGGACGCGCCGGTAGCCGGCACACCGCTGTCGGCGCCCTTCCTGGCGAAGATGGCCAAGGAAATCGAAAACGTCTCCTACTTCAAGATCGAGACTGCCGGCGCCGCTTCCAAGCTGCGCGACCTGATCGAACTGGGCGGCGACGCCATCGTCGGCCCGTGGGACGGCGAGGAAGCCATCACCCTGATCCCCGACCTGGATGCCGGCGCCACCGGCGCCATGACCGGCGGCGGTTACCCGGACGGCATCCGCAAGATCGTCGATGCCTATTTCGCCGGCGACACCGAGAAGGCCGCCGAGCTGTACATGAACTGGCTGCCGCTGATCAACTACGAGAACCGCCAATGCGGCCTGGCCGCCTGCAAGGCGCTGATGCTCGAAGGCGGCGTGATCAAGTCCGACATGCTGCGCCATCCGCAACCGCCGATGCACCCCAAGGTGCGCGAAGGCCTGCTGCGCGTGGCGCGCCGGCTCAATCCGCTGGTGCTGACCTGGGGCAAGTAAGGCTGCGTGCAACGAAAAAACGGGAGCCGATGGCTCCCGTTTTTTATTGGGACCTGTTCACTGCCACGCGCCATCGATCGCAGCAAAACGCGTCGCAGCGAACTGTGTCATCCTGCCGTTTTTCGCTGCCAGATACAGGAGATTGCATTGAGCCACTTCCGCCCCGTCGAACTTCACCACGCCAGCCGCCTGATCAACCACGGCCCGACCGTGCTCGTCACCGCCGCCCACGGCGGACGGCGCAACATCATGGCCGCGGCCTGGTCGATGCCGGTGGAATTCACGCCGCCACGCATCGCGATAGTGATCGACAAGAGCACCTACACGCGCGAACTGATCACCGGCGCCGGCGCCTTTGGCATTTGCGTGCCGGGTGCTGCATTGATGGACCTGACCTATGCAGTGGGAAGCGAAAGCGGACGCGACATGGACAAGTTCGCGCACTACGGCATCGATGCCGCCGCCGGCCCCGTATTGGGCATGCCGATATTGGAACAGGGTTGCGCCGCCTGGCTGGAATGCCGCTGGATCAGGGAAACGCATACCGAAAGCGCCTACGACACCTTCTTCGGCGAGGTGGTCTCGGCCGGCGCCGACGCGCGCATCTTCGACAACGGCCACTGGGATTTCACCGACCAGAATGTAGCGCTGCACACGCTGCACCACCTCGGCGCCGGCAAGTTCGTCGTTGCCGGCAATCAGGTACAAGCTACATTTCCAGTGAGCAAGTAAGCCCTCATCGCCACAATGCGATAAAACACCGCACCGTCATGTGGTAATACCTTTTTACCTTTGACACGATCTCGTATAATCCCCCGAGCCCGGAGCACTACAACAAACACACGCCCGGGCGCGGGCAGAAGTGCGGCAAATGGCATGTCTGCCTGACAACTATCAAAATCAAAGGAGACAACATGTCCTACGCCAACATGGCTGCCGCCATGCGGCCGGAAGACGGCGAGTCCGCCGTCGGCAAGCGCGTCATCAGCAAGCTGCACCGCAAGATCGTCTGGTACTGCTTCTTCCTCTTCATGATCAACTACCTGGACCGGGTCAACGTCGGCTTCGCCGCGCTGACGATGAACGCCGACCTGGGGCTGTCGGCCAAGGTCTACGGGCTGGGGGCCGGGATCTTCTTCCTCGGCTACATCGCCTTCGAGATCCCCAGCAACATGATCCTGCACCGGGTCGGCCCACGCATCTGGATCGCCCGCATCATGATCACCTGGGGCCTGGTCGGCTGCGCCATGGCGGCCATCGAAGGGCCGCTCAGCTTCTATGCACTGCGCTTCCTGCTGGGGCTGGCCGAAGCCGGCTTCGCACCGGGCGTGCTGCTGTACATGACCTACTGGTTCCCGAAAAAGGAACGCGGCAAAGCCGTGGCCGGCTTCATGCTCGCCACCGTGCTGTCGTCGGTGGTCGGCGCGCCGCTGTCGGGTTACCTGCTTAGCTCCACCCACGGCTGGGCCGGCATGTCGGGCTGGCAATGGATGTTCATCCTGGAAGGCCTGCCGGCGGTGATCATGGGCGTGGTGACGCTGTTTTACCTGGTGGACCGCCCCGAACAAGGCAAGTGGCTGGACGCCGAGGAGCGCCAATGGCTCACCTCCACCCTGGCGGCCGAACAGGAAAGCAATGCCTCGCATGCCCAGCATGATTTCGCCACCATCTTCCGCGACCCGCGCATGTGGATCCTGACGCTGATCTACATGTTCAACGCCGTGGCGATCTACGGTGTGGTGCTGTGGTTGCCGCAGATCGTCAAGAGCCTGGGCGGCCTGAACAACTTCCAGACCGGCATGGTCGCCGCCATCCCCTTCATCTGCGCCGCCGTCGGCCTGATCCTGGTGGCGCGCAGCTCGGATCGCACCGGCGAGCGCAAGCTGCACACGGCCTGTGCCGGCCTGTGCGGCGGCGTGTTCCTGGCCGCCAGCGCGCTGGCGCCTTCGCCGCTGCTGGGCCTGGTGCTGCTGTGCATCGCCGCGATGGGATTGTGGGCTACGCTGGGCGTGTTCTGGACGCTGCCCACGCAATTCCTGGCCGGCGCCGCTGCTGCCGGCGGCATCGCCATGATCAACGGCTTCGCCCAGATCGGCGGCTTCGTCGGCCCCTACCTGGTCGGCTGGATCCGCGAAAGCACGCAAAGCTTCTCGACTGCCCTGCTGGTGCTGGCAATGAGCCCGATCATCGGCTTCTTCCTGTGCCTCACGCTGAAAATGCGTAACGACAGGGCCGAAGGCTAAGCAAGACTAATGTGAGCCTGGCGCCGGACGCACGCCGGCCGGCGCCTTTTTATTTTTGCAGGAACGACATGACAACAAGCTCATTGGCCCAACGCCTGCGCCAGCCCGGCATCGTGGTGGCGCCCGGCTGCCACGACGCGCTGGGCGCGCGCATCTACCAGCAGGCCGGTTTCGAAGCCGTGTACATGACCGGCAACGGGCTCTCGGCCAGCCTCCTGGGCGCACCCGATATCGGCCTGCTCGGCATGAGCGAGATGGTGGAACGCGGACGCGCCTTCGCCGCCGCGGTTGATGTGCCGGTGATCGCCGATGCCGATACCGGCTACGGTAACCTCAACAACGTGGTGCGCACGGTGCAGAGCTATGAAGCCGCCGGCGTGCAGGCGATCCACCTGGAAGACCAGGTCACGCCCAAGAAATGCGGCGCCATGAAGGGCCTGGCATTGGTATCGAAGGAAGAACATGCAGAGAAGATCCGCATTGCGGTCGCCACGCGCAAGAGCGCCGATTTCCTGATCATCGGCCGCAGCGACGCCCGCATCCCGCTCGGGCTGGACGAGGCGATCGCACGCGGCCAGGCCTACGCCGCTGCCGGCGCCGACCTGGTGCTGCTGGAGATGCTGCAATCGGAAGAAGAAATGCGGCGCGTACTGTCGGCCATCGACGCACCGCTGATGTTCAATGCGGTCGACGGCAAGACGCCGCCGATGAACGCCGCACAGTTCGAACGCCTGGGTTTCCGCTTGCTGAGTTTCCCGATCTCGGCGACGCTGGCCTATACCCATATGATGCAGCGCCTGGCCGAGCATATCCGTGCCACCGGCAGCGCCTTCGGCGTACCATCGGGCTCGGTGACGATAGCCGATTACGAGTCGGTACTGGGGCCTGCTACTATTGAATTTGCGAATGTGAACAGCCAGTAAGCATTGGCTGCCTAGAGCGCGTTATGAACTTTATCGGGGGCACCTGATGCATCACCGCAGCTTCATGCTCGAGTGCCAACCTGCCACATTCCTTCCGAGGGCGTCTCAGGCAAAGAACTTCGAGACAATCCGCGCGCAATGGCCGGATGTGGCGCTGTGCATGCGCCTCTGGTCCCAGGTGGGGGCCGGATTCTGGACTGAGCGCGCTCGCTGGAATCTCGCGCGGTGGCAAACGCATCTCGAACAGCCGAACGTGTCCTTTTGGATCGCACGGGTGTCAGGGCAGGAAGCCGGGTGTTTCGAACTTACCGAGTTCAGTCGAGGCGCGAAGATCGAGGGCTTCGGATTACTGCCATCGTATCGCGGCCAGCGGCTAGGCCGTGACCTGCTGACTGCTGCGACACTGCAAGCGTTCAAGACCGGGGCGCCGAAAGTCTGGCTGCACACGGCAACCGACGATCACCCCAACGCCCTTCAAAATTATTTGTCAGGCGGCTACCGAATCGTACGGGAGCGGAAGCTCGCGAATCCGCTGAAGACTCAGTAGCAATGTCGAAACAGTGCGCGATCATGGCGCCTGACATTTCCATTCAGTCGACATACTTGAGCCCGGCCGCTTCCAGCGGCTCCCGCATCTTGTACATGTCGAGCCCGAGCACACCGGCCGCCAACTTCGCGCGCTTGTCGGCCTCGTTATTTTCCCGTGCCTCGGCAGCATCGGCCACCCGCTGCGCGATGGCGGCCGGCACCACTACCACGCCATCGGCATCAGCCACCACCACATCACCCGGATTGACCAAGGTGCCGGCACAAACCACCGGAATATTGACTGAGCCCAGCGTAGCCTTGACCGTACCCTTGGCGCTGATGGCGCGCGAAAACACCGGGAACTCCATTTGCTGCAGGTCCTTCACATCGCGCACGCCGCCGTCGATCACCAACCCCTTGGCGCCTTGCGCGCGATAGGACGTGGCCAGCAGGTCGCCAAAGAAACCGTCTTCGTTGTCGGTAGTGCAGGCCGCCACCACTACATCGCCCGGCCTGATCTGCTCGGCCGCCACGTGCAGCATCCAGTTGTCGCCCGGTTGCAGCAGCACAGTCACCGCCGTACCGCACAAGGCAGCACCGGCATAGGCAGGACGGATGTGGGTCTTCATCAGGCCCACACGCCCCATCGCCTCATGGATGGTGGCCACGCCGAAGCGCGAGAGCTTCTCGACGGCTGCCGCGTCGGCGCGTTCGATATTGCGCTTGACGATACCCAGTTGGTTCATCGATGGAGTACTCATGCTTACAGTCCTTTGCTCTTGAGTGCGGCATCCAGCCGCGGATACACACGGCGCGCATTACCTTCGAAGATCTTGCCGCGCTCCTCGTCGCTCAACGCGGCGGCCTGGATGTAGCGTTTGGTGTCGTCGTAGTAATGCCCAGTCTCCGGATCAATGCCGCGCACCGCGCCGATCATTTCGGAAGCGAACAGCACGTTGTCCACCGGGATCACTTTGGTCAGCAAGTCGATGCCCGGTTGGTGGTACACGCAGGTGTCGAAGAAGATGTTGTTCAACAGATGATCCTTCAGCAGCGGCTTCTTCATCTCCTGCGCCAGTCCACGGAAACGGCCCCAATGGTAAGGCACCGCGCCGCCGCCGTGCGGGATCAGGAACTTCAGTGTCGAAAAGTCCTTGAACAAGTCGCTGGTGAGGCATTGCATGAAGGCGGTGGTGTCGGCATTCAGGTAGTGCGCGCCGGTCGTATGGAAGCAAGTGTTGCAACTGGTGCTGACGTGGATCATGGCCGGCACCTCCAGCTCCACCATCTTCTCGTATAGCGGATACCACGAGCGGTCAGACAGCGGCGGCGACGTCCAGTGACCACCGGACGGGTCCGGGTTCAGGTTCACGCCGACGAAGCCGTACTCCCTGACGCACTTCTCCAGCTCGGCAATCGAGGTGCGGATATCCGCGCCCGGCGACTGCGGCAGCATGGCCGCGCCAATGAAGTGCTCCGGGAACAGTTGCGAGACGCGGTAGCAAAGTTCATTGCAGATCGCCGCCCAGGTCTGGCTGGTATTCAGGTCGCCGATGTGATGCGCCATGAAGCTGGCGCGCGGCGAGAAGATGGTCAGGTCGGCGCCGCGTTCCTTCATCAGGCGCAACTGGTTGCCCTCGATCGATTCGCGCAGCTCGTCGTCGCTGATCCTGAGTTCGGACGGTTTGGGCCCCAGTTCCGGCGTCTTCAGGTTGGCGATCTGCCGGTTGCGCCAGTCTTCCAGCGCCTTGGGCGCTGTCGTGTAGTGGCCGTGGCAATCGATGATCATGCGGATTCTCCTGATGAAAAAAAACGGCAGGCCACCCGCTCAGGGGCAGCCACGCCGAAAACTAGAAGCGGTGGTTGATGCCGACGGTATAGGCCATCTGATGCCCCACCCCCGCGGTATTCAGGGTGGAAACGACCGCCGAGCGATACTTGTTGTAGTCGGCTTCGACATACAGCTTGGTGCGCTTGGACAGGAAGTAGTCCAGACCGACGATGGTCATGTTCTTGCTCTGCGCCCGGTCGGTCGACACTGCGGTCTTGTAGAAGCCGCCGGTCAGCTTGACGCGGTCGTTGAAGGAATAGCTGGCGCCGCCAAAGATGTTGCGCGTGACGGTATTGGCGGTATTGGCCGGCATCTCGATAGTGTCGATCATGTAGCCGCCGGAAATGCCGAAGCTGCCGATCTTGTACGCGATACCAGCCAGATAATAGTCTTCATTGCGAAAGGCCGTACCAACCGCGACGAAGCGCCGGTTATACGACGCGCCCACGGTCAAGTCTCCGGCGTAGTACTGCAGGCCCACACCGCGCGCCGAGCCGTTGTTGAAGCTACCGGCATTCTCACCAAAGGAATTTTCCAGTTCTAACTTGAAGCCGCCGAATTCGCCGGTGTATTTGATGTCGTTGGAAAAGCGCGTGCCGCTGGACGCCTGGGTCAGCGGAATCAGCGAGGTGTAGTTGAAGTGGAACGGATCGTAGTCCGCAATGAAGTCGTGGGCGATGGTGTACTGGCGTCCCATGTCGATGGAACCGAAATTGCCCTTGATGCCGACAAAGGATTGCCGGTTGAACAGCGTGTTGGTGGTATTGTCGAGCGCCCCGGTGGCCAGGTTGAATCCGTTTTCCAGCAGGAAGTGCGCCTGCATGCCGTTGCCCAGGTCTTCCGTGCCGGCGATATCCAGCTTGTTGGAACTGTTCCAGCCATTGGTCCCCATGAACACCTTGCTGCCGCCAGCGTTGTTGGCGTTGGTCTGGTAGCGCACGCCGCCGTCGACGGTACCGAAGATGGTAATGTTGGTTTGCGCATGCGCTGCATGCATCAGAGGCGCCGACATGGCGATCGCGGCACAGGTAAAGGCAAATTTTTTCATGAGTGGTCTCCCCCGCATGCCCCAGGGCATTCGGTCTGGTTGGTTATTGGTTTATGGTTGTTGTTTGCAACAGCCGGACCGGTTCTTGCCGCCGGCCCGGTACTCAATGGCTGGAGCGGGTCAGTGCGTGGCCACCGTCCGGATGGCGACTTCAGGTTCGATATAACCCGTTTCCAGTTCAGCTTGCAGCCTGACGCTATCGAGCGCCTTCTCCCACCTTGCGACGACCACGGTAGCCACTGCGTTGCCAGTGATGTTGACGAACACGAAAGCAGAAGACAGCAGGCGATGCACGCCAAGGATGATCGCGATCGACGACACCGGGATCGCATTGGTCGCCGCCAGCGTTGCAGCCAGCACGGCGATGGCCGAACCTGCCACGCCCGCGCCACCCTTGGACGTGATCAGCAGCACCATCAGCAGCCCGATCTGCTGCTCCCAGCCCAGCGCCGTATTGGTAGCCTGCGCCAGGAACACGGACACTGCGGCGAAGTACAGGCAGGTGCCGTCGTGGTTGAACGAATAGCCGCCGGGCAGCACCAGGCCCACTACCGATTTTTCGCAGCCCAGCTGCTCCAGCTTGCGCAGCAGTTGCGGGAACACGCTTTCGGACGAGCTGGTACCCAGTACCAGCAACAATTCGGAACGGATGTAGCGCATCAGCTTGAGCAAGGAAAAACCACTGAAATGCGCCACCGGCCACAGCACCAGCACGAAGAACAGCAAACAGGTCAGGTAGAACTCCCCCACCAGCTTGCCCAACGACACCAGCGAGCCGACGCCGAACCTGCTGACGGTGAAGGCGATGGCGCCGTAGGCGGCGATCGGCGAGACCTTCATCGCCAGCCCGATGATCCAGTACACGCCCTGCGCGAAGCTATCCAGTACATTGAGCATGGGCCTGGCGCGATCCCCGGCGGCGGCCAGGCCGAAGCCGAACAGCACCGACACGAACAGGATCTGCAGGATGTCGCCGTTGGCAAAGCCCGAGACCATGGTCTTGGGGATCAGGTTGAGCAGGAAGGTGCTGGTCGAGACGAAATGGTGCGCCTGCGTGATGTAGTTGTTGGCCGCTCCGGTATCGAGTGCGTTGACGTCGATGTTCATGCCCACGCCGGGCTGCAGCAGGTTGATGGTGACCAGGCCGATCACCAGCGCGATCGAGGTGACCACCTCGAAATAGATCAGCGCCTTGACGGCCACGCGCCCGACTTTCTTCATGTCGCCGGCATTGGCGATGCCGCTGACGACCGAGCAAAAGATGACCGGGCCGACCACCATCTGGATCAGCTTGATGAAGGCGTCGCCCAGCGGTTGCGAAGCCTTGCCGATGTCGGGCCAGTAATGGCCGACGACTACGCCGATGACGATGCCGGCCAGGACCTGGAAGGAAATGTCGCGATAGAACGGCTTCCGGGTTTTCTGTCGTGGGACGGGCAGATCTTTCATGTCCACGTTGTGCTCTCCTCTATAAGATGGTCTGGTGATTTCCATATCGCTCTTGTTGGCGACTTCGGAACGACAGGCGGCGCCGCTATGCGGTACCGCAGTCGTCGCAGAGCTGTTTGGCGTCTGCGGGATAATGAATTTCAGTACGCGTCGGCGCCCAGGTAGTGCAGGCAGTCGGCGAAGATTTCGTCCACGCCGATCTTACGCGGCATCAGTTGCTGCCGTTCGCAAAAACCGATGATCTGTTCCAGCGGGCCACGCATTGCTTCCAGCCCATCCGGCACGCGCTTACGCAGCGCGATGGGATCGGCTACCGCATCCTTGCCCTGGCGCAGCAGGCTGTAGACCGCACGCACGCTGTCCGGCCGCGCCTCGGCCACGGCACGGTGCATCACCGCGATGTGGTTGTAGGGCACGAAACCATGCTGCTCGTGCCACAGCTTGTCGGCTGCAACATGGTCGGGGATCAGTGGTGCGATGTCTTCGTGGCTGGGCAAGTCGTTGCCGAAGACGGCGGCGTCGAGCTCGCCGTCCAGCAGCATCTGCAGCATTTCCTTGCCGGCCGGCGCGCGCGTGACGAAGGCTGGGTCCTGGTATTCCTGCAAGTGGCCGCCTTCGAAGGTGATCCATTCGATCTTCTCCGCCGGCACACCATAAGTCTGGTCCAGGATCGCGCGCACCCACATGCCGGTAGTCTGGGTATAGGCGCGCACGCCGACCCGGGCGCCCGGCATGTCGATCACGCCTAGCGGATCGCGGCGCTTGTTGTAGACGATGCAGCCTTGCTGCAGGCGCGCCGCCAGCACCGTAGGCAGCATGATCAGCGACTTGCCGTAGGCCTTGGCCTGCAGGTAGGTGACGATGGCCATTTCGCTCACGTCATATGCCTGGGTGCGCGCCATGGGTGCAAAGGCGCGGTGGATGGGTTCGATGTCCAGGCAGTCCAGGTGCAAACCCGGTACCGTGATTTCGCCGCGCATCAGTTTTTCGGTGTGCGGGTATTGCTTGAACGCTGCGCTCAGGTGCAGCACGCCGTTGTCCAGTTTCATTTGGCCGCCTCCATGCGCGTGAGCTCGGGATAGATGGCGCGCGCGGTATCGCCGAAGATCCATTTCAGGTCGGCCTCGGACAGCATCGACAGGCCGGCCCTGGCTTGTCCCAGCAGCGATTGCAGCGAGCCTTCCGCCGACGGGAAGTTCGATCCCCAGGCGATACGGCTGGCGCCGAACGCGTCCAGCACCTTGGGGAAGAACGCTTGCGGCGTCGACAGGCCGCGCCCCGCTTCGGCAATGGTGCGGTTGGTCAGCTTGAGATAGACCCCGGGATGCGCCGCCAGGTCGAACAGCGGCTGCGCCGAGGCATACGGCGGGCCGCCAGCCAGATCGGGCCGCGCCAGATGGTCGAGCAACACGCGCACCTTGGGAAACAGGTCCAGCATGCGCTGCAGCGCCGGAATGCCGGCCGCCGTCATCTGCAGGCAAATCGAGACATTGTTGGCCTGCACGTATTCCCACACCGGGTAGGAACGCGGATCGTCCAGCCAGCCGGCCTGGCCGGGCATGGTGGTACCGGTCAGGAACAGGCGCAGGCCAGACAAACCTGCGGCCAGCCAGTGCTTGAACTTGTCGACTGCGTCCGGTGCCAGCACGTCGATGGAAAACACGCCGCAGAAACGGTCCGGATGGGCCGTCACCGCATCGACCACGTAGCGGTTGTCGTTGCCATAAGCGGTGGACGCCTGTACCACCATCGCATGCGCGATGCCGGCCTCATCCATCGATGCCAGCAGGCTTTCAAAATCTGCCGGGCGGTGCGCCGACCAGTCCGACTGCTTGCCGCCGACCGGCGCCAGCGGATAGCGCTCGTGATCCGGCGAAATGGCGTGGGTGTGCGTATCGACGATGTCGTACATTGTTAAGCTCCAATATTTCCTTGCCTTAAAAAGTAGGCCAAGTGTATTGAAGCTGCTCAGATTTAACTAATTTCATCTACGCCACATTCCATAAATTTATATTAAGCTTAATAATAAAAAATGGATCTTTGTCGAATGGAAAATGTATGTCTGATGAGAGTTTGCGCTTGCGCCGCCTGGCGCTGTTCGATGCGGTCTGTCGCGAAGGCGGCATCAGCCACGCGGCGGCGGCGGTCGGCCTGACGCAACCTGCGGTCAGCCTGGCGATCAAGAAACTGGAGGAAGGTTTCGGCGCGGTGCTGTTCGAACGCGGCTATGGCGGCAGCGACCTGACGCAGGAAGGCGCCCTGCTGCACCGACGCGTACGGCGCATGCTGGAACAGATCGAGGCCGCGGTCGCCCAACTGCTGGCCGGCGCCAGGTCGCGCACGCATGACGCCGCCGCAGTCTGCCGCCACCTGACCGATGCCCAGGTGCGCTGCCATATCGCCATCGCGCAACTGGGCTCGGCGGCGGAGGCCGCGCGCCATCTCGGGATCTCGCAGCCGGCTGTGCACCGCGCTGCCCGCGAACTGGAAGCCACCGTCGGCGCGACGCTCTACCGGCGCCGCGTGCACAGCGTCGCCGCCAATCCCATGGGAGTCGAATTTGCGCGACGACTGAGCATCGCCTTCAATGAAATCAGCCAGGCTGCGGTCGAACTGGTGTCCGCGCGCGGGCTGGCCAGCGGCCAGGTATCGGTGGGGGTGCTGCCCTTGCTGCCACAGCGCCTGCTGGCGCGCACCATCGGCCGGCTGCAGGAGGAATATCCCAATGTCGCCGTCACCATTCGCGAAGGCGCGCATTCACGGCTGTTGGAGGACCTGCGTTTCGGCAAGCTGGATATCATCGTCGGCGCGCTGCGCGAGCCGCGCCTGGAAGGCGGTGTGACGGAAACCGAATTGTTCACCGATCCCTACGCCGTAGTGGTGCGCCGCGGCCATGACCTGGCCAGCCGCAAATCGATCTCCCAAAAAGACCTCACCGCCTATGGCTGGGTAGTGCCGCAGCAGGACATGCCGCGCCGCACGGTGGTCGAACAGATGCTGGCCACCCTGCCGCAGCGCCCGCGCGTGGTGGTCGAGACCAGTTCATTGGCGATGATGATGGCCATGCTGGAAGAAAACGACTGCATCTCGCTGCTCTCGCGCTCCCACATCCTCTACGGCAATTACCGCGACAACGTGGTGGCGCTCAACGTCGTTCCGCCCAGGGCCGAGCGCACCGTCGGCTTCACCACTCGCGCCGACTGGCTGGCGACGCCGGTGCAGCAGGCGTTCATCGAGCATTTGCGGGAGCAGTGCCGGATGGATCATTGAGACAGCGCCCCGGACTTAGAACCCGATTCGGTACACCTCTTGCGCGCACGCGCTGAAAAGCGAGGCGCGCTCCGGCCCGGACATCGCCATCGTCAGGCGCTTGAATGCATTCCATAGGCTCACGTAGCCGAACATTCCCTTGTCCACCGGGAAGTTGCTTTCGAACATGCACCGCTGCGGGCCGAACAGTTCGATGCAAGTCATCACATACGGCTGCCATGCTTGCGCCAGTTCCGCCGAGGTCGGCGGTGCGGCGCGCAGATGGAAGTCCCACCCGCCCACCGGCATGCCCAGGCCGCCCAGCTTCAGCCAGACATTGGGCAGCGCCGCGATCCTGCGCATTGCCGCTTCCCACTCGCGCATCACCTCGTCACGCTTGCCCGCATAGGGGCCGGCGCCCAGCGGTCCGCCGGCATGGTCGAGAACGAAACGGGTATCGGGGCAAGCCCTGGCCAGCGCCAACACCTCATCCAGCTGGGTGTGGTAGGCCCAGATGTCGAGCGACAGATCGTGCCGGGCCAATTGGCGTGCGCCTGCCTGGAAACGGGGATCGGCAAGCATGCCCGGCGGCGGCGGAATCGGATTGGTCCGGATGGCCGGGTCGGCATGCCATGCGGTGGTATTGCGAATGCCGCGCAGGCGGCCGTTTCCGGCATGCTTGAGGGCTTCCAGCACAGGGACGACCTCATCTCCCAGCATCAGGTCCGCAAAACCCACGATAGCGGCACAGGCACGCGCCGGGCCATACAGGCCGGAGGCCGATTGCGCCGCCAGGCCGTTGATGAACTCGACCTCGCCGACCGGCTTCATCCGGTCCGGCCCATCCGCGCGATACATCGAGCGGCATTGCACGAAGATGCTGGCAATGACATTGTGGCCGGCGCCGATATCGGCCATCAGCTCATCGAACAGGTAGCGGCCGGTCGCCCGATCCCAGACGTGATGGTGGGCATCGACGATGGGCAGGTCCGGCTCCAGTACCTCTTCGCACGTCAGCGCGAGCCAGTCCTCCCGCACATGCAAGTGCGGGGAAGATTGGGCAGAAACTGCATCAGCCATACGCTTTGGCCGGGACGAACTCGCAGCCCAGCTTGGTCAATGAAGCTTCGACCCAACTGCGGTCATTGCGGCCGGCGACGATAGCGGCCATCTGCTCGGCTTCCGCGTCGTTCTTGGCCTTGGCTGCCGCATAGACGGCAGCGATATCGCCGTAGGCCACGCATAGCAAGCCGTCGCTGTCGCCAACCACCAGGTCGCCCGGCTCGATCACCATGCCGTCGATGGCGATGGGCACGTTGATCTCGCCTGGGCCGTCCTTATACGGGCCGCGATGCGTCACGCCGGCGGCGAATACCGGGAAGGTTCCGGACTGGATGGCATCGAGATCGCGCACGGCGCCATTGATGACGATACCGCCCAGCCTGCGCTGGATGGCGTGGGCCACCATCAGCTCGCCGATGATCGCATTCGAGAGGTCGCCGCCGGCATCCACCACGACGATGTCGCCGGGCTCCGCCATATCGAGGGCCTTGTGCACCATCAGGTTGTCGCCGGGGCGCGACTTCACGGTGATCGCCGCGCCGGCCAGCTTGCCACCGCGATGCAGCGGACGCAGGCGGGCGCCGCCGGCGGTCATGCGCGACATGGAGTCGCTGATGTTGGCCACCGGGATGGCGGAAAACTGTTGCACGACGTCATCGGCTACCTTGCGCTGACGTTCGAGAATCCTGAATCCTGTTGTCATTTTCTCTGCTCCTGTAAGCAATTCCTGGAAATCGCGGCCGGCTTAGCGCAGCGTCGCGCAGAAGCGCTGGACGCGTGTGCAGGCTTCGCGCAGGCGCTCGGTCGCATCCGCATACGACAGGCGGAAATTGGGACCTTGGCCAAAGGCGCTGCCGTGCACCAGCGCCACGCCTTCGGCTTCCAGCAGTGCGGACACGAAATCCTCGTCGGTCTCGATGACCTTGCCCGCTTCGGTGCGCTTGCCGATCAGGCGTTCGCAAGAGGGGAACACATAGAACGCGCCCTCCGGAACCGGGCAATCGATGCCTTCGGCGTCATTGAGCAGCGACACGACCAGGTTGCGGCGCTCCTCGAACACCTTGCGGCTGGTGTGGATGTAATCCTGGGGACCGCTCAGCGCTTCCAATGCCGCCCACTGCGACACCGAGCTGGGGCCCGATGTGACCTGCCCCTGGATTTTCTCCATGGCCTTGACCAACTGCTGCGGTCCAGCCGCATAGCCGATGCGCCAGCCGGTCATCGCGTAAGCCTTGGACACGCCATTCATGGTCAGCGTGCGGTCGTACAGCTCGGGCGCGACCTGCGCCGGCGTGGTGAACGTGAAGCCGTCGTAGACCAGGTGTTCGTAGATGTCGTCCGACAGGATCCAGACATGCGGATGGCGCTTCACGACCTCGGCCAGCGCTTCCAGCTCCGCGCGGGTGTAGGCGGCGCCGCTGGGGTTGCAGGGAGAATTGAACATCAGCCATTTGGTACGCGGCGTGATTGCCGCTTCCAGATCTTCCGGGCGCAGCTTGTAGCCGGTGGCGCGGGCGGTGGGCACAAAGACCGGAACGCCGCCGAACAGGGACACCAGTTCCGGATACGAGACCCAGTACGGGGCCGGGACGATCACCTCGTCGCCCGGATTGATGGTGGCCATCAAGGCATTGGCGATGACTTGCTTGCCGCCGTTGGAAACGATGGTCTGCGCAACGCTGTAGTCGAGCTGGTTTTCCCGCTTGAACTTGGCCACGATGGCTTCGCGCAGTTCGGTGATGCCGGCCACGGCAGTGTATTTCGTCTCGCCGCGGGCGATGGCGGCATAGGCCGCTTGCTTGATATTTTCCGGGGTATCGAAATCAGGCTGGCCGGAACTCAGGGCGATGACGTTGCGTCCTTGCGCCTGCATTTCGCGGGCCTTCTGGCTGATTGCAATGGTTGCCGAAGCTTTGATGCGCGACAGCGAATCGGAAATGAATGCCATGTTGGTCTCTTGGTAAATATTGGTAAGTGGATATGGAGCCGGTATCAGGCGTGGCGGATGTCGGCCACGAATTTCTGCGCGCGCGGATGCTGCGCATGTTCAAAGAAATCTTGCGGCGTGGCGCGCTCCAGCACTTCGCCATCGGCCATGAAGATCAGGCGGTCGGCCACTTCGCGCGCAAATCCCATTTCGTGCGTGACGCAAACCATGGTCATGCCCTCCGAGGCCAGCTGCTTCATGACTTGCAGCACTTCGCCCACCATCTCCGGGTCGAGTGCGGAAGTCGGCTCATCGAACAGCATCACCGGCGGCTTCATGGCCAGCGCGCGGGCGATCGCCACGCGCTGCTGCTGGCCGCCCGAAAGCTGCCCCGGATAAGCGTCCGCCTTGCCTGCCAGGCCGACTTTCTCAAGCAGGCCCATGGCGGTTTCGCGTGCCTCCTTGTCGGACAGCTTGAGCACGCGCATGGTGGCCAGCATGACGTTGCGCATCACGCTCATGTGCGGGAACAGGTTGAACGACTGGAAGACAAAACCGATGCGGCTGCGTAGTTTGTTGATGTCGACGCCACTGCCGTGCACATCCTGGCCATCGATGTAGATCTGGCCGTCGTTGATCGGCTCCAGGCGGTTGATGGTGCGGATCAGCGTGGACTTTCCCGATCCGGACGGCCCGCACACGATCACCACTTCGCCGCGCTTGATTTCCTCGTTGATGTTACGCAAGGCGTGATAGTCGCCATACCATTTATTGACATTGTTAAATCGGATCATCACACGCTCCTGAATTGACGTTTGTGCTTGATGCGGCGCTCGACCAGGCCGACCAGCGAGCTCAGGCTGTAGCAGATGGCGAAGTAGGTCATGGCCAGCAGGAAGTAAACCTGGAAGGGCTTGGTCAGCAATTGCGCGTTGACCTGGTAAGCCGAATAGGTGAGTTCGTTGACGCTGATGATGTAAGCCAGCGAAGTGTTCTTGATCAGCGAAATCAACTGGTTGAGGATGCTCGGGATCATGTTGAACAGCGCCTGCGGCAGCACCACGTCCCACAGTGTCTTGAAGTAGCTCATGCCCAGCGAGCGCGAGGCTTCGACCTGCCCTTTCGGTATCGCCTGGATGCCGGCCTTGATGACCTCGCCCAGGAACGCCGTCTCATAGGCAACCAGGGCGCAGATCACGGTGGTGGTGGCGGAAATGGTGGTGCCGATCATCAGGGGGACAATGAAATAGGCCCAGAAGATCAGCATCAGCACCGGCAAGCCGCGCACGGTCTGAACCACCGCGGTGGCAGGCAGGTAAACCCAGCGGATCGAGCTGGTGCGCGCAATGCCGCATGCCACGGCCAGCGGGAATGCGCAGATCAGGCCGGTCACTGCCAGGATCAGCGTCAGCGCCAGGCCACCCAGCGGGCCGTGCGGGAATTCGCCGACCAGCAGCTGCAATCCGTAAGTGGTGATGATGTTGTAGAGGTCGCCCATGTCAGCGCTCCTTCACTTGCAAATGGCGATTGTTGAAGTACGCGCCCAACGCCATGATGGCCCACGACATCAACAGGTAGAACGCCGACGCCAGCGCAAACGTTTCGAAGGTGCGATAGGTCTCGTTTTCGATCTGGCGGCTGGCATAGGTCATCTCCGCCACACCGATCGCCATGGCCAGGCTGGTCGACTTGAACAGGGACAGCGACTGGTTGACCAGCGGCGGCACCGAAACCCGGATCGCCTGCGGCAGCAACACGTCGCGCATCGATTGCACATACGACAGGCCCAGCGCACGGGCTGCTTCCATTTGCGTTGCCGCCACGGAGCGGAGGCCGCTGCGCAAGTCTTCCGACATATAGGCCGCGGAATTCAGCGCCAGCGCGATCAGCGCGAAGATGAACTCGCCGTTGTGGTCGTTGATGAATCCGGTGACCGACGATGGCAGCAGCTCGGGAATACCGAAGTACCACACGAAGATCTGCACTAGGCCCGGTACGTTGCGGTGGTAGTTGACGTAGGCGGCGATCAGCCATTCCAGCGGCGGCAGCGCCAGGGCCCGCAGCGCCACCAGGAGCACGGCCAGTGTAAAGGCGCAAATCCATGCTGCGGCGAACAGCCACAGCGTCGTCAAGGCGCCGCCGATCAGCCAGTCGAGGTATTGCCCGTGCAATACCGTGCTGAAGTCGAGATGGATCATGTCATCGCATCCTTGCGCCGCGCCTTGATATCGGCCGGGCGGTCCGCATGCGCCGCGGAGGATTTGACCTGGGCAGCGGCAGTTGCCAGCCCCTGGCGTCTCGTATTGATGAACTTCAAATTCATTTTCTATCCTTTTACAAATCGGGCAACCGGATCAATTTCAATAAATCATAATGTCATTATGATTTTTAAACAAGCGGATTTCTTCTTTATTTTTCAGCTAGTTAGAGAATGAATCGATGCGGTGCAACATCCACGGAAAACCGCTCCGACACTCCCATCTTGAGTGCATTTCACGGTGAAATGCTCGGTTTTAGTGCGGCACTTTGTGGCGCAAAAGCACACGATCAGCTTGTGCATCCAGGATCTCTTCAGAATGGGATGATGATCGGTCAACCCGGCCAGAGCATAAAAAAAATGCCGCTCAATCTGAATTGAGCGGCATTGCCGGTTACGACCGGGCGTTTTTATTGCAACGATAAACAGCGCCTCACACGAACTGCCCGATGGACGCCACCACCGCATTGCGCACCGAACCGCTGACCACGAAGTCATGCGCGGCCCGGATGTCGTTGTGGAACCAGCGGTCGCCTTCCAGGCAGGCCGGAATCTGACGACGGATCTCATCG
>NZ_LFLT01000040.1 GCF_001189955.1 Herbaspirillum chlorophenolicum | reverse complement strand
TAAGAAGCCGGCAGCAGCCAAGGCAGCAGCGCCGAAGAAGCCGGTCGCCGCTAAGAAGCCGGTAGCAGCCAAGGCAGCAGCTCCGAAGAAGGCAGTTGCAGCAAAAAAGCCGGCAGCTAAGCCGGCCGCAGCTCCGGCTGTGAAGACTGTGCTGAACCCGGCAGCGGCTTGGCCGTTCCCGACCGGCACCAGCCGTCCGTAATACGGGCGTCTCTGCCGCCTGATCTTTTCAGGCAAAATCCCGCTGTATGGCTTCGCGCCATACAGCGGTTTTTTTTGTCCGGTGTTTGCGGTGATGGCGCGATCCTTGCCATATGCTGCTTGCGTACCGATGATGCGGATGTTCCAGGCACGTGTGCTGCCCATCCGTTTTTATGCCGCAAGGGACTGGCAATGCGCAGGAATGGCACAATATGGAGGCGAAGAGTTTGGCGCCTCAAGGCCAGGGATGCTTGGCGATTGCGCCAATGCGCTCTAGTATGTGCGCTGCAATGTTCCGGCCGTTCCGGCCACCAGATTTGTCACTGATGGAGATCTCCGTGCTGCATAGTATTTTCATGTTGATCGTCGATGCCGTCGCCAGCATTCTGGCCGGCGTCATGCTATTGCGCTTCTGGATGCAGGTGGTGCGTGTGCGTCCGCCACAGTCGGTCGGGCAGTTCGTCTATCAGCTGTCGGACTGGCTGGTCAAGCCGTTGCGCCGCGTGATGCCGGGTGGCGCTTATGATTGGGCCAGCTTGCTCGGGGCCTTCATGATCGTGCTGCTGTCGATTGTCGCCGCCGTCGGCATCGATTCCGGTTTCGACTTCAAGATCATCTTGCTGTTGTCGCTGGTGCGCTTTCTCCAATGGATCTGCTACGGCTTCATGGCGACGCTGATCATCGAAGCGGTCTTCAGCTGGGTCAATCCCTACGCTCCCCTCGCGCCTTTCGTGCGGGCACTCAACGAGCCGCTGCTGCGTCCGTTGCGCCGCATCATTCCGCTGATCGGCGGTGTCGACCTTTCCCCGCTGGCGGTACTGATCCTGCTGCAGATTGCGGTGCGCGTGATCAGTACACTGCTGCTGTCGCTGGCTTGAGGCGCATTCCACAGGCCGCGCCCAAACGCCTCGTGCAGGCAGAAACAAGAAAGCCGGACATATGTCCGGCTTTTTCATTGGTGCGGCGGCGCCTTGCTTCGATTATTGTTTTTTCCTGGCCGACCACTGCTCCAGTGCATGCATGGTGTTCTCTACATGCTTTTCCGGATTCATGTCGGTGTATTCATAGATGATGGAGTGATCCGGCGCGATCACGTAAGAGGTGCGGCTGGCGCGCTCGGCGTTCTTGTTCAGCACTGCATCGTAGGACTTCATGATCTTCTGGTCGACATCGGCGGCCACCGGAAACTTGCTGCGGCACTCGCTGACCGAGAACTTGTTGAGCGTGTCGATGTTATCGGCCGAGACCCCGATCACCGTCGCGCCCAGAGCCTTGTAGCGGTCTGTCGCTTCGGCGAACAGGTGGGCTTCGATGGTGCAGCCGGTGGTAAAGGCGGCCGGATAGAAGTACAGCACCACCGGTCCGTTCTTGAGGGCCGCGTTCAGCGAAAACGTCGAGACCTGGCCGCCCAGCGAGGACGGCGCGGAGAAGTCCGGCGCCTTCTCGCCGGGTTTGAGTACGGCAAAGGCCGGCTGGGCCAGCAGGGCAGTGGCCAGCAGCAGCGGGGTGGCTGCCCGGCGCAGGCGGTGGAGGGCGGATTGTTCGGACGAAGTCTTCAACATGGTGCATCTCCTTAAGGTGATTCATCGCCGGCGCCCACGGTGCCGACGCTAGTGCCGTGCAAGCATCAATCGAAGCGGTAACCGAAGGCCTTCTGGAAGCGCTCCTCGATCTCGGCCTTGGACGGTGTATGGTTTTGCGGGCCTTGCGAAGCGATCTTGATCGAGCCCATCAGGCTGGCCAGGCGGCCGGTGGTTTCCCAGTCGAAGCCTTCGGTCAGGCCGTGCAGCATGCCGGCACGGAAGGCGTCGCCGCAGCCGGTAGGATCTTCGATCTTTTCGGCCGGCACGCAGGGGATGTCGATCTTCTTGCCGCCTGTGAAGATTTCAGCGCCCAGTTCGCCGCGGGTGACGACCAGGGCCGAAACGCGCTCGGCGATCTGCGCCAGCGACAGGCCGGTGCGCGCGGTCAGCATCTCGGCTTCATAGTCGTTGACGGCGACGTAGGTCGCCAGGTCGATGAAGTGCTTGAGATCGTCGCCGCCGAACATGGGCATGCCTTGGCCCGGATCGAAGATCAGCGGGATCTTCAGTTCGGCGGCCTGTTTCGCGTGCTGCAGCATGCCGTCGCGGCCGTCAGGCGCGACGATGGCGAACTTGACGGCGCCGGCATCGGCCACCTTGTTCTCGTGCGAGAACGTCATCGCACCCGGGTGGAAGGCGGTGATCTGGTTGCTGTCCGCATCGGTGGTAATGAAGCATTGTGCCGTGAACGACGAATCGATCACGCGTACGCATTGGGTGGAAATCCCCAGCTCGGCGAAACGTTCCATGTAGGGTGCGCTGTCCAGGCCGACGGTGGCCATCACTACCGGCACGCCGCCCAGGAGCTTGAGGTTGTAACCGATGTTGCCGGCACAGCCGCCGAACTCGCGCCGCATGGTCGGCACCAGGAAGGACACGTTGACCTTGTGCAACTGGTCTGCCAGCAGCGCTTCGGCGAAGCGGCCCTCGTATTGCATGATGTTGTCGTAAGCGAGGGAACCGCAGATGAGTGAGCTCATGGGGAAAGGGAAAGTAGTGGTGAATGCCGCATTGTAGAAGAAAGCGGCAAGGAGTTCAGCACTGTCTTACGGAAATGGCCCGGGCCAGGCGGATGGCCGCCAATATCAGGGGTAGAACAGGTAGATGTGATAGCCGGAGACCAGCACATCGTTCAATTCGAAGGTCAGCCTGATCTGCTGTTCGCTTTCGCCGGCGATGCCGTTGTCCGGCTGCTGTGGCTTGGCCAGGTATTCGCGCGGCCGGAACACGCGGCGCACCACCGGCTTTTCATCATCGTTGTTGAGCGTGAGCTCGATATACGGCCATGCCTGCGGCGTGTCGCTGCGGTTGCGCAGCACCAGGGACAGGGCGTAGATGTTCTGGTTGGGCGGCACCACCTGCAGCTCGTTCGATTCCAGCGACAGGCGGTCGATCTCGGCCGGCAGGCCGACCGTGCAATGGAACGCGGCGCACATGCCGTTGAGCATCGGGAGCAGCGGCGGTACGGCGACCGCCAGCTGATTGCGCCAGTAATAGGTAGATTGCAGCAGCAGGATGGGAACCATGGCGCCAGCCAGCACCATCATCACGATCTTCGTGACGTGGCCGAGCCGTTCCTTGCGTTCAGCCTTTTTGACGAAAGCCGGTTCATCGGTTTCATCATAGGCATCTTCCTGCTCTTGCCCGGCGTCTGCCTTGTCTTGGTCTGAATGGCTCTCTTCGCTGGCGGCCGTGCGGGCCGCCGCCCGCTCGTAAGCGGTGAACGGATTCTCGTCGAAAGTGCCTGCCTGGGGCGCGGCGCCGGGAAGCTGTTCCGCTTCAGCCAATGCGCCGGTATCCGGGGCATGCGGTTCATGCTGGTCGTCTATGTGGTTTGCATCGGATGGCGTAAGCGGCAGCGGGAAGCGATCCGCTTGCTCCGATGCGCGCAGCGGCATGCTCAGGTCGGGGATGTAGCCCGGATTATCGGGCGAGCGGAATACGTTGGGTTCGGCGATGGCCGGAACAGGCGCAGGTGCAGTCGTCACAGGAGCCATCGGAACCGGAGTATTGACCTCGGGAACCGGGCTGTGTGTGGCAGGTGGGGTGCCCATAACGGCTGCAGGTGCAGCCGTGGACTTGGCAACCGGCATCGCCGCCGAAGCAGCCTGTGCCTTGCTGCCCGGCGCGGGCTGGTAATAGCCATCGCTGACGCTGGCTTCCACCAGGTATTCGTTGCCGTTGAAGACTTGCTTGCAGCTACCGCAGCGGACCAGGCCGCCACGCAGTTTGAGTTGGTCGCCGGCGACCCGGAAGATGGTGAAACAATGTGGACATTGGGTCGCCAACGCCATGCGCTTACTCCGGCAAGCGGCCTGCCAGCGCCACCCAGCCTTCGTGCTCGGCCCATACCGTCAGCGGGATGTAGGGAGCATAGGCGGCAATGACTTCCTGTGCCTGCCGGTCCAGCACGCCCGAGAGCACCAGCGCGCCACCCGGGGCAACCCGGCCGGCCAGCATCGGCGCCATCAACTGCAGCGGGCCGGCCAGGATGTTGGCCACCACAACTTCGAAGCGTTCGCCTTCCGGATGCGCCTGGGCAAAGGCCTCCGGCAGGAAATAAGCGACTTCACACTGGTTGCGCGCCGAATTGTAGTTGGCCGCTTCCAGCGCCTGGGGATCGATATCCACGCCGATCACTTGCGGCACGCCGACCTTGGCTGCCACCAGCGCCAGGATGCCCGAACCGCAGCCGTAATCCAGCAGAGTCCTGGTTTGGGTGGCATTGGTTTCCAGCCATTCCATGCACAAGCGGGTGGTGGGATGGCTGCCGGTGCCGAAGGCCAGGCCGGGGTCCAGTTCCAGCACCAGCGCGTCGCTGTCCTGCGGCGCATCGTGCCAGCTTGGCACTACCCAGATGCGCTGGCCGATATGGATGGGCTCGAACTGCGATTGCGTCAGGCGCACCCAGTCCTGCTCTTCCACTTCGCGAGTAGCGAAGGGCAGGGCGTAGCCCAGGCCGATGGCTGTGGTCGCGTCAGCCACGATGGTCGCCAGGTCGGCATCCTTGCCGGCCAGCGCGACCACGCGGCTGCGGTCCCAGGCCGCTTCATCGGGCTCCATGCCGGGTTCGCCGAACAGCGGACGCTCGGCATCCGTGCCTTCATCCGCGTCTTCCACCGACACCGACAAAGCGCCAGCCTCCATCAGGGCATCGGACAACGCCTCCGCCTGCTCACGCGCCACTTCGATGACGATTTCAACCCAACCCATTGATCACTTCACTTTCACTTCTTGGTTTTGTCGGCGTCCGACGATGCCGGTCGTTCCGACAACTTGTGTTCCAGATAATGGATATTGGTTCCACCTTCGAAGAAGCGCGCATCCACCATCAGCTCGCGGTGCAGCGGGATGTTGGTCGAAATGCCTTCGACCACCATTTCCGACAGCGCGATCTGCATGCGGCGGATGGCTTGCTCGCGGGTGGTGCCGTAGGCAATCACCTTGCCGACCATGGAGTCATAGTTGGGCGGGACGAAATAGCCGGAGTAGGCGTGCGAATCGACGCGGATGCCAGGGCCGCCCGGCACGTGCCATGCCGTGATGCGGCCTGGCGACGGGATGAACTTGAACGGGTCTTCGGCGTTGATGCGGCACTCGATGGCGTGGCCCTTCAGCTCGATGTCGCGCTGGCGGTAGCGCAGCTTCTCGCCAGCGGCGATGCGGATCTGTTCCTGCACGATGTCCACGCCGGTGATCATTTCGGTCACCGGGTGTTCGACCTGAACGCGGGTGTTCATCTCGATGAAGTAGAACTCTTCGTTTTCATACAGGAACTCGAAGGTGCCGGCGCCGCGGTAATTCATCTTGCGGCAGGCTTCGGCGCAGCGTTCGCCGATCTTCTCGATGATCTTGCGCGGGATGCCCGGTGCCGGCGCTTCCTCGATCACCTTCTGGTGGCGGCGCTGCATCGAGCAGTCGCGTTCGCCCAGCCAGATGGCTTGCTTGTGCTCGTCGGCCAGGATCTGGATTTCCACGTGGCGCGGATTTTCCAGGTACTTCTCCATATAGACTTCCGGATTGCCGAATGCGGCGCCGGCTTCCGTCTTGGTCATGGTCACGGCGTTGATCAGCGCGGCTTCGGTATGCACCACGCGCATGCCGCGTCCGCCGCCGCCGCCGGCCGCCTTGATGATGACCGGATAGCCGATCTTGCGGGCGATCTGGACGATTTCCTTCGGGTTGTCAGGCAGGGCGCCTTCCGAGCCCGGCACGCAAGGCACACCGGCGCGGATCATCGCCTGCTTGGCCGACACCTTGTCGCCCATCATGCGGATGTTTTCGGCGCGCGGGCCGATGAAGACGAAGCCCGATTTTTCCACACGCTCGGCGAAATCGGCGTTTTCCGACAGGAAACCGTAGCCGGGGTGGATAGCCTGGGCATCAGTCACTTCGGCGGCGCTGATGATGGCAGGCATGTTCAGGTAGGACAGCGCCGAAGGCGCCGGGCCGATGCATACCGATTCATCCGCCAGCTTCACATACTTGGCTTCGCGGTCGGCTTCGGAGTGCACGACCACGGTCTTGATGCCCAATTCGCGGCAGGCGCGCTGGATACGCAGGGCAATTTCGCCACGATTGGCGATCAGGATTTTTTCAAACATAACTGGAATGAGGCGTCGCTAAGGTCAAGCGTTATAGGTTCCGGATGTCGGGGCCGCGGCGCGCCATCTTGGCGCAAGCAGCCCGCATCGACAGTACAGCATTTCCGCTTCGGTTGCCGCCCAGGGGCGGCGCCATCCGGCCAAGTCGGGAATGCCATCCGATCCGGTGCGTCGATCAGCCCAGCACGAACAGGGGTTGGCCGAATTCGACCGGTTGGCCGTTTTCCACCAGGATCTGTTTGACCACGCCACCCTTGTCGGCGTCGATTTCGTTCAACAGCTTCATGGCTTCGATGATGCAGAGGGTATCGCCTTCCTTGACTTCCTTGCCGATCTCGACGAACGCCGGTGCGCCGGGAGCGGAGGAGCGGTAGAAGGTGCCGACCATGGGCGACTTCACGATATAGCCTTCAGGAACAGCGGCGGCCGGGGCTGCGGCCGGAGCAGCCGCAGGTGCTGCGGCCAGCGGCGCGGCGACGGGTGCATACGCTTGCTGCTGCGGCATCATCACGACCTGGTTTTGTGTATTCGGGGACGATTTGACGATCCTGACCTTGCTTTCGCCTTCAGTGACTTCAAGCTCTTCGATAGCCGATTCGGCAACCAGGTCGATCAGCGTCTTGAGTTTTCGTAAATCCATTTGAATCCCTCGGAATGTAGATGAGAAGTTAAATAATCGCCGGCAGTCGGTCGCGGCCGGCAGTATCGGTGTATTGCTTGTTGCTGGTTTCTTGATGTGTCCGTTCAGGCGCGGATAAGCAGATAAATAAGCAGCTAAGCCTGCCGTCAGGACTGACGCAGCCAGTAGTCGACCGCCAGGCGGTAGCCGTCGACTCCAAAGCCGCATATGACTGCCCGGGCAATGCCGGACAGGTATGAAAAATGACGAAATTCCTCGCGTTGATGAATATTGGAGATATGTACTTCCACGAACGGGATGGCCACGCCGGCCAGCGCATCGCGCAGGGCCACGCTGGTGTGGGTCAGGCCGCCGGGGTTGATGACGATGGCATCCACACCCTCTTCGCGGGCCTGGTGGATGCGGTCGATCAGCGCGCCTTCATGGTTGCTTTGGAAGGCCTGCAAAGCGGCGCCGGCGGCGCGGGCTTGTTCCTGGGCCAGCCGTTCAACATCGGCCAGCCTGGTCGATCCATAGACTTCCGGCTCTCTGGTCCCGAGCAGATTCAGGTTCGGGCCATTGAGGAGAAGAAGTTGTTTTGCCATGGAGGTTAAGCCCCGTTTGACGACGATGGGCGCATTTTGCCGTCAAATGACATTATTTGGCAAGAAAAACTTTCTTTTGGCGGATTCTGGGGATTTACAACTGGGAGAGATCCTGGCGCAGCTCATCGAAGTTCAAGCGGCCCAGATAGATCTTTTTGACTTTGCCGTCCTTGCCCACCAAAGCGGTGAAGGGAAGGCCGCCTGCCTGATTGCCGAATTGCCTGAGCAAATCGGTGGCGCCGGTTCCAGCAACGTAGAGAGGATAGCGGATTTGGTATTTTTGTGCAAATTTGGCGATATTGTCCTGACTATCGACGCCAATTCCCAGAATTTGTACGGGAGCAATATCTTTCTGCAGGGCCGTCAGCTCGGGCATTTCTTCCACGCAGGGGCCGCACCAGGTAGCCCAGAAGTTGACGACAAGCGGCTTGCCTTTCCATTGCGCCAGCGACTGCTGCTGTCCCGACGCATCCGGCATCGATTGCGACAGCAGCCGGTTCAGGGCCAGGGTTTCCGGCGAATCGGGCGGCGTGCTGCGGTGGCTGGCATACATGCCCACCCCCACGCAAATGACGGCAACGATAATCAACAGGATGGTATTGCGCAGCTTCTTCATTGATTTTCTTTCTCGAAGGTTTCTATCAGGCGGGCCAGCGCGGCCGCATCGCCGCGTTCCGGGCGTTTGCCCGAGGCGGTGCGCACGCTGCCGCGCAGGTCGTCTTCTTCATACAGGGCCAGATGGGCCAGTTCCGGCGCCGCGCCTTTTTGCGGCAACAGGAAGCTCAGCGTCTCCACCGGCTGGCCATTGCGAAAGTGCGGCGTCTCGCCGACTTCGAAATTCACGTTCTTGTTCAATAAGAAGATTTCCACATCCTTGGCGCTGGGCGTGAACAACTGCAAGTGGATGTCCGAATGCTCACCGGCGGTGCCGTTGAACACGGCGCCGGTGATATAGGGACGGAAAGCTTGCAGATCCTGCATCAGTTTCAGCGCCACCCGGCGCAGGTGCTGCAGGCGTGCCGGCTGGGTGTCCGCGAAGAAAAGTTCGTTATACAGGCGGACTTCTTCTTCGATCTCTTCATTATCGGGCATGATCTCGCCGCGCACTTTCTGGTTGCCCAGGAGCTGCTTGGCCGCCTTGCGCTTGGCGGTGCCATAGTCGGCGCCGTCTTCGGCAATCATGCGCGCAGCCGCCGCAGCGATCTCGGCGCGCAGTTGTTCGGTCGGGGAGATGAAGTCTGGCATGGGCGACATCATACCCGCTGGCGGCCAGAGTCGTCCGGCCCCGGCCATCTTGCGCCGGTTTTGTGCGGCCGGGACTGGGGGCGGTGCCCCTGCCTCAGGTAAAATCCCGGGATTACACCCGAAGACTTGTTATGTATATCCACATTCTCGGCATTTGCGGCACCTTCATGGGCGGCTTGGCCGTCCTCGCCAAGGAAGCCGGCCACAAGGTGACCGGCTGCGATGCCAATGTCTACCCGCCGATGAGCACCCAGCTTGAGGCCCAGGGCATCGAGCTGATGCAAGGTTTCGATCCGTCCCAGGTGGACCTGGCGCCCGACCTGTTCGTGATCGGCAATGTCGTCTCGCGCGGCAATGCGCTGATGGAAGAGATCCTCAACCGTGGCCTGCCTTATGTTTCCGGCCCGGAATGGATCGGCCGCCATATCCTGCAGGACAAATGGGTGCTGGCCGTGGCCGGCACGCACGGCAAGACCACCACCTCGGCCATGCTGGCCTGGATCCTGGAACATGCCGGCTACAATCCGGGCTTCCTGATCGGCGGCGTGCCGATGAACTTCGGCATTTCCGCGCGCCTGGGCAGCGATGGCCAGGGCGGTCCATCGCCGTTCTTCGTGATCGAAGCCGACGAATACGACACCGCCTTCTTCGACAAGCGCAGCAAGTTCGTGCACTACCGCGCGCGCACCGCGATCCTGAACAACCTTGAATACGACCACGCGGATATCTTCCCCGACCTGGCCGCCATCGAGACCCAGTTCCATCATCTGGTGCGCACCGTGCCCGGCATCGGCCGGCTGGTGGTCAATGGCCGCGAACCGGCGCTGCAGCGCGTGATCGCACGCGGCTGCTGGAGCGAACGCGAAGACTTCGGCGTGGCCCAGGGCGCCGGCTGGGCGCTGGCCAACCATGACGACGGCCGCTTCGATGTGCTGTTCAATGGCGAGTTGCAAGGCACGGTTGCCTGGGAACTCACCGGCGAGCACAACCGCATGAATGCACTGGCTGCGATCGCTGCCGCGCGCCATGTCGGCGTGCCGCCGGCCCAGGCCATCGAGGCGCTGGGCGCGTTC
Source organism: Herbaspirillum chlorophenolicum (assembly GCF_001189955.1). Lineage (GTDB taxonomy): Bacteria > Pseudomonadota > Gammaproteobacteria > Burkholderiales > Burkholderiaceae_D > Herbaspirillum > Herbaspirillum chlorophenolicum. The sequence continues at coordinate 30,338 of NZ_LFLT01000040.1, read as the reverse complement.
CAGAGCGTCAAGCGCCGCATGGAGTTGCGCGGCACCGCCAATGGCGTGGCCGTGTACGACGACTTCGCCCACCACCCGACCGCGATCGCCACCACCGTGGCCGGCCTGCGCAAGAAGGTCGGCGCGGCACGCATCCTGGCCGTGCTGGAACCGCGTTCCAATACCATGAAGCTGGGCACCATGAAGGAAGCATTGCCGCCCAGCCTGGCTGACGCCGACCTGGTGTTCGGCTATGGCGCCAGCGCCGGCAAGGACGCGCTCGGCTGGGACCTGGCCGAGGCACTGGCGCCGCTGGGCGCCAAAGGCGCCGCCTTCGATGACCTCGGTGCGCTGGTGCAGGCAGTCCGGGCCGCGGCCAAGCCGGGCGACCATGTACTGGTGATGAGCAACGGCGGCTTCGGCGGCGTGCACCAGAAAATCCTGGACGCGCTGGCATGATCCTCTACCTGCATGGCTTCCGCTCCTCGCCGCAGTCGTTCAAGGCGCGGCTGATGGGGCAGCGCATGCGCGAATTGGGTTTGCAGGATTTGTACGCCTGTCCGCAACTGCCGGCTTCCCCGGCGGACGCCATCGCGCTGGCCCGGTCCATCGCAGACGGCGCCGACCTAGGGCGGCTCACTATCGTCGGTTCCTCGCTGGGCGGCTTTTACGCCACCTGGCTGGCCGAGCAATACGGTTGCCGCGCGGTGCTGCTCAACCCGGCGGTCAAGCCGCCGCGCGAGCTGGAATCCTATGTCGGCGTGACCACCCACTACCACTCCGATGAACCCTTCGAATTCAAGCGCGAATATATCGATGAATTGCGCGCGCTGACGGTGGACAAGGTCAGCCGGCCCGAGCGCTATTTCCTGATCGCCGCCACCGGCGACGAAGTGCTGGACTGGCGTGAAATGGTCGCGCACTATCCCGGCGCGCGCCAGATCGTGATCGACGGCAGCGACCACGGCATTGCCGAATTCGCCGACTATATCGATGACGTGCTGGCGTTTTGCGGCGTGGATGGTTCGGCGGAAGCAGGCGCTTCGGGCAAGGCGGTGTCCTGATGCCGCATTCGTTGTGCAAGGCGGCATGGATGTCGCATCCGCAGGCGTTGGCGTCGCTGCTGGCGGCCGATGGCGAGTTGATGCGCCGGACCCGTTCGTGGCTGGCCGATCCCGGTTCGATGACCCTGAAGCTCAAGGCGCGCACCCGCGATTTCTCGGTGCGCCTGCTGCGCCAGCGGCCGGGCGCGATCCTGGCCGATGAGTATCTGGCCCTCGGCGTGCCGGCGCGCAGCCGGGTGGTCGAGCGCGACGTGATCCTGCATTGCGACGGCCGGCCGGTAGTGTTCGGCCACACCGTGCTGTCGACCTCGTCGGTGAAGTCCGACTGGCCGTTTTTCAGCAAGCTGGGCAACACGCCGCTGGGCGCCAACCTGTTTTTCGATCCATTGGTGGGGCGCAGCCCGATCGAGTACGCGCGGCTGCAATCCAGCCATCCGCTGATGCGTCGCATCGCGGCAGCGCTGCCCGGCGAGGCCATTCCCGCCGCCCTGTATGCCCGCCGTTCGCTGTTCTCGCGTCGCGGCGGCGTGCTGATGGTCACCGACGTTTTCCTCCCGGCACTGGCAGCTCTGATGCGCGCCGATGTCCGTTCCATGTAAAGAGTTAGAAGCAGACGATGAATTTATTGTTCGAAGAATCCGGCGACTTCAAGGCTGGCTCCATCATGACCCAGCAGGGCGAGTCGTATCAGGTCGAGATGGCCTCCGGCAAGCGCAGCAAGGTCAAGTCGCGCGACGCGCTGTTGCAGTTCGCCGCACCCGGCCCGCAGGAGTTGATGCAGCAGGCCCAGGCCATCGCCGATGACATCGACCTCGACTTCCTGTGGGAAGTGGCGGGCGAAGAGGAATTCGGTTTTACCGAGCTGGCCGCCGAATACTTCGGCCATGCGCCGCTGCCGCCGGAAGCGGCCGGCTTGCTGTTGCGCCTGCATACCGCGCCGGTCTACTTCTATAAGAAGGGCCGCGGCCGCTACAAGGCGGCGCCGCAGGCGTCGCTGCAAGCTGCGCTGGCCGGTCTGGAAAAGAAGAAGCAGCAGCTCGCGGTGCAAGCCGAGTATGTCGAGGAGCTCAAGGCCAACCGCCTGCCCGAAGCCTTCAAACCGATCGCGCTGCAACTGCTGTTCAAGCCCGACAAGAACAGCATCGAATTCAAGGCGCTCGACGCCGCCAGCAAGGAATTGCAGACCACGCCGCAGCGCCTGATGCTGGCTGCCGGCGGCATCGCCTCGCCCAAGGACCTGCATTACGCCAGGTTCCTGTATGAATACTTCCCGCGCGGCACCGGCTTTGCCGCCATCGACATCCCGGCGCCGCCGACCGGCCTGCCGACCGCCGAGGTGCAAGCCTTCTCGATCGACGACGTCACCACCACCGAGATCGACGATGCCTTGTCGGTCACGCGCCTGCCCGACGGCAAGCTGCGGGTGGGTATCCACATCGCCGCCCCGGGCCTGGCCATCAAGCGCAACGACGCTATCGACGACATCGCCCGTGCGCGCATGTCGACCGTCTACATGCCGGGCGAAAAGATCACCATGCTGCCGGACGACCTGGTCGCGGCCTACACGCTGGACGCCGGCGCCGCCCGTCCGGCCCTGTCGCTGTACGCCACGCTGGATGCCCAGACCTGGGAAGTGCTGGCGACCGAGACCCGCGCCGAGCTGGTGCCGATCGCCGCCAACCTGCGCCACAACGACCTCGACGAACTGGTGACCGAAGAGGCGCTGGCCGAGGGCCGCGGCGACTATCCGCACAAGGACGAGATCGCGCTGCTGTGGCAGTGGGTGCAGTTGCTGGAGCAGGGCCGCATGGCCAAGCGTGAAAGCTTCGGCTTGCGTCCCGAGCAGAACAACCGCGTCGACTTCAATTTCTACGTCGAGGACGACGTGGTGTCCATCGTGCGCCGCAAGCGCGGCGCGCCGCTGGACAAGATCGTGGCCGAGCTGATGATCTTCGCCAACAGCACCTGGGGCAAGCTGATGTCCGACCATGGCGTGCCAGGCATTTACCGCGCCCAGGGCGGCGGCGCCGGCGGCTGGGCGGCCAAGATGCAGGTGCGCATGGTGACCCACGCCGCGCCGCACCAGGGCCTGGGCGTGGACCAATACGCCTGGAGCACCTCGCCGCTGCGCCGCTATACCGACCTGGTCAACCAATGGCAGATCCTGGCCTGCATCGAACACGGCGTGACCGCGCCGCTGGTCGCGCCTTTCAAGCCGCGCGACGCCGACCTGTTCGCCATCGTTTCCGGCTTCGACGCTGCTTATTCCGGCTACGCCGATTTCCAGTCGACCATGGAGCGCTACTGGTGCCTGCGCTGGCTGGCGCAGGAAAACGCGCGTACCGTCGACGCCGTGGTGCTCAAGGAAGAGATCCTGCGCCTGGCCGAGATCCCGCTGGTGTTGCGCATGCCGGGCTTGCCCGTATTGGCGCGCGGCCTGCAGGTCAAACTCGACCTGTTGCGCTGGGACGAGGTCGACCTCTCGGTCGAAGCGCGCCTGCTGGAGGTGCCGGCGGCTGCGGGGCAAGCGTTGGCCGATCTGGGCGATGAAGAAGATGAGTTGCCCGACGGTATGGGCGGCGAGAGTGACGAAGCGGACGGCGATGACCCCAGCGAGGGCGAAGACGAAGCCGGCGGACAGGCAATTGCGGATGGGACGGACGGCGCTGAAAACAAGCCCGCCGATGCCGCGCAATGAGCCGGTGCTGGCGTAGAATTGCTGCTTTGACCATCTTCGGCCATCCGTTCCAGCTGTGAACCTGTTTTCCCAACACCGTCTGCTGAGCCTCGCGCTCGGCATCTCGCTGCTGGTGCACGGCGTGCTGCTCGCCGTGCATTTTGCCGCGCCCGATGCCTTCCGCCTGAAGCCGTCCGACCCGGACCTGGAAGTGATCCTGGTCAACGCCAAGCACGACAAGAAGCCGCTCAACGCCGACGCGCTGGCGCAGGCCAACCTGGACGGCGGCGGCAATGTGGACAAGGGCCGCGCCAAGTCGCCGTTGCCGGACATGAAGCGGCAGGAAACCGGCGACAGCGTGAAGGCCGCCCAGCGCCGCGTCGCGGAACTGGAAGAGCAACAGCGCAAGATGCTGGCGCAGATGAAGCCGACGGTGCCGCATGTGGCCAGTGCGGAAGAGATCAAGCCCAAGGAAGAGCCCAAGCTCAACGCGCGCGACATGCTGGAGACGGCCCGTGCGATGGCGCGCATGGAAGCCGAGGTGGCCAAGAACATCGAGGAATACAACAAGCGCCCCAAGAAGACCCAGATCACGCCCAGCACGCGGGAGGTCGGTTACGCCCAGTACTACAAGACGCTGCAGGACAAGATTGAAAAGGTCGGCACGCTGAATTTTCCGACCAAGGACGGCAACAAGCTGTATGGTGAGCTGCTGGTGATCATCCCGGTGTTCCAGGACGGCACCATCTACGAGCGCGATGGCGGCGTGGTGGTCAAGACCAGTTCCGGCAATCCGGCGCTGGACCAGGCGGCGGTAGCCATCGTGCGGCGCTCGGCGCCGTTCGGCCGCTTCCCGGATAACATGCGCACCACCGGCCGGGATGACGTTTGGGAAATCGTGACGCGCTTCCGTTTCACGCGTGACCAGGGATTGCAGGCGCAATTCGGCGCCGGCTGACAGGCAACAGGCCCCGGGGCATCGGACAATAAGACAGGCAAACACGGAACAGGTGGATCAACATGGATGCATACGTCGTCATCGGCAATCCGATTGCCCATAGCAAGTCTCCCGAGATTCATGCGCAGTTCGCCGCCCAGACCGGGCAGGCGCTGCACTATGAGCGGCTGCTGGCGCCGCTGCATGGTTTCAAGGCCAGTGTGCAGGTGTTCCAGCGCAACGGCGGGCGCGGCGCCAACGTCACGGTGCCGTTCAAGCTGGAGGCGCATGCGCTGGCCGACAGCCTGTCGGAACGCGCGCGGCTGGCCGGCGCCGTCAATACGCTCAAATTCGATGGCGGCCATATCCATGGCGACAATACCGATGGCGCCGGCCTGGTCACCGACATTACGGTCAATGCCGGCCAGGCGCTGGCGGGGCGCCGTATCCTCTTGCTGGGCGCCGGCGGCGCCTCGCGCGGCGCGCTGCTGCCATTGCTGGAACAGCGGCCGGCCGAGCTGGTCGTCGTCAACCGGACCCAGGCCAAGGCCGATGAACTGGCCGCGCAGTTTGCCGAATATGGGCCAGTCAGGAGCGCCGCCTATGCCGACCTCGATGGCGTGTTCGACCTGATCGTCAACGCTACCTCGGCCAGCCTGAACGCCGACCTGCCGCCGCTGCCGGCGACCGTCTATGGGCCCGAGACGCTGGCCTACGACATGATGTACGGCCGCCAGCCCACGGTGTTCATGCAGAGTGCGCAGGAGCACGGCGCCATCGCCCGCGACGGCCTGGGCATGCTGGTCGAGCAGGCCGCCGAAGCCTTCCTGCTGTGGCGCGGCGTGCGCCCCGATACGTCGGAGGTCTTCGCCAGCTTGCGCCGCCAGTTGGCTGAATAAATCCAGGGCATTGACGCGACCAGCCACATGAAATTCGTACGCAAGCTGCTACTCTGGATCATCCTTTTGCCCATCGCCTGCGTGCTGTTGCTGCAGGCGTATTTCTTCGTGCAGATATGGTGGTGGACCGACCATAATCCCGTCTCCACCAGTTTCATGCGCCAGCAGTTATCGATCCTGCGCGAGAAGAATCCCGATGCCCAGTTGCAGTTCAAATGGGTGCCGTACAACCGCATTTCCAACAATCTCAAGCGCGCCATCATCGCCTCCGAAGACTCCAATTTCTCGGAGCACGACGGCGTCGACTGGGATGCCTTGCAAAAGGCCTACGAGAAGAACGAGAAGAAGGGCAAGGTGGTGGCCGGCGGCTCCACCATCACCCAGCAACTGGCCAAGAACCTGTTCCTCTCGGGCGAGCGCAGCTACCTGCGCAAGGGGCAGGAATTCATCATCACTTACATGCTTGAATTCCTGATGGACAAGCAGCGCATCTTCGAGATCTACCTGAACGTGGTCGAATGGGGGAATGGCGTATTCGGCGCCGAGGCCGCGGCCCAGCACTATTACCGTACCTCGGCCGCCGGTCTCGGCCCCGAGCAGGCCGCGCGCCTGGCAGTGATGCTGCCGCGGCCGCGCTTCTACGACAAGAACCGCGGCTCGGGTTACCTGGCTGCCCGCACCGGATTGATCCTGCGGCGCATGAACGCGGCCACCTTGCCTCCAGCCCATCCCTAGAGCCTGTTTATGGCCGCCACCGGGCCGGCCGGATGACAGGCGCATGACATCAGCACGTTGCCATGTGCCGCGCTTGCCTGGCGCAATCGTTGAACGTACACTTGCGCACGTTCCGGGCGTCGCCTGCCTGGATACCGGTACAGACACCGATGTGCCGCTCGCGCGCCATCCTATGCGTTCCAGCCAGTGAGACTCCATGATTAATGTATTCGTATTGCAAAACGGACGACTCAACCAGGTCAACATCGACAGCCGTTCCGACCTGGAGCAGGTCTCGCCGGTCTGGGTCGACCTGACGGAGCCGAGCGATGAGGAACGCGCCTGGATCAAAAGCATTTATGGCGTGACCTTGCCTGACGAAGACGAGTTCAGCGACATCGAAGCCTCAGCCCGCTATTTCGAGGCCGAAAACGGCGACCTGCACCTGCGCACCGACTTCCTGTTCGAAGGCGACGACGAGGCCTCCTCCGCGATGACGGTGGCGTTCATCCTGGCGCGCAACATCCTGTTCTCGGTGCATTCGGAAGACTTGCCGGTGTTTCGCCTGGTGCGCATGCGCGCACGCTCCCGCCCGGGCTCGATCGGCGACTATCGGGATGTGCTGCTGGAACTGTACGAGACCGATGCCGAATACTCCGCCGATGCGCTGGAAGGCATCTACCAGAAGCTGGAAGCGGTCAGCACCAGCGTGCTCAAAAAGAGCCTGTCCGACCAGGATGCCGCCGCAGTGCTCAACACCATTGCGCACGAAGAAGACTTGAACGGCCGTATCCGCCGCAACATGATGGACACCCGGCGCGCGGTCAGCTTCCTGATGCGCGGCCGCCTGCTGAGTTCCGAGCAGTTCGAGGACGCGCGCCAGATCCTGCGCGACATCGAATCGCTGGACGGCCACACCGCCTTCCTGTTCGACAAGATCAACTTCCTGATGGATGCCACCGTCGGCTTCATCAACATCAACCAGAACAAGATCATCAAGATCTTCTCGGTGGCCTCGGTGGCGTTCTTGCCGCCTACGCTGATCGCCAGTATCTACGGCATGAACTTCAAGTGGATGCCGGAGCTGGACTGGGGGGCGGGTTATCCGCTGGCCATCCTGATGATGGTCGGCTCGGCGATTGCCCCGTTCTGGTACTTCCGCCGGCGCGGCTGGCTCAATTGAGCGCAGGCTTCCTGTCTGTCGCCGGCGACGTTTCTGTTTTTCTGACGGCCATTTGAGCCATTTTCCGATGCGATGCGCCATCCGGATGGCGCACACTCCTTCCACCCATATGGATTGGCAGGAGAACTTCATGCGACACATGCGACATCATTATTCCTCGCTCGCCATCATTGGCTTGAGCTTTGCCGGTGTCTTGCTGGGTTGCTCGGGCCTGTACTCCAATAGCCCCTTGGCGCTGCGAAGGCAGAACGTTGAGCGCGTGGCCTCCTATTCCGGTACCGGGGTGGTCGAGTCCATCGAAGTGGTCCATCGGGAAGGCAGTGGCGTGGCCAGCACAGCGGGCAGCAGGATCCAGCGCGACAATGCGGCCGCCAGGCAGATCTACAATATCCGCGTGCGCATGGACGACGGTTCCCTGCCAACGTTCGCACAGGAAGACAGCACCGATTTTCGTGTCGGCGACCGTGTGCGTTTGGAGGATGGGCGGATTTCGCGCTATTGAAGGCTGACGTCAATAGCCGGCCCGGCCGACAAAAAAATCCCCCGTTCAGACGGGGGATTTTTTATTGCCTGTCGTGAGGCGTCATGCCGGATAAAGCGCGCCCAGCACGCGCAGCCCGCGCGCTCCGGTGACAGCCGGCAGGTTGCCCGGCAGGCGCAGGTCGAAACGGCACGCCAGCCAGGCGAAAGCCAGCGCCTCTACCTGATTGGGAGCGATGCCCAGCGCCGCCGTGGATTGCACGCTGGCGCGTTCTTGCAGCGCCTGTTGCAGCAGGCGCATCAGGAAACGGTTCTCGGCGCCGCCGCCGCAGACATACACCTTGTGCGCATCGGGCGCGTGGGTTGCGATGGCGTCGGCGATGGTGCCGGCGGTCAGCATCGTCAGTGTGGCTTGTACGTCGGCTGGCGCCACCGCTTCGCCGGTTTTGAGCATGGCCGCCTGCAGCCAGTCCATGTGGAACAGGTCGCGCCCTGAACTCTTGGGCGGGGCCAGGCGGAAGAAATTTTCATCGCGCAGATGCCGCAGCAATCCGTCGTGCACTTTCCCCGACGCGCCCCAGTCCCCATTGGCGTCGTAGCGTTGGCCCTTGTGCAGTTTGATCCAGGCATCCATCAGGGCGTTGCCGGGGCCGGTGTCGAAGCCGTAGGTAGCCTGGCCGGCGCCTGCCGGCAGGATGCTGACGTTGGCGATGCCGCCGATGTTGACCACCACGCGCGACTCCAGATCGTCGCCGAACACGGCACGGTGGAAGGCCGGCACCAGCGGCGCGCCCTGGCCGCCGGCGGCGACGTCGCGGCTGCGGAAGTCCGCTGCCACATCGATGTTGGACAGCTCCGCCAGCAGCGCCGGGTTGTTGGTCTGGCGCGTGAAGCCCAGTTCCGGGCGGTGGCGGATGGTCTGGCCATGCACGCCGACCATGCGGATGTCGGCGGCGCTGTTGCCGGTTTGCCGCAGCAATTGCGCCACGCAATCGGCGTAGTGCACGGCCAGCGCGTTGGCGGCCAGCGCCTCGCGCTCGATCTCGTTGGGGCCGGCCGCTTGCAGCGCCATGAGGTCGGCGCGAAGGTGTTCGGGGAAGGGCACGTAGGCCGCGGCCAGCGTAGCCGAGATGGTGTCGCTGCCGGGGGCGAAGGAAGCCAGCACGCCGTCGACGCCGTCGAGGCTGGTGCCGGACATCAGGCCGATGTAGAGCGTGGGGGCGGAGGCTGGCATGGGCGCGGACAAATAAAAAGGGCGGTCGCTGATTCTACAGCGACCGCCCTTGCAGAGGATAGGCCGGCAGGCTTACTTCGAGGCCAGCTTCACGTCTGGCGCGCCGGGTACGCGTAGCATCGCCATGCGGTGCTGCATCTCGGCCGCGACGGTGCGGAAGTTCTTCAACTGCGGACCGGTCAGCGCCTGGTTGTTGGGCACATCCACCGACAGCGGATTGCGCGGCTGGTTGTTGACGCGGAACTCATAGTGCAGGTGCGGGCCGGTGGCCCAACCGGTCATGCCGACATAGCCGATCACATCGCTCTGGCTGATCTTCATGCCTTTCTTGATGCCGGCAGCGAAGCGGCTCATGTGGCCGTAGGCGGTGGAGTAGCCGCTCCAGTGCTTGATCACCACGATGTTGCCGTAGCCGTTCTGCTGGCCGACGAAGTCGACCACGCCGTCGGCCGCCGCATGGATGGGGGTGCCGGTGGGTGCGGCGAAATCGACGCCGGTGTGCTGCTTCCATTTGCCCAGGATCGGGTGCAGGCGCATCGAGAAGCCCGAGGAGATACGGGTGAAGGCCAGCGGCGACTTCAGGAAGGCTTTCTTGAGCGATTTGCCGTCGAAGGCGTAGTAGCCGCCACCGCCGCCCTTGTTGCCCGGGTCATTGAACCAGACTGCCTGGTAACGGTTGCCGGCATTGTCGAACTCGCCGGCCAGCACGCGGCCGGTGCGCACCGGTTCGCCGTTCTGCCAGAAGGTTTCATAGACCACGTTGAAACGGTCGCCGCGGCGCAGGTCGGCGGCGAAGTTGATGTTGGTGGCGAACATGTCGACCAGCTGCAGGGCCACGGCGTCGGGGATCTGGGCGGTATCGGTGGCGGCGAACAGGGAAGAGAAGATGATCCCGGAACGCATTTCGACGCGGCGCTCGAGCGTGGCCGGTACGGCATCGGCCTTGAAGTGGTCGCCCTCGCGCGAAATCACCAGATTGCGCAGGGTATCGCTGCCGTCATCCAGCGTGGCGGAGAGCCTGACCAGTTCGCCGTTCTCGTCGGTCTGGGCCACCACGCGCTTGCCCGCGCGCAACTGCATGACCGAGCGCGCCAGGGTATCGGACTTGATGAAGTTGGCGGCATCTTCGTCGTCCACGCCCAGGCGGTTCAGGAGAGTGGCCAGCGTATCGCCGGTGCGCACCTTCTCTTCGTTGACGTAATACTGTGCGTTTTCTTCCAGTGCGCTGATCTGTTGTTGCAAATCAGGCAAGGCCAGTTCCTTGGAGATCGGGTTGACCGGCGCGTCCTTCATGTCCGGCTCGGCCGGGGCGAAACCGGCGGCGCCGATCGTGAACGCGGCCAAGAACAACGCGCTGGCGCCGACGATGCGGGCCTTAGGCGAGGAACCTGAAATTTTGTGGTGGCAGGAATGGAGGGCGGAGATGCATCGGGACGTGACGCGCTTGAATTTATCTTGTGGGAACATGCAATACGTTAAAATCTGATGTTCTGTTCCGGATAACCGCGTCCAGTGGCTTGCGCAGCGTTACTGTCCCCCCGCCGCTTGAGCCGCCGTATTGTGCCCGCGAAACATCCCGAACAGATGTGAATGCACTTTCTGCTGACTGAGCTCTGAGGCCGCATCGAGGCGCTCAGCAGAAAAACGAAAATCGGATTATAGCAATACGATTTCGCAGCACTGTCCTACAAAGCCTATTTTTTAGTTATATCGATGAACGCAGACCAGTCTACCTCCGCCGCCCAAGCCGCTCCCGGCTCATCCTTGCCGCTCTCCGATCAAGTCCGCGAGGCGATGGCGATCGCCAAGCGCGGCGTCGACGAGTTGCTGATCGAAAGCGAATTCGCGCAGAAGCTGGCGCGTTCCGAGCAAAGCGGCCAGCCGTTGCGCATCAAGCTGGGCCTGGACCCGACTGCGCCCGACCTGCACCTGGGCCACACGGTGGTCCTCAACAAGATGCGCCAGTTGCAGAACCTGGGCCACCAGGTGATCTTCCTGATCGGCGACTTCACTTCGATGATCGGCGACCCGTCCGGCCGCAATGCGACCCGCCCGCCGCTCACGCGCGAGCAGATCGAGGTCAACGCCAAGACCTATTTCGCCCAGGCCAGCCTGGTGCTGGATCCGGCCAGGACCGAGATCCGCTACAACTCCGAATGGTGCGACCCGCTGGGCAGCCGCGGCATGATCCAGCTGGCTTCGCGCTACACCGTGGCGCGCATGATGGAGCGCGACGACTTCACCAAACGTTTCAAGGAAGGCACGCCGATCTCGGTGCACGAGTTCCTCTACCCGCTGATGCAGGGCTACGACTCGGTGGCGCTCAAGTCCGACCTCGAGCTGGGCGGCACCGACCAGAAGTTCAACCTGCTGGTCGGCCGCGAGTTGCAAAAGGATTACGGGCAGGAGCCGCAGTGCATCCTGACCATGCCGCTGCTGGAAGGCCTGGACGGCGTGGAAAAGATGTCCAAGTCCAAGGGCAACTACATCGGCATCACCGAACCGGCCAACACCATGTTCGCCAAGGTGATGAGCATTTCCGACGTGATGATGTGGCGCTACTACGACCTGCTGTCGTTCCGTTCGATTGCCGAAGTCGCCGCCTTCAAGGCCGAGGTCGAAGCCGGCAAGAACCCGCGCGACATCAAGGTTGCGCTGGCGCAAGAGATCGTGGCCCGTTTCCATTCGCCGCAGGCCGCCGTCGATGCGCTGGCCGATTTCGTCAACCGTTCCAAGGGCGGCATCCCGGACGACATCCCGGAAGTCGCCTTGTCGGGTGCACCGCTGGGTATTGGGCAGTTGCTCAAGCAAGCAAACCTGTGCGCCTCCACTTCGGAAGCCTTGCGCATGGTGGAGCAGGGCGGTGTGCGCATCGACGGCGCGGTGGTCAGCGACAAGGGCCTGAAAGTTGATGCAGGGCAGTTCGTGGTGCAGGTCGGCAAGCGCAAATTCGCGCGCGTCACACTCGCGTAAGCGCGGCGCGGCATGATCGCCCTGTTGCAACGAGTCAGCCAGGCGGCTGTCGTAGTGGATGGAGAAACCATCGGCGCGATTGGTACCGGCCTGATGGTGCTGGTGTGCGCCGAGCGCAACGACACCGTAGCCGAAGCCGATGTGCTGTTGGGCAAGCTGCTGGCCTATCGCGTATTCGCCGATGAGGCCGGCAAGATGAATCGCAGTGTTGCCGACGTGCAAGGCGACCTTTTGCTGGTGCCGCAGTTCACGTTGGCGGCCGATACCAATTCCGGCACGCGGCCGTCCTTCACGCCGGCCGCAACGCCCGATGTCGGCCGGCAGTTGTTCGATCATTTTGTCGGTCAGGTGCACGCCCGGCATGGCGCCGGCCATGTGGGTACAGGCCGCTTCGGCGCCGACATGAAAGTGTCGCTGACCAATGACGGCCCGGTAACGTTCTGGTTGCAGGTCAAGCCCAAGGGGGCTTAAGAACCTGTTCAATGTCTCGGCGGGAGTTGGCCCGATGTCATTTCAGGATGGGATGCAAGGCGCAAAACGCAGGCGGGCCAATTGGCCCGGCGAGGCTTTGCAACGCCGCAGACCGCTTGAAAGGGCATTGGGACAAACCCGACGAGACGTTGAGCAGGTTCTAAGGATTGAAGCTGCCGTGTCCATCCCCATCTCGTCAGGGTATGGCGTTTGAACCCGGCCCATTTTTCTGAGGAGGTCACATGAAATTCTGGAGCGATTCTTTCAAGGACGGAGCAACCATCCCCGGTGAATTCGCATTCGCCGTGGCCGACCCCAAGACCCATGTCGCGCTGTCGAGCAACCGTAATCCACACTTGGCCTGGAGCGAGCTGCCGGCCGGCACCAAGTCGCTGGCATTGGTGGTGCATGACCCCGACGTGCCTTCGCGCGGCGACGACGTCAACCAGGAAGGCAAGACCGTGCCGCTGGATTTGCCGCGGGTCGATTTTTACCATTGGACCCTGGTCGATATCCCTCCAACCGTCACGCAAATCAAGGCCGGACAGTTCAGCAACGGCGTGACCGCGCGCGGCAAGCCGGGACCGGCGGTGCTGGGCGATACCATGCCCGGCGCACGCCAGGGCCTCAACGATTACACCGGCTGGTTCGCCGGCGATGGCGACATGCGCGGTGACTATTTCGGTTACGACGGCCCCTGCCCACCGTGGAATGACGCGCTGGTGCATCGCTATATCTTCACGCTGTACGCGCTGGATGTAGCGCAGCTGCCGCTGACCGGCAATCTGGATGGGGCGGTGGTGGTGACGGCACTGCGTGATCATGTGCTGGAGCAGGCATCGATCCAGGGCCTGTATTGGCTCAATCCATCTGCGGCCAGGTAAGCACCACTCCTTCAATAAACAAAGATGGCACTACCGCATGACTGAAATACTGCTGATCCGCCACGGCGAAACCGATTGGAACGTCGACAAGCGCCTGCAAGGCCATATCGACATTCCCCTGAACGAAGCCGGCCAGCGCCAGGTGCTGGCATTGGGAGCAGCGCTGGCCGGCGAGGGTATCGACGCCGTTTTCGCCAGCGACCTCCAGCGTGCGCGCGCCACCGCCCAGGCGGTGGCCGATGTGGCGGGACTGCCGGTGGCGATCGACGCCGGGCTGCGCGAGCGCTGCTATGGCGCTTTCGAGGGCCTGCGCCATCCGGACATCGAGGAAAAATATCCGGAGGCCTATCACGTCTGGAAGGCGCGCGAACCCGACGCCCGCTATCCGGCCGGCGAACGCCAGGCCGAAACCATGCGCGAGTTCTACCAGCGTTCGGTCGATGCCGTGCAGCGCGTTATCGGCGGCGGCAAGTATCGCAAGGTCGCCATCGTCACCCACGGCGGCGTGCTTGAATGCATCCATCACTGGGCCAGCGGCACCGAATTCGCACAGCCGCGCACCTTCGACATTTTCAATGCCAGCGTGAACCGGCTGCATTGGGACGGCGAACGCGCCCGCATCCGTTCCTGGGGCGAGATCGATCACCTCAACCGTGAGACGCTGGACGAAGTCGACCGCTGAAACCGGCGCAGGAAACAATAAACCGGGCGACCGCAAGGCCGTCGTATCCGCGCAGGCGGTACGACGGTCTTATTGTTTGGGTAAAGATGCACAGGCATGGTGTGCCGCTTTTTTAAGCACCGTTCGCATCAATTTGCGTGCTGAAAAACGCCGTTGCAGGAAGCTTCTGCGATATCCGCAAAAGATTTCCAATGGCGTAAATTGGCGTTTGGGCAATAAGTTGACGCTGCTTAATAAATGAACAGCCGCAAATCCCGGTGCAGAGATGTAACGATGGCCGAATGTAGTTGGGCATGGCCTGCAATCGCGCTAAAATAGCGCCCTTCCCCGCTTTTCCCCCAATCCGATTCGTGAACATTGGACCGTATTCCTTGCGAAACAACGTGTTCGTCGCTCCCATGGCAGGTGTGACTGACCGTCCTTTCCGCCAGCTGTGCAAACAGCTGGGCGCGGGATACGCCGTGTCCGAGATGGCCGCTTCCGACCCGCGGCTGTGGCAAAGCGAGAAAACTTCACGCCGCATCAACCACGATGGCGAGATGGAGCCCAAGGCGGTGCAGATCGCCGGCGCCGATCCCGCCATGCTGGCCGACTGCGCGAAGTACAACGTCGAGCGCGGCGCCCAGATCATCGACATCAACATGGGCTGCCCGGTCAAGAAGGTCTGCAACAGCTGGTGCGGTTCGGCCCTGCTGCAGGACGAAGAACTGGTGGCCCGCATCCTCGATGCGGTAGTGGGTGCGGTCGATGTGCCGGTGACGCTGAAGTTCCGTACCGGCTGGGACCGTGTCAACAAGAACGCGCTGAAGATCGCCGCGCTGGCCGAGCGGAGCGGCATCGCCATGCTGACGCTGCACGGCCGTACCCGCGCCGACGGCTACAGCGGCGACGCCGAATACGACACCATCGCGGCAGTCAAGGCGGCGGTGAAGATTCCGGTGGTGGCCAACGGCGACATCACCTCGCCGGAAAAGGCGCGCGAGGTATTGCGCCTGACCGGCGCCGACGCCGTCATGGTCGGCCGCGCCGCCCAGGGGCGGCCGTGGATCTTCCGCGAGATCGACCATTTCCTGCGTACCGGCGACTACCTGCCGGCGCCGCTGGTGACGGAAGTCGAGCAATTGATGGACGAGCATTTGCAGGCGCATTACGCGTTCTACGGCGACTACCTCGGCGTACGCACGGCGCGCAAGCATATCGGATGGTATGTGCGCGACTTGCCCGGCGGCGAGGATTTCCGGCGCGGCATGAACCGCATCGAGGACTGCGCAGAACAGCTCGACGCGGTGCGCAATTTCTTCGCGGGGCAGGCGGCCTACGGCGAGCGGTTACAATACGGCTTCACCGAAGAGCCGCTTGCAGCCTGAGTTTTTTGGGCGTCGAGGGAAGTCTCTTCCCGCATGCAATGTCAGTGAAACGAATCGGATGCGCAGGACGCGCAAATTGATCAACAGCACGGTATCGCTGCAAACAAACCAGTCCACGGGGGACGCGACATCATGTTGCGTGCGGCCGCGGCGGTGCCGATAAAAACAGAAGCAACAAAGCAATGAGCAAAGAAAGCATTGAGGACGTCGTCAAGAAGAGCCTGGAAAAATATTTCCGGGACCTGGGCGAACAACTGCCAACCAACGTCTACGACATGGTCTTGTCGACGGTCGAAAAGCCGGTCTTCGAGACCGTGATGGCGCGCGCCGAAGGCAACCAGTCGCAGGCCGCTGAAATCCTCGGCATCAACCGCAACACGCTGCGCAAGAAATTGCAGCAGCACGGACTGCTCTGACCGGCGGGCCGACGCCGTGTGCGCCGGCCTGGCCAACTTATTCCTTCAACGGTTTTTCAGGTTTCCATCTTCCTTTTCCAGTCTTGCCTACCATGATCAAACAAGCACTCATTTCCGTATCCGACAAGGCAGGCGTGCTCGAATTCGCGCGCGCGCTGTCCGCCATGGGCGTCAACATCCTGTCCACCGGCGGCACCGCCAAGCTGCTGGCCGACAACGGCCTGAAGGTCACCGAAGTGGCCGATTACACCGGTTTCCCGGAAATGCTGGATGGCCGCGTCAAGACGCTGCATCCGAAGGTGCACGGCGGCATCCTGGCGCGCCGCGATTTCCCCGAGCATGTGGCCGCGCTGGAAAAGCACGCCATCCCGACCATCGACATGGTGGTGGTGAACCTGTATCCGTTCCAGCAGACCGTGGCCAAAGAAGCGTGCTCGCTGGAAGACGCGATCGAGAACATCGACATCGGCGGCCCGGCCATGCTGCGTTCCTCGGCCAAGAACCACAAGGACGTGGTGGTCATCTGCGATCCGACCGACTATGACGGCGTACTGGCCGACCTGAAAGCCAACGGCGACCTGCCGTATGAGAAGCGCTTCGCGCTGGCCAAGAAGGTGTTTGCCCATACCGCGCAATACGACGGCGCCATCACCAACTATTTCACCTCGCTGGGCGAAGACAAGCAGCACGCCACCCGCAGCGCCTATCCGGAAACCCTGAACCTGCACTTTGAAAAAGTGCAGGACATGCGCTACGGCGAGAACCCGCACCAGAGCGCGGCGTTCTACCGCGACGTCAAGAAGGTCGACGGCGCGCTGGCCAACTACACCCAGCTGCAAGGCAAGGAACTGTCGTTCAACAACATCGCCGACGCCGACGCCGCGTGGGAATGCGTGAAGACCTTCGACGCCGCCGAAACGGCCGCCTGCGTCATCATCAAGCACGCCAACCCCTGCGGCGTGGCGGTTGGCGCCAATCCGCTGGAGTCGTACAGCAAGGCCTTGCAGACCGACCCAACCTCGGCTTTCGGCGGCATCATTGCCTTCAACCGTCCGCTGGATGGCGCGGCTGCCGAAGCAGTGGCCAAGCAGTTCGTCGAAGTGCTGATCGCACCGTCCTTCTCGGATGAGGCCAAGAAGATCTTCGCCGCCAAGCAGAACGTGCGCCTGCTGGAAATCCCGCTCGGCAACGGCCTGAACGCCTACGACTTCAAGCGCGTCGGCGGCGGCCTGCTGGTGCAGTCGCCCGACGCCAAGAACGTGCTGCTGTCGGAAGTGAAGGTGGTCAGCAAGCTGCAGCCGACCCCGCAGCAATTGCAAGACCTGATGTTCGCCTGGCGCGTGGCCAAGTTCGTCAAGTCCAACGCCATCGTGTTCTGCGGTAATGGCATGACACTGGGCGTAGGCGCCGGCCAGATGAGCCGCATCGACTCCGCGCGCATTGCTTCGATCAAGGCGCAGAATGCCGGCCTGACCCTGGCCGGCTCGGCCGTGGCGTCGGATGCATTCTTCCCGTTCCGCGATGGCCTGGACGTGGTGGTAGATGCCGGTGCGACCTGTGTGATCCACCCGGGCGGCTCCATGCGCGACCAGGAAGTGATCGATGCTGCAGACGAGCGCGGCGTGGTGATGTTGCTGACCGGTACACGTCACTTCCGCCACTGATCTGCAGGCGGCAATGGCATGAAAACGCCCGGCGCTGCCGGGCGTTTTGCTTTAATGTGTCGATGGTTCCGGACTACATTCGCGTGAATAGATTCCAGGGCCGGACAATCAGGGAGAAACCACTTGAACACACCGCAATTGCAACTCTACGTCGACGCCCAGTTCATCAGCCCTTACGCCATGTCGGCCTTCGTCACGCTGACCGAGAAGGGCTTGCCGTTCGAGTTGCTGGCGATCGACCTCGCCACGCGCCAGAACCAGGGCGCCGGTTACGCCAGTGTGTCGCTGACGCGGCGTGTGCCGACCTTGTCGGACGGTGAGTTCCACTTGGCCGAGTCGACCGCGATTTCCGAATACCTGGAAGACCGCTTTCCCGCGCCGGCGCACCGCGCGGTGTATCCGGCCGATGTCCGCCAGCGGGCCAAGGCGCGCGAAGTGCAGGCCTGGCTGCGCAGCGACCTGATGCCGATACGCCAGGAACGGCCTACTGAAGTGGTGTTCTATGGCGAGGGTTTCGCCCCCTTGTCGGCTGCGGCGAAGGCGGCGGCCGACAAGCTCACGGCTGCGGCGCAAACGCTGCTGGCCGGCAAGGACAACCTGTTTGGCGAATGGTGCATCGCCGACACCGACCTGGCAGTGATGCTCAACCGCCTGGCGCTGCATGGCGATCCGTTGCCGGAGCCGTTGCAGCAGTACGCCAAGCGCCAATGGCAGCGTCCCTCGGTGCAGCAATGGGTGCGCCAGGCGCAGGCGCTGAAGGCGGCTACGCCGTAATCGAGCGGCGATCGGTTAGACTTGCAGCATGAAGATCCTCGGCATCGACCCTGGCTTGCGCACCACCGGTTTCGGTGTGATCCACAAGCAGGGCAACAAGCTTTCCTATATCGCATCGGGCACCATCAAGACGCCTGACGGCGATCTGCCGCAACGGCTCAAGGTAATCCTGAGCAGCGTCTCCGAAGTGGTGCGCACGTATGCACCCGACTGCGCGGCGATTGAAAAGGTGTTCGTCAACGTCAACCCGCAGTCCACTTTGCTGTTGGGGCAGGCTCGCGGGGCGGCGATTTGCGCGCTGGTCGGCGCCGACCTGGCGGTGGCCGAATACACCGCATTGCAGGTCAAGCAAGCCGTGGCCGGCCACGGCCGGGCACAGAAAGCGCAGGTGCAGGAAATGGTGGCGCGCTTGCTGCAGCTGCCGGGTTTGCCCGGCACCGATGCTGCCGATGCGCTGGGGGTGGCAATCTGCCATGCGCATGGCGGTGATGTGCTGGCGAATCTGGGTGCGCTGGCGCCGAGGCTGGCGAAGAAGGGCTTGCGCATGCGCGGCGGCCGGCTGGTGGGGTGAAACTGCAGCAGGCAGGCTGGCGTATTCCTGTGCCAGCACCGCCGTCGCCAGCCATCAAACGCAAGCCGGGATCAATCCAGTTCCGCCAATTTCTGATGCACAAATGCCGATAAAATCAGGCGATCGGTTACGGATACATCGACGAACTCGAAACCGTGCCTGATTTCTTCCTGTCCGTTGCCATTGGCGTTGTCGGCAGGGTTGCGTTCAACCGAGCGCAGGATCATTTCCAGGTTCAGATATTTATCTTCGCCGGCCACATGCACCTTGAATTTAAGGCGCCCGCGCACGCCCTTCTTGGCCAATGTCTGCGTCATCACACCGGATGCGCCACCCATGCTCAGGTCGGTCAGCGTTGCTGCGGCCGAATGTGCGTCATCCAGCGAAACGGAGGCCACCAGGTTGATCTTGGCCCGCGCGCCTTGCCGGATCACTGCGCATCTCACTTCCCTGGGATAGGAAAGATGCAGATACGCGTGCGGTGAATGCTGATACTTCAACGCTGCCGCCGTGAATGCATAAGCGCGCCTGCCGGAAAAGACGCGCACCACGAAACTCTGCCCTTCGCGGACAAAAATATATTTGCCGTCCTGCATCGGCGCCGTCACCAGCACGCTTTTATTCTTGATGTGGCCGATCAGGCTGACGCCGTAACGCACGCCCGGGCTTTCCTGCAACTGCAACGACAAGACCTCGCCGATCTGCCAGCGCACTTCATCCATGCCGACCACGGTTTCCTGGGTCGATGATGCAGCGGCCGGCTTGGGGGCAGGCGCATCGGACACGCGCGCGGCTTTGACCGGCTCGCTCGGGCGCGTTGGGGTTCCGGCGGCTGCCGGCGGCCGGGCGCTCCATTTTTCATTGCGGAACAGGCCTTGTTGAACCAAGCCGTCGAGCTGATTCTGGCTTTCAACGAGATTGCCCCGGGCCAGCAACAATTCGCCGCTGTCGTTGTAAATCGACCAGGGCACCGGCTGCCCCAGCGTCAACTCCGCCGCACGTATCGGCACCAATGAAACAGAATCGGAATCCGCCATACCCTTCCCCCAGAATTTTATTTTTGGACTGCAGAAAACGAGGTAATTGCATTGCCTGTTGTAGGCCCCTCCATGGTACAGGAAAGACATGATTGGGCGATTACGGCGTTATTTACCGAGGGGCTATTTATTGCCCGGACTTTTTCATCCAGGCAAGCATGCGCTTGACTGCTTCTACTGCCAGCAACACCATGCCTCCCGCCACTACCCCGAACAAGGCATTGAGCACCGCAGGCGCCAGCGCCGCTAGCACGCCGCCAACGGCCGGTATGCCGGCGATGGCCGCGGCTGCCGATTCGATGCCGTGGTGGGCGAACGGCAAGCCGTGCGTCAGGATGCCGCCGCCCACCATGAACATGGCCACGGTGCCGATCACCGACAGGCTGCGCATCATGGCCGGCGCCGCCGCCAGGATGGCGCGTCCCAGTTTTTCCTTGATGCGGCCCACCGTGCCGGCGCCGGCCGTGCGCAGCAGGTAGAGTCCGCCATCGTCGAGTTTCACGATGGCCGCGACGATGCCGTACACCCCCACCGTCATGATCAGCGCAATGCCGACCAGCACCGTCACCTGCTGCTGCAGCGGCGCGCCGGCTACGGTGCCCAGGGTGATGGCGATGATTTCGGCCGAGAGGATGAAGTCGGTGCGTACGGCGCCCTTGATCTTGTCCTGTTCATAGGCCACCGGATCGATATCGGCGGTTGCGCCGGTGGTCTCGTGGCCTTCCTCGCCTGCGCCGTGCGGCAGGTATTTATGCGCCAGCTTTTCGAAACCTTCGAAGCACAGGAAGGCGCCGCCCAGCATCAGCAGCGGCGTCACCGCCCACGGGATGAAGGCGCTGATGGCCAGCGCCGCCGGCACCAGGATCGCCTTGTTCTTCAGCGAGCCCCGCGCCACCGCCCACACCACCGGCAGTTCGCGCTCGGCCTTCACGCCGCTTACCTGCTGGGCGTTCAGGGCGAGGTCATCGCCCAGCACGCCGGCGGTTTTCTTGGCCGCGACCTTGGTCATCACGGAAACGTCGTCCAATACCGAGGCGATATCGTCGATCAGTGCGAAGAAGCTGCTGCCTGCCATGCTTGTCCTTTTTATATGCGGTTCGGCGGGTGTCGCCGGATGAGGCGGGATACTGTTTATCCAGACAGTACTGTATCATTCGGGCTTATCGTTGATACCAACGCCCAACACATCCACGCCATGATCGGTCGCCTCTCCGGAACCCTGTTCGAAAAAAATCCCCCGAATCTGCTGGTCGACTGCAATGGCGTCGGCTATGAGGTTGCGGTGCCGATGAGCACCTTCTACAACTTGCCCGCGCTGGGCGACAAGGTGGTGCTGCTGACCCACCTCGCCATCCGCGAGGATGCGCATATCCTGTTCGGGTTCGGGACCGCCGAGGAGCGCAACACGTTCAAGGAGCTGATCAAGATTTCCGGCGTCGGCGCGCGCACCGCGCTGGCGATCCTGTCGGGCATGTCGGTGGCCGACCTGGCGCAAGCGGTGACGCTGCAGGAAGCGGGGCGCCTGACCCGGGTGCCCGGCATCGGCAAGAAAACCGCCGAGCGCCTGCTGCTTGAATTGAAGGGCAAGCTCGGCGCCGACCTCGGCGTGGCCGGCGGCGTGGTGCATTCCGATGCCTCGACCGATATCCTTAACGCGCTCCTGGCGCTGGGCTATTCCGACAAGGAAGCAGGGCTGGCGATGAAGCAGGTACCCAAGGACGCCAGCGTGTCCGACGGTATCAAGCACGCGCTCAAGGCCTTGTCCAAGGCATAAGGGGAGGGCAGGCGCATGAGCATCCAGACCGACGACTTTTCCGAACAGCGCATCATTGCCGCCACCCCGGCTTCGGCCAACGAGGAGGCCATCGAGCGCGCCCTGCGCCCCAAGCAGCTCGACGAATACGTCGGCCAGGAAAAAGTGCGCAGCCAGCTGGAGATTTTCATCGCCGCCGCGCGCGGCCGCAACGAGGCGCTCGACCATACCTTGCTGTTCGGCCCGCCCGGCTTGGGCAAGACCACCATGGCGCACATCATCGCGCGCGAGATGGGCGTGAACCTGCGCCAGACTTCCGGCCCGGTGCTGGAACGCGCCGGCGACCTGGCGGCGCTCCTGACCAACCTCGAAGCCAACGACGTCCTGTTCATCGACGAGATCCACCGCCTGTCGCCGGTGGTGGAGGAAATCCTCTACCCGGCGCTGGAGGATTACCAGATCGACATCATGATTGGCGAAGGTCCGGCGGCGCGTTCGGTGCGGCTGGACCTGCAGCCGTTCACGCTGGTCGGCGCCACTACCCGCGCCGGCATGCTGACCAATCCGCTGCGCGACCGCTTCGGCATCGTCGCCCGGCTGGAGTTCTACACGCCACCGGAACTGGCGCGCATCGTCACGCGCAGCGCCGGCCTGCTCAACGCCCCCATTGTCGAGGACGGTGCGCTGGAAATCGCCAAGCGCAGCCGCGGCACCCCGCGTATTGCCAACCGCTTGCTGCGCCGCGTGCGCGACTACGCCGAGGTCAAGGGACGCGGCGAGATCACGCGCGAGATGGCCGATGCGGCGCTGGTGATGCTGGATGTCGACCCGGTCGGCTTCGACCTGATGGACCGCAAGCTGCTCGAAGCCGTGCTGTTCAAGTTCAGCGGCGGCCCGGTCGGGCTGGACAACCTGGCGGCCGCCATCGGCGAAGAGCGCGACACCATCGAGGACGTGCTGGAACCCTACCTGATCCAGCAAGGCTACCTGCAGCGCACCCCGCGCGGGCGCATCGCCACCCCGGCGGCTTACCAGCACTTCGGCGTCACCGCGCCGCGTACCAGCCCCAACGGCGACCTGTGGGGCGGTTGAACTGCAGGCCCGCCTTCTTCATTTGCCGCCAAAGGTCTTGAACGGTACCCACGCGCCCTTTTGTACGCGGTACAAGGTATAGACCGGTTGCCGCAAGTTGCCTTCCGCGTCGAACGCGATGTTGCCGGTCACTCCCTTGTACTGCAGCTTGCGCATGGCAGCGGTAATGGCATCAGGCTCCAGCGAGTTGGCTTGCAGGATGGCGGCAATGAGCGCGCTGGTGGCGTCATACGCAAATACCGTGAACGGACCGTCTTCGGTGATGCCGGCAGCGGCAAATTCCTTCTGCAGTTTTTTCCATGCGGGCAGTTGTTCCAGGGCCGGGCCGGGTTCCATCGCCATGGTGCCGTCGGCGGCGTCGCCCGCCATGGCCAGGAAGGTCGGACTGACCGTTCCACCCGAAGCCAGCAGGGTGGCGCTGACGCCGAGCCGCTTCATGCTGCGCGCAAATTCTCCGCTTTGATTGACGCGTACGCTGAGGAAGATGAGATCGGCGTTGCTGTCCTTGGCGATGCGCAGCACCGAATTGAAATCCGAGGTCTTGCTGCTCACGCTGCTGCGGTTGACGATGTTGCCCTTGTTGGCCGTCACCGTCGCACTGAACTGGTCTGCCAGCCCGATGCCGAACTGGCTGCCGTCATCGATCACCATGATGCGCCTGGCTTTGAGTTCGTTGACCACATAGGCGCCGAGGAAGGCGCCGCCGGCGTCGTCATGGCCCATGATGCGAAACGTGGTCTGGAACCCGAGTTGGGTGAGCTTGTGCGAAGTCGAGGCCGGCGACACGTGCGTCATGCCGGCCTGGTGGTAGACCGGAGCGGCGGCAATGCTGCAGGTGGAAGTCCAATGGCCGATGACGCCGACGACACCGCTGTGGATCAGGTATTGGGCTACCAGCGGCGCAGTGCGGGCGTCACCCTTGTCATCCTGGGACAGTATCTGGAAGCTGACTTTGCGGCCGCCGATCTGAGGCGCGTGCGTATTGGCCTGTTCCGCCGCCAAGCGTGCTGCATCGAGGGCGGCACGCACGCGCACTTCCGACAGCGGCCCGGCAAAACCTATTTTCACTTCATGCACGCCTTCTTGCGCGTGGCCGGGGGCGCCGATGCAAACGGCAAGAATGGAAAAAGAGAGAAGCAGGCAGCGTAGCGACTTCATGGTCGTCCCCTTTCTACACGGCAAGGAGCGTCGGCGCTTTAATGTTGGCAGAGCGCCAACTGGCTGGGCCCCCAATTTTCCCAGCGAAGGAAGGCTTCCATTTTGCTAATTTCTTTAATTTTTATGCAAGCAAAACCTCAGCGGAGCCGTGAAATACTTTTACGCGCACTTTAATTTCACTTGTGCAAATATTAATCGTCATTGACAATGGATAGCTATTCACTATCTTTCGATGTGAGCCTGTCATGCTAATGTCGAGTCAAGCTAGCCGCTATGCGCATCAACTGCTCGATGCGCGGGCCAACTCGAAGCAAATCCCCCTGATCTCCAAGAACGAGCCGCTCTCGCTCGAGGATGCCTACGACATCGCCTACCGCATCCGCAACATCCGCGTGGCGCAAGGCGAGCAGCCGGTCGGACGCAAGATCGGATTTTCGGTGCGCAAGTCCTGGTCGCGCTACGGCGTTACCGACGACACCCGCACGCCGATCTGGGCGCCGGTGTTCGACACTACCGTGCGCTTTGCGGAAGACAACCATGGCACGCAATCGCTGGCCGGCGCAGTGCAGCCGCGCATCGAGCCCGAGATCGTCTTCAAGCTGGGCAAGACGCCGGCGCCCAACGCCACACTGGACGAGCTGGCCGATTGCCTGGAATGGATGGCGCACGGTTTCGAAATCGTGGTGTGCCCCTTCGCCAACTGGGAGTTCACGGTAGCCGATTCGATCGCCGCCTTTGGCTTGCACGGCACGCTGATCATCGGCGAACCGCATGTGCTGTCCTTCGGCACGCGCCACCATCTGCCGCAGATCTTGGCCGGCGCCACCGTCTCGCTGTCGTGCAACACCAAGTCGTCCAGCGTGCTGCGCGCCGCCGGCTTCTGCAACGACGAGATGGACAGCCCCTTGCACGCCCTGTGGCACCTGCACCAGCTGCTGCAGAAGCAGTCGCAGTTCCGCCAGCTGCAGGCCGGCGAGATCATCACTACCGGCACCTGGACCGATGCCCTGCCGATCGAGCCGGGGCAGACCTGGGTCACGGCGTTTTCCGGTGTTACCCTGCCAGGGCTGACCGTCTCCTTCGTTTGAATATAGCGCCAGGGCTCCACATCGCTGCTTCCGCGGCAGGTTTTCTCCATGCAGATCTGGGTTGATGCCGACGCCTGTCCGGGCGTCATCAAGGACATGCTGTTCCGCGTAGCGGACCGCACCGGCATCGTCGTGACCCTGGTGGCCAACCGCGGGCTGCGTACGCCACCCTCGCGCTTCATCAAATCCATCGTAGTGCCGGCCGGTTTCGATGTGGCCGACCGCGAGATCGTCAAGCTGGTGCAGGCCGGCGACCTGGTCATCACCGCCGACATCCCGCTGGCGGCCGATGTCGTCGCCAAAGGCGGCGTGGCGCTCAATCCGCGTGGCGAGCTTTATACCGCCGACAACATCCGCCACCACCTGAGCATGCGCAATTTCATGGAAGAATTGCGCAGCAGCGGCATGGAAACCGGCGGCCCGGCCGCCTTCAGCCAGGGCGACAGCCGCGCATTCGCGCGTGAGCTTGACCGGTACGTGCAGAAATCCCAGGCCGGACGCTGAAGAGACCGCATCCTCAAAAAAAACGGCAACGAATTTTTCGTTGCCGTTTGCGTTTGCGGCGCCATCCAAGATGCCGCCGTGCTTACTCCTCGCGCACCCAGGTTTGCGTGCGCCCCAGCATCGGCAAACCAATGTAGCCGCGTACGTTGAGCTTCTTGCCGTCTTCGACCACCGTCAGCTTGCTCTTGTAGATCTTGCCGTTGGCCGGGTCGAGGATCTGGCCGCCGCTGTATTCGTTGCCGTCCTTCTTCAGCCCGGAGAGGATGGTCATGCCGATGACGGGCTGGTCCTTCAGGTCGCCTTCGCACTTTGCGCAGACCGGGTTCTGGTCTTCTTCCGGCGCGCGGAACAGTTTCTCGATCTTGCCCGACAGTTCTCCATTGTTTTCAGTGATGCGGATCAGCGCCTTGGGTTTGCCGGTGGCGTCGTCGATGTTTTTCCACAGGCCGACAGGGGAGCCGTCGGCCCACGCGCAAGCGGATGCCAGCAAGCCGGCCATCAGCATGCCGGCAGCGGCGATGCGGGAAAGGGAGGAGGGGAAAGCCTTGGTATTCATGGTTGTCTCCGGTCGATATTTTCAATTAAAAAGCACGGTTGTTCTAATTTTTGTCGACTCAGTGTAGTCAAGCAGGACGCGCAGGGCAAGCAATAAAAATAGCACGGCAAGCTTGTTGCTCCGGATAAACCAGGCACGGCGATGCAATGATCGGGAAAGGCAAAAATAAAAGCCGCCGTCCAGTAAAGGACGACGGCTTTTTCTCTGCTGGGCAGGTCGAAACTTACTTCAGCTTCGCCAACTGTTCCTGCAGCTTCTCCACCGTGGCAGTGAAGGTTGCCAGGCGTTCCTTCTCCTGTGCCACCACGGCTTCCGGCGCACGCGCCACGAAGCTTTCGTTGGACAGCTTGCCGTTGGCCTTGGCGATCTCGCCGCTCAGGCGGGCGATTTCCTTGCCCAGGCGCTCGCGCTCGGCCGCCACGTCGATTTCCACCTTCAGCATCAGCTTGATGCTGCCGACGATGGCCACCGGCGCCGGGGATTCCGGCAGTTGCGCGACCACCTGCGTTTCCGACAGGCGCACCAGGCCCTGCAGGTAAGGCAGGAAGGACTGCACCGACGAGGCGTCGGCGGCTTCCACGATCAGCGGCACGCGCAGCGACGGCGCCAGTTGCATCTCGCCGCGCAGATTGCGGCAGGCGTCGGTCAGCGCGCGGAACTGCGCCATCCAGGCTTCCGCTTCCGCATCGATCTTCTCCAGGTCGGGCTGCGGATACTTCTGGCGCATGATGGAGTCGCCGGCCGGATCGGGCTTGCGGTCCGTCATCGGCGCTACGGTCTGCCACAACTGCTCGGTGATGAAAGGCAGCACCGGATGCGCCAGTCGCAGGATCACTTCCAGCACGCGCAGCAGGGTGCGGCGGGTGGCGCGCTGCTGCGCCTCGTTGCCAGTCTGGATCTGCGCCTTGGCCATTTCCAGGTACCAGTCGCAGTACTCGTCCCACACGAACTTGTAGATTGCGGAAGCGATGTTGTCGAAGCGGTAGTCGGCGAAACCCTTCTCGACTTCGGCCTCGGTACGCTGCAAGAGCGACACGATCCAGCGGTCGGCCTGCGAGAACTGCAGGTAGGTCTTGTCGCACACGCCCTTTTCATGGCCGTCGAAACCGCAGTCCTGGCCTTCAGTGTTCATCAGCACGAAGCGGGTGGCGTTCCACAGCTTGTTGCAGAAGTTGCGGTAGCCTTCGCAGCGGTTCAGGTCGAAGTTGATGTTGCGGCCCAGGGTCGCCAGCGAGGCGAAGGTGAAGCGCAGCGCATCGGTGCCGAAGGCCGGGATGCCGTCGACGAATTCCTTGCGGGTCGCCTTCTCGATGCTGGCTGCCTGCTTCGGGTTCATCAGGCCGGTGGTGCGCTTGGCCACCAGGTCATCCACGCCGATGCCGTCGATCAGGTCGATCGGGTCCAGCGTATTGCCCTTGGACTTGGACATCTTCTGGCCGCTGCCGTCGCGCACCAGGCCGTGCATGTAGACGGTATCAAACGGTACTTTCCCGGTGAAGTGCGTGGTCATCATCACCATGCGCGCGACCCAGAAGAAAATGATGTCGAAGCCGGTCACCAGCACCGACGACGGCAGGAAGCGCTTGTAGTCCGGCGTTTCTTCCGGCCAGCCCAGCGAGGAAAACGGAACCAGCGCGGCGGAGAACCAGGTGTCCAGTACATCTGCGTCGCGCTTGACGGCGCGGCCGCCGGCTTGCGCCTTGGCTTCTTCTTCGGTGCGGGCGACATAGATGCCGCCGTCCTCGTCGTACCAAGCCGGGATCTGGTGGCCCCACCACAACTGGCGGGAGATACACCAGTCCTGAATGTTGTTCAACCACTGGTTGTAGGTATTGGTCCAGTTCTCGGGCACGAACTTGATTTCGCCGGAGGCAACCTTCTCCAGCGCGGTCTCGGCGATCGACTTGCCGGGGAAGTAAGTACCTTCCGGTGCCGGCTTGCTCATCGCTACGAACCACTGGTCGGTCAACATCGGCTCGATCACCACCCCGGTACGGTCGCCGCGCGGCACCATCAGTTTGTGCGGCTTGACCGATTCCAGCAGGCCCAGTGCATCGAGGTCGGCCACGATCTGCTTGCGCGCTTCGAAGCGATCCAGACCCTGGTACTTTTCTGGCGCATTTTCGTTGATCTTGGCGTCCAGTGTGAACACGCTGATCTTGTCCAGATTGTGGCGCGTGCCGACCTGATAGTCGTTGAAATCGTGCGCCGGGGTAATCTTCACGCAGCCGGTGCCGAATTCCTTGTCGACGTATTCATCCTTGATGATGGGAATCTCGCGGCCAACCAGCGGCAGCTTGAGCATCTTGCCCACCAGCGCGGCATAGCGCTCGTCGGTTGGATCAACCGCCACGGCGACGTCGCCCAGCATGGTTTCCGGGCGGGTAGTGGCAACCGTGATGGTGCCGCTGCCGTCGGCCAGCGGGTACTGGATGTGCCACATCGAGCCGTCTTCCTCTTCCGACACCACTTCCAGGTCGGACACCGCGGTGCCCAGCACCGGGTCCCAGTTGACCAGGCGCTTGCCGCGGTAGATCAGGCCCTGCTCATACAGGCGTACGAACACTTCGATCACGGCCTTGGACATCTTCGGGTCCATCGTGAAGTATTCACGATCCCAGTCGGCCGAGGCGCCCATGCGGCGCATCTGGCCGGTGATGGTGGAGCCGGATTTTTCCTTCCACTCCCACACCTTCTCGACGAACTTCTCGCGGCCGAGGTCATGGCGCGAAATCTTTTGCGCATCGAGCTGGCGCTCCACCACGATCTGGGTCGCGATACCGGCGTGGTCGGTACCGGGAATCCAGGCGGTGTTGTAGCCGCGCATGCGGTAGTAGCGCGTCAGGCCGTCCATGATGGTCTGGTTGAACGCGTGGCCCATGTGCAGCGTGCCGGTGACGTTCGGCGGCGGCAACTGGATGGAGAACGACGGCTTCCCGGCGTCGGTGGTGGCGGCAAAGTAACCGCGCTTTTCCCACTCCTCGCGCCAGAATTTTTCAATCTCGGCAGGCTCGAAAGACTTGGCTAATTCCATGATTTGACGTGTGTTTTTGCGAAACCGTCCATTATAAGGGAGGAGGGCCCGGCAGTGGCGGTCTGGCGCGGCCGGCGGGCTCTTGCCGCTCGGCATCGACCTGTTGCCCCATCCACCCGGTAAACCGCTTCACCTTCGGCCATTTCCCATGCGTGGCCGGATATACCAGATGGTGGGCATGCACCCGAATGCTCTTGCGGTCGGCGAACAGCGGTACCAGCCGCCCTTCATCCAGCAAGCCCTTGGCCAGCCAGGCACTGTCCAGCGCGACCCCCAGCCCTTGCACCGCGGCTTCGATGGCGAGATAGGCACGGTCGAAGCTCAGCGCGTAGTGGCTGGGGCTGACATCGATCCCGTGCGCGGCGAACCATTGCGGCCATTGCACCAGGTTCACTTCCGAGAAGATCAGGCTTTCCTGCAGCAGCTGCTGCGGGTTGCGCAGTTGCAGCCGTTCGGCCATGGCCGGGCTGACCATGGGCATGATTTCCTCGGTGAAGATGGTTTCCACATGCAGGTCGGCCCAGCGCACCGCACCGTAGCGGATGTCGAGGTCGATCTCTCCGCGCGAAAAGTCCGAATGCATGTGCGAGGCCGACAGCCGGATGCGGATGTCGGGATGCTCGCGCATGAACTGCGGCAGGCGCGGCATCAGCCACAGGCTGGCGAAGCTGGGCGAGGCATGCACCCGCAACACTTCGATGCCGTCGTCGGCGCGCGCGCTCTGGGCGGCGCTGGCGATCAGCGCCAGCGCACCCGATAGCGTCTGCTGGTAGCGCTCGCCGGCGGGTGTGAGCACCACGCCGCGCGAGGTGCGTTCGAACAGTTTCAGGCCGACGAAATGTTCCAGGTTGCTGATCTGGTGGCTGACCGCCGACGGCGTCAGGTTCAATTCTTCGGCGGCCTTGCTGATGTTGGCGTGCCGGGCCACGACTTCGAAGGCGATCACGGCCTTCAGCGGGGGCAGGTGCATGGTGTCTCCCTGTGCGGCTTTGTTGTCTTGTTATGAAAATAATTCAAAGCGGTTTGAGGGATTCTAGCTTGCTGGTGGTTTTGGCGGATGAAATACTGCCTCCGCTGCTCCAGCCATCGAAGAAATCTAAGGCAGCGCTGAATAAGTCCCCCGCGATGTGGCGCGCCCCGGATTGGG